>CAYNHE010000016.1:0-23360 GCA_964397215.1 uncultured Candidatus Saccharibacteria bacterium
GTGATGGTAAGAAATACTGGGTATCTAAGCTGAAGGATGGGAATTGTTGGATGGTGCAGAATTTGGCACTGGATCTCAATAGCCGGACTTTACCTTTAACTTCAGCCAATACTAATTTAGCGCCTGGACAAGAAACTTGGTCACCAGAAACGGAGACGAAGATTGGTGGGACGCCAATTAGTGATGGAGCATATTATTCTACTACTTCGTGGAACCCAGGGGAGTGGGTTAATACAGACATTAGCAATGCCAAGAAATGCACACTTATAGATCTTACGGAAGGCTATCAACAATGTCCAGAATATTATACACAAATCACTGCTGATATGAAGCCCACATTTAACGCAACCGGTGACAAGACAATTAGCGAGAATGGTGCCGAATACGACGCTCATTATCTAGTTGGCAACTTTTATAAGTTAAATGCCACGGTAGCCGGTAATGCATACACTCCAGAAGGTCAACCAATTACTGAACAAACTGCGAAGGGTGACATTTGTCCTAAGGGTTGGCGGTTACCAGCAGGGCTATGGAATGGGGATGTGAGTAGTATGCTTGATCGCCAGAAACAGACTGATTATGCTTATCTTTTTGCAGCCTATGGTTATAAGTTTAATTCCACAACCGACGATGGGCGTGTATTTGCGCCTTTTGGCGGTACTAGCTGGCCAGACCCACAGGTCGCTCCACTATATTTTGTCAGGCAAGGCTGGATTGGTAGTAATCAAATCAAAGGTGTGCACACTGGAGGTTACTATGCTTCAGCCAACCTGAACACAAGTGCCAGTCTTAGCAATATGCAGTTTTATACCGCAGAGTTGTATCCTGGATTTTCAACATCACGCGCCAACTCCTTTGGTATTCGCTGCCTCGCACGTTAGAGTATAAAGTCCGCCAAACTTATAAAAATCACCCTCCACGCGGAGGATGATTTTTTGCAGAATTTAGGCTCGGTTCAATTCACCCAATTGCTGATAGATTCTGAGTTATTAGCTATAAGCTCATTTTCGCCTAGAATCTGGCTTTTACGATCGCTTCGCTTCAAGCAAAAGCTTGGCGCGGCGGAGCATTTCGCCAGTTTCGTCCGTTGCGATGACGTAAATTGGCTTACTGTCGGCAGCAGAAATGCGGACATGACGCTCGTCAGTTAAGCCTTTATCGTTTTCTGCGGCATCGATTTTGAACCCAAGATATTCTAGCCCAGCCACTACGTCGCGTCGAATCATGCTATTGCGTTCGCCTACCGTAGCCGTGAAAATAAGTTCGTCAACACCGTGCATGGCCGCCGCCAACTGACCGATAATGACTTGCAAACGATAAATATACATGTCGTAGGCAAGAGCCGCTTTTTCGTCACCTTGGTCACGCTTGCAAATAATCTCGCGCATATCATCAGTTCCACCCACGCCTTTGAGACCACACTCTTTGTTGAGATAGCCCTCTAGACCTTCATTATCGAGATTGAGCTCGCGAGCGATAGCGAGAGCCGCAGCTGGGTCAATGTCGCCACAGCGCGTCGCCATCATAAGGCCGCCATTTGGCGAATAACCAATTGTCGTGTCAACTGATTCCCCGTTCAAGAGAGCGGTTGCCGATGAACCTGAACCGATGTGACAAACAATCACCTTTTCTGCTTCAAGATTCGCTGATTTCAGGTATTCACGAATCGAGCCAATTGATAGACCATGATAACCGGTACGATAAACGTCGATACGGTCCGCCAAGTCCTTATTAAAAGCGTAATATTTGTGCACGTCATCTCTGGTGTTATGGAATGACGAGTCAGACACGGCGATAACTGGGGTGTCACCAAAAGTTTTTACACAAGCCTCGATTTCGGCAGCTGCAACTGGAACGTGGAGAGGAGCGCGCTTCTTGGCAGCGTCTAAGCGCTCAAGGCAGTCATCATCGACGATATGATCTTCGGAAAAATATTTGCCCGGCGCCGCCACACGCGCGACGATACCACTGAGATTTGACGTAGCACTGATGTAGCCTTCATCATCTAGGATGTCACGAACGTATTTAACGGTGTCAGTCAGTTTTTTGAATTTCTGGTCAAGTTTCTGCTTCTTACCATCTTTTTTAATTGTGCAGACCACATCGTTGCCTTCCATCTCGAAGTGAAGGTTGCAGACTTCTTCGTCACCGCGGTAAAGACCGTATTTGCGTGAAGACGAACCTGGATTGGTTACTAGATATAGTTCTTCCATAAAAAATAAACTCCTTTGCAGTTATTATAACACGGCTAGGCCGGATGTTTAAGAGGGAGTTAAAGCAAAAATCCCAGGTTTGACCCCAGGATTCCTGTCTAGTACTTAGCCAAAAGGCTATTATCTGTCCAATATTCAATTTTGATCTAATGGAGATGCGATGATTTGGCTAATGCATTCAGGCCAACGCCTTAAATTCCTCTTCGGTGAGGATTTGCTTCATCGTCTCCAAGACGTCGTGATTCCGTCCAACCAGACCGGCATGAATCAAACTGTCGACATCCTCAATACCAGACGAAGCGTACGCCGTAGCACCCAGTGCGTCCGTACTCAAGAAGCGCGCAGAACTACCCGAAACCGTTAGCCCATCCTGTTTTGCCGAGCTAATCAAGTTGCCGTTGTCTCTCAGTAAGAAGATTTTATCGTCCACTGCATACAAATTACGCGTAGCACCTCCGATAAAATACCACGGTTGAACGCCATCTTCTGAAATCAACATTAACTCTGCACGCAGTTTGCTCTGGGCACGCCACTTAGCGCTAGGATAGAAGGCTTCCAGCAGTTCCTGCGACATACCGCGGCCAGGGTAAAAAACGAATTTCCTCGGTTCGCCGCGAGTCTTAGTCCGGCAGAGGTGCCCCATAATACGCTCGCTGCGATCCTCTTCGTATCCGTTAATGACAGCTACCCGATACAGGTCTGATTTAGAGTAAGTTTTAGCATATTCTAAATCGCTGTCTTTTACATGGCAGATGATGGTTTCCTCAGTTAAGTCTAAGAACCTCGCCATCTGTGGCCAATGGATTCGCCACCCGTAAACTATGGGTGGCTGGTTAGGAACCTTGTCGGTTGTCTGGTATTCCACGCAAGTGCGTCCATCGGTAATCTGTAACATTTTTCCCTCCTTCTGCAACCTTACAGCTGGTTGCTAGCATCTATAACTACAAAAACAAAAACACCATCTTTACTCCCAAGATATGAATATTGGGTAGTAAACTACTAAGCCAGTAAGCCTCGGTTCTCCTACGCAGTAGGAGATAGTTTAACCCTGTTAAACTATCGTCAAACCTTGTTAAACAGGTGCTTAAGCAGGCTTATCCTTCTATTGTAGCATACCGTTGACTATTTGTCAAGAGGGACACGGCTTTTGAGCAATTAAGCGCCGAAATTTAGTGTTTTTCTGTTGAGTGTTTAGTGCTGCGGCGTGTTTAAATTTCGTTCTTGGCTTCTTGACGCTTAGTTAAGCAGAACACCGTAGTTGCCGCCACTAGACCAATCAAAACTGAGAGGTAAACGGCAGGGGAAATCTGAGAGAACAGTGCGCTCGGACCAGTATTGGGCAAAGAAGTTGGTAGTTTGGTACCGTTGTTGGAATTTGAAGAGTTGTTAGAACCAGTTGAACCGGGCGTATTCGGCGTGTCACTGTTCCCCGGCTGGTTGTCATCCGAAGGATTCTGGCTGTCGTTTTTGTCATCGTTTTTATCATCATCATTTCCATCATTATTGCCATCGTCGCCTGGCTGGTCACCTGGTTTATCGCCCGGCTGATTGCCAGGATCACCACCCGGCGTGTCATCGCCTGGTTGGTCATCACCTGGCTGGTCGCCGCCAGGATTTTTATCTGGGTCTTGGTCGTCACCAGTATCACCAGGGTTGTCTGGATTATTATCATCTGGGTTATCGTTACCACCAGGATTATCTGGGTCCTGTCCTGGCTGGTCAGGATTGTCAGGATTATCTGGATTGTCAGGGTCCTGTCCTGGGTTATTAGGATCATCCGTATTGTCGCCAGGATCCTTGTCATCTGGTGGCGTAGTGATTTTGATTCTAATTTCCTGTGTTAGTTCGCTAACATTATGGTCGCTGTCAGTGACAAAACATTTGATCGAGTATGGTTGATGGGTTGCGCCCTCTACGAGGTATTCTTGCGTTAAATTGCAAGTCGTGTTGTCAGCGTTCAATTCCATGACGCCGTCTGCATTATTATCCTCATTGTCAGTAGCCCGAATAATCTGATAGAAGTTCACATCGTCTACACTGTCATATTCTGTAGCGCCAATAAACTCAAGTTGAGGAACGCCGCCTCGCTCGATGAGAGTGATTAGCTCCGTGTATGGGGCTTGGTCTTCAGCATGAAGAAGGTTATAGGCATCGATTACGGCCTTTTTCTGTTCGGCGTTAAGATTTTTGTTTTTGAGTTCGTCATTGTCGAGACCATTGGTCAAACTGTCTTGATAGGCCACGATGAGGTCGATAGCGGTCTGACGAGTTGTCTCATAGTCGGTATCCTCCTCACCAGATAGATCGTCCAGAGACTCCGCAAAACCCAGTCTAGTAAATGTTGCACAACTTAAGCCCGTTGCGATAATGAAGGCGCCCACCACTGAAAAAAATCTTTTCATTTTGGCTCCTCTGTTCTACTTTGTTTTAATTATAATGTTTTATAATTCTATGTAAAGATTGAAAATTGAGAAAATGCAGAAAAAAACCGTACAAAAGCCGCTCCATGAGCGGCTTTTTGCAACTAATACTTTAGCACTTTTCCATCTTTCTTTTAAAAATTACTCATAAAATACATTTTTTACGTTGCAGTATCCAAGTCTCTCCCGGAAGAATTTACGCGTCTCTGTTGGATAAGACATAGCGATAAATTGCAAAAAGTACCCCACCATGGAGGTACTTTTTGTATATTAAAGTTAATAGATTAGTCTTTATCCACCACTTCACCTTCGACGGCGTCGTCGTCAGATTTGCCTTCATTATTAGCGTTGCCGCTATTTGCATCCGCGCTAGCACTCTGGTACATTTTTGCACCGATTGGCATGATAGCGTCACTGAGGGCCTTCGCAGCTGATTCGTAAGCGTCTTTATCGGCGTCAGCGTTCTCAAGAGTCTTCTTGGCTTCGGCGACAGCTTCTTTAATCGTCTTAGCGTCATCCTCAGAAATCTTGTCTTTGTACTCGTCTGGCATCTTTTCGGCCTGGTAGATGGCGTTTTCAAGTTTGTTCTTGGACTCGATGGATTCACGCTTTTTCTTGTCTTCTTCGGCGTGCGCTTCGGCTTCGGCCTGAGCCTTCTCGATGTCTTCTTTGCTCATGTTGCCAGAGTTCTGGATGGTAATACTCTGCTCTTTGCCGGTTCCCTTATCTTTAGCAGTGACATTCAAAATACCGTTAGCATCGAGATTAAAAGTAACTTCAATCTGAGGAATACCACGTGGAGCTGGTGCAATACCGTCAAGAATGAAACGACCGAGAGATTTGTTGTCGGCGGCCATTTCACGCTCGCCTTGCAAAACGTGAATTTCTACCTGTGGCTGGTTATCGGCCGCGGTTGAGAAAACTTCGGATTTGCTGGTTGGAATTGTGGTGTTACGGTTAATCAATTTAGTTGATACACCGCCCATAGTCTCAATACCTAGCGAAAGTGGAGTAACGTCAAGCAAGAGAACATCTTTTACATCACCTTGCAAAACACCACCTTGAATTGCGGCACCGACGGCCACAACTTCATCCGGGTTAACGCCTTGCATTGGATCTTTACCAAAGATTTTCTTAACTTCTTCGACTACGGCTGGCATACGAGTCATACCGCCGACCATGACAACTTCGTCGATGTCTTTAGCAGTGAGTTTGGCATCTTTAAGGGCCTTCTCTACTGGACCAGCGAGACGTTCAAGCAAAGGCTTGACCAACTCCTCCATCTTGGCACGAGTCAAAGTATACTCGAAATGCTTAGGGCCATCAGCATCGGCCGTGAGGAATGGCAAGTTAATCTCAACCGAAGTCGTAGACGAAAGTTCCTTCTTGGCCTTCTCTGCCTCATCCTTGATACGTTGCATGGCCGCAGCGTCATCCTTAATATCGATACCAGATTCTTTCTTAAACTCGTCGATAAGGAAGTTAACGATAATGTTATCGAAGTCTTCACCACCGAGGTGAGTATCACCGTTAGTGGATTTTACTTCGAAGACACCGTCACCAAGTTCAAGAATAGAAACATCGAAAGTACCACCACCAAGGTCGAAGACGGCAATTTGCTCATCCTTCTTACTCTCGAGACCGTAGGCCAAAGCTGCAGCGGTTGGCTCGTTAATAATACGCTTGACCTCGAGACCGGCAATCTTACCAGCGTCTTTAGTCGCCTGACGCTGAGAGTCGTCGAAGTAAGCTGGCACAGTAATAATTGCTTCGGTAACTGGTTCACCCAAGAAAGCCTCGGCGTCGGCCTTGATTTTGCTGAGTACCATAGCTGAAATCTCTTCTGGCGTATATTCCTTGCCATCCATTTCGACGGCGACAGCATTGCCTTTTTTCACAATCTTGTATGGCATGATACCCAGATCGTGTTTCACCTCTTCGTCTTCAAATTTACGACCGATGAGGCGTTTAATACCATAAATGGTGTTCTTAGGGTTAGTCACACGCTGACGCTGAGCGACTTTACCAACTAAACGATCGCCTTTTTTGGTCACAGCGACTACCGATGGGGTAGTGCGATCACCTTCGCTGTTTGTAATAACCTCTGGTTTGCCAGCCACCATGTAAGCAAAAGCACTGTTGGTGGTACCGAGGTCAATACCGATGATTTTTGACATAATTGTTCCTTTCTTTATTAAATCTACACATGATAGACGAAGTTTTAACTCCTGCTCGAAAACCAGTCGACAGCCCGTCTTTACGGGTGTCTCCTTCTGCTCGCTCAGCCTTCGCTCGCTTTATTTTTTCTCAGGAGCTAAAACTTCGCCCACCACGCACAGATTATTAAACTAACTAACATTTACTTCAATCATATCGCATTAGCACTCATATGTAAATAGTGCTAATGTACGATTTTTGCAAGAAATTAGCACTTTATGACTTATATTGCCAATTTCTACCCCTATTGTAGCAAATTAGCACTCATGTGTCAAGACTGCCAGTGGCAGTCTTGCTAACTGCGTCGCTTGAAAGAAAAAGTACAAGTACTTTTTCTTTTCTCACTATCCTCGTTAGTTCAACAGTGCTAAATAATGCCAAAACCCTGACTTTCGTCAGGGTAATAGTTATAAATCGGGGTTAAACTGATACATAAAACGATTAAAACGGCCGCTTGTTACCCCTCGGTATTGCAGGTCGATGAACTGTTCGTTCACCAGATTACCGCACCAGGCATCCACACCGACGTTAATAATTGGCTCGCCGCCCGGTAGCGCCTTCGTCCGCCAGAAACCATGTTCATGACCGCAGAGTGTTGGCAGTAGAGTTGGATATTTCAGCGCATCTTCGGGTCGATGAATCAGGCGCCAAACCCGACTGTTAATCTCCACTTGCATGGCGTCAGTTGCGATTTTAGTCTTCTCGCGGTGCTGGGGGAGGAATTTCAGAGCGTTTTCGGTAAAATTTGGAATACGTTTTTCCTTGTTACCACATATAATATATAGTGCACAATCGGGCAACTGGTCATAAAACGCTAAATTTTCCGAGCTCGTGACCAAATCACCAACCAAATACAGTTCGTCATGCTGATTTTTTATCTGCTGATGACAAATTTCCAAAAAATGCCGCTGGAAAGCTTCGGGTGGTCCCCAACGATAATAGGACGGATTGCCAGGAGCCGGTTTTTCGCCGACATGAAGGTCGGCACTAAAAAATTTTGCCACCTGTTATCACCTCATTTCGCAAAGTTCTATCTAGTTTTTCAGATAAAGTTTTACATATTATAACATGGTTCGCCTTGAGGCAGAATTACGAAACGGCAAATTCCTCGGATTTTTTACAAGTAACGCTAGAGATGGGAAGTCCCTCGAAAATCTTATAAGCGGCTCTAAAGATAGAAAATCCTCCGATTGCTCGGAGGACTCTCATAAAGAACCTTATTTCTCCCTGGGAGAAATAAAAGGCCTAGGCCTTTTGCATTTACCAGTTGTCATGCTTACGGGTTAACGCCGCCATATTCAGCATAATAATTCTGCAAGCGTTCGTAAATATCATCGGTAATAATCTTGCGGTCACCCTCCGTGTAGAGATGCTCGACCACATCGTCCATCGTGGCAATGGCATGCACCGGAAAACCATAGCGGTCAGTAATCTGCTGCAGCGCGTACAATCTGGTGTCCGCACCACGTTCCCGTCGATCGAGGGCGATAATTTCTCCCATAATTTTCACGGCATCTGGGGTCGAACCACAGGATTTGATAATCGGCATGGCTTCTTCGATGGATTTGCCAGAGGTGGTGACATCCTCGATGATGACTACTCTATCGCCATCATTAATGGGGCCACCCATAATTATTCCAGCATCGCCATGATCCTTAATCTCCTTACGGTTAGTGGCGTAGCGTACGTCGACCATGTAGGCCTCGTGCAGCCACAGAGCAGTTACGGCAGCCAGAGGAATTCCCTTGTAAGCCGGGCCGAACAGCACGTCCACTTTGCGGTCTCTGGCGTAGTTGTCATAAACAACGTTGGCGTAATATTTTGCCAGTTGAAGCAACTGTGAGCCGCTTGACAGATTCCCCATATTGAAGAAAAACGGAGATTTCCGCCCACTTTTCAGAGTAAAATCACCGAACTGCAATGCCCCACTACTTACCGCAAAATTGATAAAATTTTTTGTCACTTCTTTCATGACATTCCCTCCTTCTGGTATTTGATTGTTAAGGCCGTAAATTGCAGTCTCAGACCGCAATTTCGTCAGCCAAACTTACGCCACTCGGTGACGTTATACTTACAGTATAGCAGATTATTGGGGATTAGTCAATAGGAATATTGCATAAAGTACGTTCTTGCAAGATATTAGGCTGTAGGAAAATACCCTGTTCCTGTGGATTTCTTGTGGAGAATTATTGATATTTTGTGGAAAATCTGGAGATCTTTGTGGAAAGTTCGCAGCACAATGTGGGAAGGATGTAGGAAAGGTGTGGAATTCCCTGCTATTTCTGTGGAAAGTTTGTGGATTTTCTTAGTGTTTCTGCGAAAAAGATGCGCAAAACTGTGGAGAAGTTGTGCAAAAACTGTGGAAAAATGTGTTTTACCTGAGGAAAAGGCGTATTGGCATGTGTAAAAAGTTCAAACCTGCCGAATCTTTACTGAATTTATTACCGAATTTAGCTCAGACCTGCCGCCGTTTCACTAATTATGTTTCATTGAATTTTGCTTAAAATTTACTTTTCCCGCAATTTCACCCTTGTTTTATCAGGAGAAGTGCGCTATACTGAAGATATACAGATATTGTCCGACCCGGAGAGGGGCGGATTTTTTAGTTAAATTTTAGTAAGATGGGCGTCTGTACTCAGCCCAGAGGTTAAATAGAAAGGACAAAATGGAAGGATTAGATCTCCAGCAACTCAGTTCAATGGTGGGCGTGATTGCCGAGGAAAAAGGTTTGCCAGAAGAAACTGTGCTTGACGTGGTGCAGATGGCGATTGCTTCGGCTTGGCGTCGCGACAACGGCGATCGCGACATGAACGTGCGCGCGATTCTCAACACTAATACTGGTAAGGCAACGGTTTTTGTGGCGCGCGAAGTGATTGAAGACGGTTTGGCCTACAACACCGCCACCGAGATTCCTCTAGAGGAAGCCAAAAAGTTGAAAGCCGATGCGCAGATTGGCGACATCGTCGAAGAGTCGCATGAAGTGACTTCGTTCGGTCGAGTAGCCGCGATGACTGCTAAGCAGGTAGTAATGCAGCGTTTGCGCGAGGCGGAACGCGATGCAGTGCTTTCGGCTTTTGAAGACAAAATTGGTACCGTGATGACTGGTGTAGTAGCTAGAGTAGAGCCACGTGTGGTGCGTATCGACCTCGGCAAAGCAACCGGCATTATGCCACGTCGCGAACAGATTGATGGCGAATATTATACTGTGGGTGAACGAATTAAAGTTTATCTCAAGGGCGTTGACCATGACCGCGAAGATGCAAAAGCGCAGTTGATTCTCTCGCGTGGTTGCCCGGAGTTTATCGAATATTTGTTCCGTCAAGAAGTGCCAGAGCTTGATAACGGTTCGGTCGAGATTAAAGGCATCGCTCGCGAAGCCGGTCGTCGTACCAAAATTGCCGTTATGTCAAAGGTGCCAGGCGTCGATCCAGTTGGCACATTTGTTGGTGGTCGCGGTATGCGTGTCCAAGCCATCATGAACGAAATCGGTGATCGCGAAAAAATCGATATTATCACTTGGAGTGATAACCCTTCTGAATATATTCGCGAGGCTCTTAGCCCGGCCGAAGTCGTTAAGGTTGAAATCAATAAGAAAAAGGCTAAAGTTTCGGTCAACGAGGATCAGCAATCGATTGCGATTGGCCGTCAAGGTCAGAACGTTCGCCTTGCTTCTAAATTGACTGGTTATGAAATCGACATCGAAGTTGCCAAAGCACCAGAAAAGAAAAAGCGCAAGAACGCGGAAGATTCCCTGCTCAATGCGCTAAGTGAAAGTGGCGATGACGAAGCTGAAGCTGAAGCTACTAAGGACGTCAATGGCGTAGAGTTGCAAGAACAGACCTCAGAGTCTGACGATATTGCGACACCAGAGACCGATGCGCCAGCCGACGCTGAAGATTTGGACAAAACTGTCGAAGTCGATGAGACTGAAACAGTAAGCGGTGCGGAAGAGTAAAAAATTGGCTCGTGACATTAGGTGTCACGAGCTTTTTTGATAAGTTCGCCAAATGGAAAGCCCCAGGACGTTAATGCATATTCTATGATACGCGGTCCTGGGGGCTTATATCCCAATATGAAGTTGTCAAGGTGCAATTTCTAGTGCATAGAAGCGACAGAAGCTCCGTTCGTAAACGAAAGGATTTCCTGCCCTTCTGCTTTCACGCTGACTCTCCCAGTGTATCCCCCATAGCTTCCTGAGACAAAAAACGTCTCAAGGTAAGTTGACACCGCCGCATACGAGCTAGCTGGCATCGACTCGCCTTTATTGAGGGTCAGGTTGACAACCTGAAACACCTTGTTAGTTTCAAGAGTGTTACAGAGATTGGCAATCTTGTCAGTATTCCGGCAAGGTGGTAAAGAGTTTAAAAATTCCTCCTTTGTTGCTGGTTCTGCAGATCCGCCATACTGTCTCTGCAAAAAATACTCTACACTAACTTCTGCCCCTTTGGTATTTCTAAAATCTTTCATATTTCCTCCTTCGCGACTTTACTGCCGGTCGCTGGCTACGTGTTTAGATAAAGGTTGATTGCTGTAGGATCACGATAAAATATGTGCCTACACGCTATGAAATTTTCCCACACCTGTTTGCAGGCGCTTTGCTCAAAGTGGGGTAACCACAGGGAGAACATCGGAGGGATTGATGATTCCCTGCGGTTATCCCACTTTGAGGCTTATTTAGAAATTCAACTTTCATATTGAGATTTAACGTTCTTAAGTTCTATATAGGGTTAGTACAGTTCTACTACGTAGAACTGGGTTATATGAATATAACCGCTTGACTTGATTATTCCCTTGTGGGAGAATAGTAAGTCTTGCTATAAGTTCCTTATCGAACTTATACTTCCATTGTAGCATGTCAAGTGTTATTTGTCAAGAGTGTTTATGCTTATTTTGTGGTTTTTGCAAAAATGTAGTTGAATTACAGGGGTAAAGTGTGGGTTGAAAAATGTGGAAAATATGTGATTTTGTGGGAAATATAGTGGGTTTGTTCGGTTTTTATGTGCTGTGCGCAGCGGCGATGCGTATTTAGGTTTTGGTTTCTCAAGATATGCTGGCGTTCGAGGACACTATTGGTCAAACAGTGGCGCTACAGCAACTAGTACGTATATTCTTTATTTGACTGAATCTATAGCGGATACATCAATTGTTTTACCTGCTCGTTACGACGGTTTCTCTCTCCGCTGTTTGCAGGAGTAGGAGCGCTTGCTTCTAATGCTTAACTTTAACCATCGCAGTGCGAATCACTGACCCTTCATAGGTGTAGCCGGGGCGTAAAGTTTCGGTGATGACTTCGGTGTCGGTATCGTCGTCGCTCTCCTCTACCATGACGGCTTCGTGCAAGTCGGGATCGAATTCGGTGCCAGGCGCCGAATCGATGCGCTGGAGGCCGACATCCTTGAGAGATTTTGCGAAACTTTTGGCGAGGGGGGCTAGTTGCTCAGGATAAGTCTGCAATGCGCGCTCAAAATTATCAATCAGAGGGAGGAATTTGTCAACTACGGCGTATTTTGCTAGGGTGGCGGCTTGGGATTTTTGCATTTCGATCTGTTTGCGATAGTTCTCGAAATCGGCGCGCGTGCGCTGGAGGTCGCTGGTTAGTTCGGCGATTTGAGCGTTGGCCTGAGCGAGCGCCGAGTCAGCGGATTGACCGTCCGAGTTGGGCTGAGCGCTTTGCGAGCTGGCGTTTTCTCCAGAGTTAATATCGGAGTTAGCGTTTCGTCTAGGATCAATATCTGAGTTGGCGTCAAAATTGCCGTTAAAATTGGCGTCCGAATCAGAGGTAGAGTTAACATCGGAAGCCATGTTGACGTCTGTCGATGAAGTTGGGTCTACCGTCATAACATCGTTGGGCAAGCCTGGATTGTTTAGCGTGTTCGGCTGGTTTTTGACAGTTGATTTTTTCATAAAATTCTCCTCTTATTTCTCCTATTTAAGGGCTAAAGCCTGTTCCAAAGCATTACCGGCGAAACGGACCAACGACATGACGCGGCCATAATTCTGGCGAGTCGGGCCAAGCACGCCAATATAGCTCTTATCAGAAAACGGCGAGCAAAAACGGCTGATAATCAAGGAGACCTGGCTGGTTTTGCCGATAGGGTTCTCCTGGCCGATAAAAATATTGAGAGGCTGGCCTGGCGAGGCTTCGCGCAACCATGGTTCGAGGTTGTCAAGCAACTCGGCGACCGCTTGGACGCGCGAGTTGTCAAGAAATTCGGGCTGCGTAAAAAGTCGCGAAATGCCAGAGATATAAAGTTGGTCGCCGATGGTTGCGAGACCGAGGTTACCAGTCAGCTCAACCAAAGAGTCGACCGCCCCGCGGATTGCATAATCCGCGCGAGTTTGCGAATTTATTCGCAACTCCAGAACGCGATTTTCGCGTTCTGGCGGTCGCTCGTTGACGGTGGGCGCGAGCGATGCACTGGCACGCTCAGGTTGCTCCGATAAAGTATTTACATAGTAACGATAGCCAGCATCGGTTGGAACACGTCCGGCCGAGGTATGTGGTTGCGCAATTAACCCTTGATCCTCTAGTCGGGCCATTTCGGCGCGAATCGTTGCCGACGAAACATTAAAAAGTTTAGCCAAAGTCACGCTACCAACTGGCGTGGCAACTTCAGCATATTCTTCGATAATGGCAAACAAGATTTCTTCTTGTCGTTTTGTCATACTCATACTTTTATTTTAGCAAATTAGCAGACAAAAGGCAAGTGTGCTAATTTGTAGTTTTCCCTGCTCCTGCAAACAGCGGAGAGAAAAACCGTAGCCCATATCGGCGAAGCCGCTGCGCACAATTTGACTTTTGCCTTCCCTTCTATATAATAAATATATGGAACAACAGATTGAAAAAATCAAAACTTGGTTGGGAACAGGTAGTATTAACGTGTTTGGTTTGCCGATGAGCGGCAAAGACACTGTAGGCTTGCGCCTAGCCGAACTCTTGGGGGCAAAATTTCTATCTTCTGGCGACATTGTCCGCGCCATGGAAAAAGCGTTAAACGTCAACGTAAGTCAAGACGGCAATCTGACGCCGCAAAACTTGTTTTTTGACTGGGTTTTGCCATATTTTGAGAAGAAAGAACTTTGGAATTATCCGCTAGTGTTGTCTTCGATTGGTCGTTGGGCTGGCGAAGAAAACGAGGTGCTGAGTGTAGCCAAGGCCAGTGGACATCAAATTAAGGCAGCAGTTATGTTGCAGCTATCTGAGCAGACTGCCATCGAGCGGTGGGAAGCCGCCAAGTTGTTAAACGACCGCGGATTGCGCCCTGACGATGCAAATCCACAAATTTTCCAACGACGGTTATCTGAATACCGAGAAAAAACTATTCCAGTGCTAAGACATTATCAAGAACTCGGTCTATTAGTGCCGGTGAAGGCTAATGCTTCGCGGCCACAAGTCTTAGCTAACGTGGTGGATGCGTTGGCGGAGTTTGCGGAGCATCCGTACAATTTCCAGTCGGTATTGTAGAATAATATATATTATTCCGGCTGACACGATAAGTGCAACAACGCCTAGAGCGATAAAACTTTTACCACTAGATGCGGTGCTAGGAACTAAGGCGTAATTGGCGCTGCCGTTTTCGGCAACGATTTTGCGGCAGCGATTGGTTTCTGGATTGCGCTCATAACCTTCGGCGCAAGGTTTGACCGTGGTTTCTGAAGATAAACTTTTGCATCGGCCAGTGAGTGGATTGCGATATTTTCCCTCTGGACAGTCAGCGAGCGCAGTATCGAGCGCTTCAGCCTTGACACAATTGCCGGTGGCTTCGTTGATAACTTTGCCGGCTTCACAAGTGCGGAATTTTTGGTAGATATTCTCTACTCCTGGCGTCCGCGCATAAGTGGGTTGCCAAAGTGTTTCGCCAGTTGTAGCAAAAATTAAGGCGTACGAGGTAGATTTCTTTTGCCCATGCGGATAGACCAACTCGTCTACCACTTTGCCATCAGCGTCAATCAACGTGATTGAATTAGTGGATGCTGGATTCTTGGTAAGCGAAAACCCTAGACTAGCCGGATAGTATGCTTGATAGGAATTTGGCCCAATTAACCCGGAAATTGCATAAGTTTTCTTTTTATATCCTAGTGCGCAATGCGTGGTGTCAATCGGTTGGCTCGTAGAATTATAGAGTTCGACAAACTGCTCCTGCTGATTACCATCATGATAGGCATAGACTTCGGTGAATTGCAGCCCTCGGCAACGAGCTGAGATTGATCCGGCGGTTTCGTCGTGCGGCGGACTACTTGGCTCATCGTCAACTAGAACAGGCCAAATCACCGCATTACCAGTCTTATCGTAGGCTGGCTGATAGCCTTCAGTTTTAGCCAAAGTATTATGGGCTAGGTCTCTGACGTAAGGCAAAGATTCACCAGTTTTATACCCAGCCACACAACCAGTCTTCCCTGCCCCGGCCCAGCAAACACTATCAACTGGATCGCCGTCTAACAGAATCTCCAATGGTCCGGCTGTGCGCGCTAACGATGCAGTGTAGACTGCGTCACTTTCAGCCGCATCGGGAGACTTAGAATAACGCAAAACCATCGTTTGACCGGTCATCATGGTTCCTTCGGCAAATTCCCAAATTATGTCATCCACACCTCTGCCGTTAGTGTAACGCAATTTATAGCCTGATAAATCAAGGTTCTCGTCGATAGTCTTATATAATTCAATAAATTCACCAGCATTGTCACTACTATCGCCCGGATAAAACGCTTTTACCATTAAATTTGACGTAAAAGTTGGCGTTAGCGGCGGCAAGTCTGGATTAGGTGGCGATTCAGTGGGCGCACCAGGAGGCGCTTCGTCAGTCAAGTCAGATGAGATCTCAGAAGAATCACCTTCGACTAGCAGCTTATCAGCGTTACTAGTAATTTTCTCCAGGTGAAGCGAGAGTGCCGTGGTTGCAGCATGCGTAAAACTAATTAGAAACGCCGCAATAATGGCCAGAATATAAGTTTTATGAATGATGAACTGTTTAAGCATTTACCTCCTTTACATAACACGCGTGGTTATGTCGCCTAGTATAAAGCAGATTTTAAAAAAGTTACAAGTCCCTAACCCCCCGATTTATTGCAATTTTGTATAAATCCTCTCTGTTACAGAAGTGTTGTAATTTTTACAAGGCTTTTGCTTAAAAGCCTTGCTGCGTGCGTCGTTCGAAAGAAAAAGTATAAGTACTTTTTTCTTTACTCACTATCCTCCGCAGTTCAACATAAACAGTATGGGGCGCCAAAAATTGCTCCAAAAATCCAAAACATTTACCTACATTAGCATAAGAGAAATATGGTACAATAGTGGTATGGAAATGGAGATTTTAGTGCCGTTTGGCGTGGTGGTTCTGGCTGGATTAATCCAGGCTAGCATGCAGTTGAACCTCGGAACACTATTACTGCTCTACCATGCCAGTCTAGGTAAGCATATTAAACGCAAGACACGTCACATTGTTGATACTTACATCACTGGAGTGGCGGTCTTAGTGGTGTTAATGTTAGCGACGTTGATTTTGACTTTGGAACGCTATTTTGGCGGTATGCTTTATGTTGAAGAAGTTGTCATCGTGATTACGATGATGGTAGCTCTAGCGGTGCTGATTTGGATGTTTTACTATCGTAGCGGGCGCAGCACTGAGCTCTGGCTGCCGCGCAGTGTGGCGAAATTTATTGACCGCCGCGCAAAATTAACCGATAGCAATGTCGAAGCTTTTTCACTTGGCATGTTAACTAGTCTAGCAGAAATGCCGTTTACACTGATTTTGCTAATCGTGTCGGCTAACAGTATTTTAACTTTACCACCGATCCAGCAATTGATTGCGATTTTGCTTTATGCGGCTATTACGATTGTACCGCTGGTCGTTTTCAGGATCGCAATTAGACGTGGTCAGAGCGTCGTAAGTATTCAGCGGTGGCGGATTAAGCACAAGAATTTCTTAAGATTTTTGACTGGTTTAGGTTTTATCGTGCTAGGATTTTTTATTTTTACGTTTGAGGTTATATCATGAATCGTAATCAGACTAAAAAAATATTGGCCTTTGATAGAAACACCTTAGAAAAGGATATTTGTCGTGAAGCAAAGTCATTAAATATACCGGCCGGTGCAGCCAAAGAAATTGCACATAAAGTATCCTGTGATATAGAAAAATGGGCAAACCAGCAAACTAACTTAGCAAGAGCGGATTTAGACAAGCGAATTGTGGCCGAATTGCACAAATACGATGATAATTTATCTTTTATCTATAATAATCGTGGTAAAATAATATAATAATGGTTATGCTAGGTAGGCGAAATGGGTAGGCGCGACGATTACGAATATATCGTGATTGGTAGTGGTGCGGCTGGTAGTGCAGCGGCCTTGTTAGCTGCTGGATTGGGCGTTAAAACAGCCCTCGTAGAAGCTGATCGGTGGGGTGGCTCAACTTTAAACTATCGTGATATCCCCTATGGGGCGGCGCTAGGTTTTGCACAACGCTATGCGGAGGCAGTAGCCGGGTCACGTTTTGGCATGTCTAGTACAACCTTGCGGTATAATTATCCAACCGTTCTAAATTGGCAAGCTGCTGCTGTCAAACGCGCTGGGGGTGGTAGTCGTAGTGTTTTTGAGAATGCTGGCGTGGATTGCTACAATGGGTACGCACAGTTTGTTGATACGCACGAAATCATGGTTGAAGATACGCCGCTTAGAGCCGAGAGATTTCTTATTGCGACCGGCACTAATGTTTCTACAAGTGGTATTGCTAATGCCGAAAATGTAAGTTGTTGGTCACCTAGCACGGCCTTACGCATGGCCCAATTACCAAAAACATTAATCGTAGTTGGCGGTGGTTCGACTGGCTGCGAATTGGCGGAATATTTTGCAGCGCTCGGTGTGCAGGTTCTCTTGGCAGAAGCCGAAGAACGGATTTTACCGCGCGAAGATCCGGAAGCATCAGAAGTCATCGAAAAGCATTTACGCGATCGGTTTGGCGTGAAAGTTTTAACTAATTCTCGCGTGATTGAAGTGCATCAAGATAGCAATACGCAGCAAGCGATTTTTATCAGAAATGGTGAAGAAAAGACCGTCCGAGTTAACGCGATTGTGCTGGCCACAACACCAGAGCCGACGGTTGATTTTGGATTAAAAGAAATTGGTGTTAAGTTCAATAAGCAAGGCATCATCGTTAACAAAAATCTCCAAACTAGCAAAGGTCATATTTTTGCGGCTGGCGATGTGATTGGCGGCGAATGTTCTTACGAAAAAGCCACTTACGATGGTAAGTTGGCAACTTTGAATGCTGTGAAAAAATCCGGCAATATTCTCAATTACACTGGTTTCATGCGCATGACGGACACTATGCCACGCGTAGCAAAAGTTGGGATGAATGAAATGGATTGCATGGTGGTTGGACAAAAATACAAGAAAACTATCGTGCCACTTGACGAGATTGTTGCAGCCAATATTAATGATTTTAGGGCTGGATTTGTAAAATTATTAGTCGAGCCAAAAGGACAAATTATTGGTACTACCGTGGTGTCACCAGAGGCAGATTTGATTGCACAAGAAGTGGCGCTAGCAATACGTTGTGGATTACAAGCGGCTGAGTTGGCCGGTACACCACATGTTGCAACTAGTTGGTCTGAAGCTTTGAGAATCGCTGCGCGCGAATTAGCGTAACGAGAAACAGATTATATTAATTTGTTTGTTTCTTCTGTGATTTGACCTTGGATTTAACTTTGCGCGACTGATGAGATTTTTCTGATGGCAGTTTGACGATTGTACCAGCGCGTAACTTGAGAGCATCTTCCAGAAAATCTGGTGAAGTAATGATGCCAGTATGGCCTTTGCTAGCGAAACCGGTGACGGCCTGAATCTTTGGCAACATTGAACCGATGCCAAAGTGACCCGATTTAATATGTTCGATAACTTCAAGTGGCGTGAGGATGCCTAGCGCCATTTGGCTAGGTGTACCATAGTTCAGAAAAGCATTAGGAACAGCCGTGACCGAAACAAAAATGTCAGCCTTAACTAATTCGGCAAGTTTGGCAGCGGCTAAATCTTTATCAATTACAGCGTCAACGCCTTTGAGAGTTTTGCGAACTTTGGTACGAGTAACCGGAATACCACCACCACCCACGGCAATCACGATGGAACCAGATTTAACTAGTGACATAATTTCCCGACGTTCAACAATATCGATAGGACGAGGTGACGGCACAACCCGGCGATAACCGCGACCGGAATCTTCACGCATTTCCCAACCTCGTAAGCGTTCAAGACGTTTGGCAGTGCGCGCATCATAGAATTCGCCAATTGGCTTAGTCGGATGACGGAAAGCTGGATCTTCGCGATCAACCACCACTTGTGTGACAATGCTAATAACCTTTTTATGCTTCCCTTCGCTCGACAAAGCATTATCAATGGCTTGCGCCAACCAATAACCAATCTGCCCTTGACTCATAGCTACGGCAGTTTCTAGTGGCATGGCTGGGGCGCTGTCGGTGCCGGCACTTTCTTCGTGTACTAAAATATTACCGACTTGTGGACCGTTACCATGCGTGACGACAATTTCGTATTTATCAGAAAGTTTGGCAATAACAGTACCAATTTGTTTAGCAACGGCCTTTTGGGCTTCGGCCGTTACTTCCCCGTTTTTTTGCAAGGCGTTGCCACCCAACGCAATCACCACTCGTGGTTTGCTCATGTTGAGTATTATACTCTAGTTATGGTTATTTGGCAAGATTAGTATGCCGTCCACCCAGCATCAGCCGTGATAATTGCGCCGTTTACTAGGCTTGAGGCGTCGCTTGCAAGGAAGAGAGCAAGATTGGCGATTTCTTCTGGTTTGCCAAAACCCGGAATGTTGCCCATGCCGAGCTTAGCACGGCCGTAGCCAAATTCGCTAGGATTCTGCATGCTAGTTTGGACAATTTCTGTGCTGACAGAACCTGGGCAAATTGCATTGCAACGGATATTCTCAGTAGCGTACATATAGGCGGTATTTTCGGTGAGACCGATTACGGCGTGTTTACTAGCAACATAGGCTGCACCACCTCGGCCGCCGGTTACACCAGCAACTGAAGCAATATTAATGATGTTCCCTGGACGCTTGGCTGATTGCAAGTTCTGAATAAATGCACGCGAAAAGGTCATTACGCTACGCAAGTTAACTGCCATGACTTTATCCCAGAGTTCATCGGTCATTTCGCCGACCGGGAGCATATTATCCATGATACCAGCGTTATTCACGAGAGTATCGGCATCCCCGGCGACTTTCATGACTTTAGCGAGATCTTCTGGTTTAGTCACATCAGCGGCGACTGGCTTAATATTAGAGTTCTGTTCAGCGAGTGATTTGAGGCGATCTTCACGACGAGCGAGAGCGATGACTTTGGCACCATGTTCCGCAAAAAGCAGAGAAATCGCAGCACCTAGCCCACTTGAAGCACCGGTGACGATAGCAGTTTTTCCTTCTAAACTTAGTAAATCAGTCATGTTATTTTTTTCCTTTCTTGATGTAAGTATCTTCTTTTTCTAGCGTAGCGCGCAGAGTATATTCTTTACATTGATTGCTTGAGTTACAGTTGGCGGCTTCGTAGCTATATTCACTACCTTCGATGCCTAAATTTTGCCCGAATGGGTCAGTGAACAGTTGTGGATCGATAACTGGCAGAACAGTCTCATCAATCTCAAGTGGATAATATCCGTAAGTAGGATAATAATATTCCTCCAAAGCGTAATACATAGCATTAATAGCAATCTTACGATCGTCGTCGCGATCCATAGCCTCGACGTTGGATTTTTGTACAAAAAATACAATCAGTAGCAATGCAGCAAATGCACCAACAATCATAAGTTCAAGAACTGTAAAACCTTTTTTCTCCGCTTTCATAGTTATATTATAACACGGATCTGGAGTGGCGTGCTATACTTTAGATATGACTAATTCAACTTCCGAAAAACTTTGGAAACAAAAAATTTTAAAACAACAACAAAACAAGTTGACACCGTTGGTTGCAATGCTTAGCATAATTTTGCTTTTAATCGGTTTTCTTGTGTATATGGGATTGTCTTATCTTACCAAGACCAGAATGAGCGACAGTTCGTCCGTAGTAAGCGCTTTTTGGGCGTTTCTTTGTGGTTTTATGATGTACATAGTACCCATGGTCTGTGGGGTGATTTTAGTATTATCTAGAAACATCGTGGCGAGTATTAAAAAGTCACGTCTCATGCCTAGTATAGTAAAAAGTGCCATCTTCTTGCGCAATATTATTTACATACTTTGCATTCTGCTGATGCTACCAGGCATCGGTCTATGGGTTTATATTGTAATATCTAACATTAGCGGACAATAGCTGTATATTAATATGTTTGAGATTTAACGAAGTTATCTAATTCGCTCCCCTCGCGAAAATCAGCCGGAACTTCACACGCGACAACGTCGTGGAGATTGATTTCGCCGCTTAATTTAGCGATTTCGGCCGCGTTCTTGTCATCGCAAACCATAATAGTAATTCCACCGTGAGCTTTAGTATAAGTCATGACAGGAATGTCTGTCGGGCCGTCGCCAATATAAACCAAACCAGCACAATCCTCGGCAGAACCATTGTGAAATTCAGCGATTTCTTTTAAGGAGTCAATTTTAGCCTCAGTGGACATGACGTGGTTTGGGCCAGTGGCTTCGTCATGACCATCGTAATTAAGAGTCGAGCCGTAAATCTCTGCGAAAAATGGAGCGATTTTAGTGTGCTCAAGGTAGGCTTTGGAACCAGAACTTAGAAGGTAATTTTTAATACCGAGTTGCTGGTATTTTTGCAGAAATTCTTCTACACCCGGACGATAAATGCGTGAATCAGCACCAAGTGCAATATTATCGTCAGTCAGCACATAGCCACCATCCCGAACAATGTTTAAAATGACACGAATCATAGCATCATAAGTATCAAGGTTATCTTGCTTGGCGAGTTTGTGTACGTCTGCGAAAAATTTAGGATTAGCACAGCCGTTTTCTAAACCGGCCTTCTCTAAAATAGCAAATTGTGGCAGAACATCTGGAGTTAAAGTACCGTCAAAATCATAGATTAGGGCTTTTAATTTAGGCTGAGTGGTCATCTGGTTATATTATCCTATTTAGCATTTTATAAAGAATCAAATCAATCTCACAATTTCATTCTTTGTAAAATGGTAGTACCGACTGGGATCGAACCAGTGACCTTGGGCTTATGAGTCCCACGCTCTAACCATCTGAGCTACGGTACCACAATATATTATATTATAACACAAAAATTTAGTTGTGGGGGATTTTTCTAAAAATTAGGGGCGACATGCTAAAATAAAGATACAGTATGAGTACAAGTCGCACTATAATTATTACATCAGGAAAGAAATATCTTGATATTGACGCTTATGCAAGTATGTTAGCATATCGCGAACTACTAAGGACATTGTTCCCTCACGCCGAGGTCTATGCGGTTTCTTCGGCTAAGACTAATGAGAGTGTGCCAAAATTTTTACTAGATTCACGATATAAATTAGATCAGGTTACGCTGGAAGGCACTGAAGATTTTATTATTGTAGATGTTTCTAATCCGGAATTTTTTGATACGATTGTAAATCAAGAATGCATCATTGAAATTATTGACCATCATACGGGTTTTGCAGAAGATTGGCAAGCAAAGGGCGGAATTAAAACCCAAATTGAGCTGATTGGCTCGGTCTGTACGATGATTTATGAGAAGTATGTGGAGACCAAACGCCTTGATTTGTTGGACGCGGAACTTTGTCGGCTACTAGCGGCTGGAATAATTGACAACACATTAAATCTGCAAGCGAGTATTACAAGCGAACGCGACATAAAAGCCTACGAAAATTTAATAAAAATTGGTGGGCTGGGAGCGGATTTTGCAAAGCAATATTTAGAAGCGTGCGACGAAACAATTCTGGCAAATTTCGAACAAACGGTAGTGAACGCCCTAAAAATTGAACGAGTTAGTTCCCTACTGCCGGAAGTTTTTGGACAAATTAGTCTGTCCAGTTATCAGCGCGTTGATGAGCAAGAATTACGAAAGAACTTGGACAATTATGACCGGTGGATCGCGAACGTAATTTCTCTTGAGGATGGTAAAAGTTATATTTATTATTCTGGAGAGGATGTACGAGATGGACTGACGGCATTCTTGGACATAGAACGCGAAAAGGATGGGTTAGTTGTGCTGAAAAAGTTTATGCTACGGAAAGAGATTATGAAGAAAGCGAGGGAGTGCGGTACGTAATTTGATTGAACGGAAGAGGACAGGAAGGCTTCGCATCTCGTTCCACCCGACAGGATTAAGTTTTGCTAACGCAAAACTTTCCGCAGTCGTAGCGGCTAGAGAAAATAAGTAAACTTATTTTCTCCGCCTACAGCCACTCCTGCGTGCCGAACCAAGGCGTGGTTCGCACTCTCTGCCATACAGACAAGAAAAATAGACTTCATATGAAGTCTATTTTTCTTGGCGGAAGGGACAGGATTCGAACCTGCGAGGCTATTAACCTGCTGGTTTTCAA
>CAYNHE010000017.1:0-22939 GCA_964397215.1 uncultured Candidatus Saccharibacteria bacterium
GTTGGCTAGAGCGTACGATTCACATTCGTAAGGTCATTGGTTCGAGCCCAATAGGGACCACCATAAATACGATATTATTTTTTCGACTAGATATAAGCCCTTCTGTTATAATATATTTATGAAACTAATCGTCGGCCTTGGCAATCCAGGCGCAACCTACAATTTTACTAGGCATAATTTCGGCTTTTTAGCGCTGGATTTTTTTGTTAAGGTCGAAAATCTCGAATGGCAAAAACCCAAATTCGCCGCCATTTGGGCCAAATTCGACGACAAAATCCTCATTAAACCACAAGATTACTATAATTTATCCGGCGAAGCCGTACGGGCGTTCATGCATTTTTATAAAATTTCCCCAGCCGATATACTGGTAATCTGTGACGATTTCGACCTGCCTTTTGGCACCATCCGCTACCGCATGAAAGGTTCATCAGGAGGGAATAACGGACTAAAATCAATTTCCACCCATCTTTCAACTAACGATTTTCCGCGCCTTAGGCTCGGCACCAACAATCCCGAAGTCCGCACGCGCCTCGGCGACCGCGATTTCGTGCTCAGCAAGTTCACGGCCGAAGAAAAAACCTCCTTGCCAGAAATCCTGCAAACGGTAAACGAAAAAATCCTTTCTATATAATTAAGGCGAGGCTATCTTGGATACGATACGCAAAGACGTAATGCGCCAAAAAACAAGTCTTAAACGTTAAAAACCCTGCTACTATAATATACTGTAGCAGGGTTTACGGAGGTTGTTCGCGCCAAGTACCGACGCAATGGTCCAGACCCCCACTGGACCCCAAGGTAACGATGTAAGCGATGACAGGACTCATAGGTTACGAGTCCTGCTGGCTACCGGACTGACCGTTAGGCTGATTGCTGGGCTGCTCGCCCTGAAACAAAGCCAGATAGTGCGGATTCTGACTCAGCGCGCTGCGCATAGTTGCCGTATAATCTCCGCAAGCATTCTGCTCAGTCTCGCAAAGTTTCAAAGCCTCCTCGATCAAGTTCATGTCGAGACTTGCGAGAGCCTTCAGGTCAACCTTGCCGGCCTGTACAGTGACGAGTTTCCCGAAGTAAGGGAAGAATCCGTTCTCAGAGCGCAGTCCGCTGTCTTCCGGCACATAGGGTTGGAAGCCGATGGTGTCAGCGGCAAACTCTGCTCCAGCTGTCACCATATCAACATAGCCTCTGGCCTCGTCATCGGTATCCAGCCGTTTTGCATCGTATAAGATGCGGATTGCCGTGCCTTCACCAAACGCTGTGCCATCGAATAGGTTAATCTTGTCAAAGTCCAGCTTCGGCAAATCTTTCACCGCATGCGGCAATGTGTCATCCGGCTTCACCCCTCCGGCTTTCCACGTAATTGACGTGATTTTAGCAAGGATGGACACATGCCCAGCTACCTCGCCAGCACGCTCAAAACGAAGCGGCAATAAATCGACGGTTGCCTTCGGTATTGTAGTAGCTGTCACCCTTGCCTGACCTCTTTTATTAGGCGTCAAGGCAAGAAACTTCAGCTCCGCCGAAAACGCATCGTCGACACCATCGCTGATTGTCTTCTGGCAAAGCGCCCCCAGCTTCGAGGATGTCAATCCTTTGAAATCCACCTCGATACAGGTCAGACTATTCAGCTTCTCTCTAAGCTCTTTGTTTAACGTCATCATTAAGCACCTCCAAAAAAATAATTTGCTTGGGTCCGTCGCGTCTCACACTATTATGAGTTTCGCCGACCACATTCTCCTTCCATTGTATCACACTTTTTGTTAAAAGTCAATATTTTTTATACAAAATCCCAAATATTCCAGGCGACAAACCCTAAAAATATGTCATAATATAACCATTTTTACACAATATAGCAGATTTTTTGTAAAATTAGTTGACATTATAGTAAAAAGTAGTATAATGAACCTACGCTTCACAAGTTTTTCGGTGGAGTTGACAGTTTGGTTAAGGTGTTAAATATTGCCTACACCTGACAGAAAAACAATTTTAACATAGTCGTCTGCAAAACGCAAACTAAGAGGCTATCATCCCGAAAGCTATATGGGTAATCCCTCGCGTGGTTTACTACTATTCATAAAATTAGTTTGCATCCCCCTCTTTCATGAGTAGTTTTTGAAATGCCTAATTTCACATTATAATTCATTCGGAGGCGACGTACCTCCGACGCAGACGACACCACACCTTAGCCAAACCGGTCAAAGGTTTCTACGGAGAGCATCCTCCTTATAGGATAAATTTGCCAGCTCTCCGTAGATTTCCTACATTTCTCAAGCGACTCCGGTCGCTGTACATTAGACAATATCGCGTATCTGTAGGGGAAGAGAGGGCATCTCAAAGTACAAGAGATGCAAAATGCCACGGAAACCACTTTCCACCACTCTTTACTTACCAACGCGATGACTATATTCCGAACCTCCCCAGGGAATCCGCTTATACAGCACAAAGTATCCTTCTCCGAGATTCTTAATCTCAATGCTTTGCCCTATCTGCGCCTTCCAAATGGGGATATCCCTCCCTCCCCTGGCCGGCTCCATGGCCAGGGATTTTTTTGTTTAAGTTATCTAATCGCCCACTGATTAGCACCAAGCGCCCGAATCCGCCCCTTAATTTCCAGCAAAGTCAAATTTTGGTTCAGCACCTCGACCGGCACTTGGACCTCAGTAGCTAACTTTTCGCCATCAATTATGCCGCCGTTAATCGCTCGGAGCAAGGCAGTTTCCAGATAATTATCGCCAAACAGCAGTTTCGGCTGAGTTTGTCGCCTTCTCACTGGCGGAAACAGTAGATCCAACACATCACGCGGTTCGGTATAGACCCCAGCACCCTGCTTCAGCAACTCATTACAACCCTTAGAGAGTGGGGAATCAATATTGCCCGGCGCCGCCAATACATCTTTACCCTGTTCTAGGGCGTGCGAAGCCGTATTGAGCGACCCACTCCGCGCCGCCGCCTCCGGAATCACCACCACATCCGCCAAACCAGCAATCAGGCGATTCCGCTCCAAGAAACAGGCTTTGTAATGGAATTTTTCACCTGGAGCACGCTCGCTAATGACGGCGCCGCCTTTTTGTACGATTTCGGCAGCCAAATTCGTGTGCTCCGCCGGATAAATCCGATCAATCGGCGTACCAAGCACCGCTAGCGTCACGCCGCCGGCATCCAACGCACCTCGCGCGGCAATCGAATCGATACCATAAGCGAGACCAGACACCACGATCGCGCCCTGCTTAGCAGCGGCATAAGCGAGCTTATAGGCGATTTTTTGGCCGTATTTAGTAGGCTTGCGAGAGCCGACAATTGCAACGGTTTTAACACGTTTTTCGGGCATTTTTCCATAAAAATACAATGTTTTAGGCACAACCGCAATAGTCGCTAACACCTCTGTAAAATCACTCTCTTGGGGTCGGATTTCATTGTATTTTTGCAAAAAAGTAGAAAAAAGTGTTGACATTTGAACCTCCGTGTGCTATAATGCCTATAAGTTATGGTTAATATATTAACCGTGGCTGTACCTAAATAAATCAAATTTCGTACTCTAGATCTTATATTTAGAGTATCAGAAATTGCGTGCTTTTGAAACCCCTAGGGCTGATAATTTCTTCTAAGGTTATCAGTTGTAAGTATTACCTCCACTTTTAGGGCAACTTCGAAGGCATAGCAATCCCTATAACCGGCGGGCCCCGTGTTTGTGTGAGGTGGGTCGCGCTCCCAGAGAATACTGGGGTCGAAAAGCGATGTGTTATAGGGCCAGAAAGCCCTTATGAGCGTATGATACGTCATACACCGCAGGTGATGCCCACCCTTACCTGCAACTCGTAAGGGCTTTTTGGTTTTCACAAACAGAAATTAAATCCCTATCAACTAAAATATTTTAAAAGTCTAGCACCGCTCCTCTCTTAAACAGAGCGCGCGGCAACAATATTTTCCCACAAATTTTTAATTGTGTTATAGTAAGTAATATATGTCAAAAAACTTAGTTATCGTCGAGTCTCCGGCCAAAGCCCACACAATCGAGAAATACCTCGGTAAAGATTTTCATGTTCTAGCATCAGTAGGGCACATTCGCAAGGATGCCAAAGTTGACAAAACCACTTTTGATGTCACTTACGAAATCGACGAAGGCCACAAGGGAATTATCAACGACCTCAAGAAGGCGGCCGCCGCAGCCGATACGATTTGGCTCGCAACTGACGAAGACCGCGAAGGAGAGGCGATTTCTTGGCATCTTTGTCAAGTTCTCAAACTGCCTAAAAACACTCGGCGCATTACTTTTCACGAAATCACCAAGCCAGCCTTAGAGGCCGCCATTCAGCACCCACGCACCGTAGATATGGACATGGTGTCTTCCCAACAGGCGCGCCAGACCTTAGATATGCTAGTCGGTTTTGACTTATCGGACGTCGTACGGCGCAAAGTGCCAGGGGCGATTTCGGCTGGGCGCGTACAGTCACCAGCGCTCCGCCTCATTGTAGAACGCGAGCACGAAATCGAAAAATTCGCCGGGCAGGCTAAGTTCAAAGTCACCGGCAAATTCCAAACCAAGGCTAAAGACGAGCTGGCCGCCACCCTCGACACAACTTTTGACACCGAGAAGAAGGCGCAGAATTATCTAGAAAAGATTAAAGACGCTGATTTTAGCGTTTCTGACATTACCACTACTCCAGGCACGCGCAAGCCAGCGCCTCCGTTTACTACCGCTAGTATGCAGATTGAAGCCAACTCGCGACTCGGTTTTTCAACCAAAACCACTATGAACGCCGCCCAAGCCCTCTACCAAGCCGGCCACATTACTTATCACCGTACCGATAGCCTTAACCTTTCTAAGCAAGCCATCGCGCAGACCGCTAGTTTTGTAGAGACGACTTTTGGCAAAAATTACCTCAAAGTCCGCAATTTTAAGACCAAAGCCGCCGGCGCGCAAGAGGCTCACGAGGCCATTCGCCCAACTCACATCGATCAAGAAGTCGCTGGCAAAACCGAATACGAGAAACGCCTCTATAAATTAATTCGTAACCGCACCTTAGCCACCCAGATGGCCGACACCCAGACCGAAAAAACCGTCGTGAAAATTATCAACGACCAAGATAAAGCGATTTTCGAAGCCAAAGGCGAAGTCATCGTGTTTGACGGTTTCCTCAAAGTTACCGGCCGGATGAAAGAAGACGAGCTGCCGAAACTTACTACCGGTGATCCACTTAAATCCACCGAAATTACCGCGCGCCAGAGCTTTTCCAAACCGCCAGCGCGCTATACCGAAGGTTCATTAGTGAAAAAACTCGAAGAACTCGGCATCGGCCGTCCATCCACCTACGCTTCAATTATGAATGCTATCCAATCTCGTGGTTACGTTGTCAAGGGCGATTCCGAAGGCGAGCCGCGCGAGGTTATCCAACTCACGCTGAAAAAATCCACCATCAAACGCGAAGTCGTCACCGAAAAAACCGGCTCCACCAAAGGCAAACTCCTACCAACTTCTACCGGCGAACTATTAGCTGGCTTCCTCACCGATAATTTTAACAACATCGTCGATTATCAGTTTACCGCCAACATCGAAGAAGACCTCGACAAAATCGCCGAAGCCAAACTTGAACGCGTCAAAATGCTCCGCGATTTCTACGAGCCTTTTTCCAAAGAAGTCGAAAAAACCGGCGCCGTCGCTCGCTACAACAACGCGCGTGAACTCGGCAAAGATCCTAAAACCGGCAAACCAATCTACGCCAAAGTCGGCAAAAACGGCGGTTTCATCCAACTCGGCGAAGGCGAAAAAGTCTCCGGCGAGAAACCACGTTTCGCCCCACTTCCTAAGGGCATGAATGAAAAAACCGTCACCCTAGAAGCCGCCCTCAAGCAACTCGAACTACCTGCTCTGCCACGTAGCCTCGGCACCACCAAAGACGGGGTAGAAATTATCGCTTCCTCTGGCCCATTCGGTCCTTATCTCAAAGCAGGGAAGTATAATATTCAGATTAAAGGCGAAGATCCATACACCATTAGTTTCAAAAAAGCCACCGACCTTTACCAAGCCAAAATCGACTCCATCTACGCCGATTGGGGCGACATCATGATTATCAACGGCGCTTACGGCCCATACATCAAGGGGCCAGGACGTTTCAACAATGTCAAAATCCCTAAAGAACTCGACCCCAAAAAAATCACCCTCGAAGAAGCCAAAAAAATGCTCGACGAAAAGTCCGGCACCTCTCGCCGTGGTCGTTTCGCTAAGAAAACCACTAAAACTACGAAAACTTCTGCGAAAAAATCTACAAAAGCTCCAGCAAAGAAAACTACTGCTAAGAAATCTACCACTAAGAAAACAACAAAAAAGGCAACTGCTAAAAAGTAATTTTTGCAGAAACCCATAATTTTATCGTTTTTTCTGCAAATTTAGTTTTTAACTATTGCATTTATAAAAAATGTGTGATATAATGGAATTATAGGGTGTTTTTATGTTACAGTCAAATCACCTATTCGTAAAGTGGTTTTTCAACCATTTATCAGGGAAGAATAGCCAATAGACTTAAGCATTTTTGGATTTTTTATTGTATTTTTCTACTATTTTTTCAGAAAAAGTGATATAATAACAATAGAAAGCCAACGACCAGTGTTTTTACCTAAAAACCGTACTTTTTGCCCAAAATTCGGGGAAAGTCTCGTTGACAGTAACACGAAAACATACTATAATATCTATAATTATTATCAAATATTAACTAATTGGGTAAGGTAGAAGGGAATCAGATGGACCAAAACGCCAGCACTATCGAAAATGCTATTAAGGGCAGCCTCAATATCATCGAACAGGACCGCGAACGCGAGATTATTTCGCGACGCTTTGGTTTAACCGGTCAAAAAGAAACACTCGAACAAATTGGAGAACTACTAAACATCACTAGGGAACGAGTTCGTCAACTTGAGAAGGCAATTCTTGTCCGCCTCAAGATTGGTGCCGAAGATGGCCAGGTGACAGAACTCGCTGCCGCTGAGAAGCTCATCATTCGCAACCTCACTGAACTTGGTCGAGTTGCACGCACATCCGATCTTGCTGACCGGATTTTTGGTCACAAGGCCAGTGTGACCGAGCGCGCTTCGCTCACTTTTCTCAGTACGATTTCGGCTAATTTGACCGCGATTGACGAGAATGATTATTATTACGCAGCTATCGGTATTGCCGAATACGGTGACGCCAAGAGCGTGCATAAGCGCGTTGATGAAGTTGTCGACATTATCAAGCAGAACGGCGAGCCAATGACTATCGATCAGCTCGATGAGAAACTCAACTACGAACACCCAGATCATATCAAGGCAATTGCTTCGATTTCTAAACTTCTGGCTCACCTCAACGGACTTTGGGGCCTCGCCAAGTGGCCAACTGTCAACCCACGCAACATTCGTGATAAAATTTTCGTCGTTCTCGAAGCCAAGAAGGAACCAATGCACTTCGCCGACATCGCCGAAGCCATTAGTAATTCGGAGTTCCGCCGCAAGAACGTCACGGTTCAGGCAATTCACAACGAACTAATTAAAGATTCTCGTTTTGTCCTCATTGGTCGCGGAATTTACGCTTTGAGCAGTTGGGGCTACGCTCGTGGTACGGTTTCTGACATTATCACCAATATCCTCAGCAAGGCTAACCAACCACTTTCGCGTGAAGAAATCGTCAAACAAGTTCTCAAAGCTCGCAAAGTTAAGGAAACCACAGTTCTCTTGAACTTGCAGAACAAACAACTTTTCGAAAAAGTTGACAAAGACCATTATACTCTTGCCAAGAAGTAACGCTCGGACATAGAGCATAAACAAAAATCGCCAAGTTGTGGTAAAATATAATCATGCTAGCACAAATTATACAGTTTCTTATTCAACCTTTTGTCTGGATTCCGATTGTGGCAATCCTCGGTTTACTAAGTTATCGTAATTATCGTAAACTCAATCGACTCAAGGTGTTAAATGTTGATTCTGTGCTTTTGATGCTCGAAATCCCGCGCGCCAACGACAAGAAAGAGTTGGCCGCGGAGCAACTTTTTGCTAGTTTGCACGGTATTTTGCGTGACAAAACCGAGTTAAAAGGCACCGGTGGTATCCAAGAACACCTCAGCTTCGAAATTGTTTCGACTGGCGGACAAATTAGATTTTACGTTTGGGTGCCAAAATCTCTACAAAACTTCGTGGAAGGCCAGATTTATGCCCAATATCCAACAGTGCAAATTTACCGCATGTCCGATGACTATGTCGATAACCGCGAAAAATATCCGGTTATTTATGAAGCCGAGCTGACTTTAACCGAAAACGAGGCTTTGCCGATTAAAACTTTTGAAAACTTCGAAGTCGACCCACTAGCCGGCATCACCGGAACTCTAGCCAAACTTAATCCAGACAACTCCGAAGAACTTTGGATTCAAATTCTCACTCGACCAATTCCAGACGATTGGCACAAGAAAACCACCGATCGTTGGGTTCGCAAAGTCAAATCTGGCAGCCGCGCGTTTACCACTGGTGGTATCGACTGGACTTGGTTAGTAACTGCGCTGGGCGCTCTAATTGCCCCACCAGCTGGTGGCGCTAATGGCGAAAAAAAGGAACTTTCTGAACGCGACAAAACTCGCATTGCCAAAGCCGAAGAAAAGGCTACCAAACTTGGCTACGAAGTAAAAATTCGTCTGGCTTACCTAGGTAGCGACCAAACCAACGCCAAGCTCAACATGCAAGCCCTCGTTGGTACCTTTAAGCAATATAATTCTACCAACTTGAACGGATTTAAACTCACCGGCGGCAGTTTTCGCCAAGAAGAACTCGACCAGTACAAGCTGCGTCAATTCCGCGAAAGTGGTTTCATTCTCAATATTTCCGAACTCGCCTCAGTCTATCACTTGCCGCACACTAGCGTCGAAACACCAAACATCGTTTGGGCCAGCTCCAAGACCGCCGAGCCACCAGCCAAATTACCGCTTATCACTGGTCATCCTGACCAAGACAAAGACGTTTCGGCCTTTGGTTTGACCAATTTCCGCGGCATCAACCACCAGTTTGGTATGCTCAGAAAAGACCGCAGCAGGCACGTTTACATCATCGGTCAGACCGGTGCCGGTAAATCTGGTATGCTCGAACTTTTTGCCTTGTCCGACGTTTTCTATAATCAAGGTTATTGTATTATCGATCCGCACGGCGATTTTGCAATTAATAACTTGCGCTTCGTACCAGAGAGCCGTATCGACGACGTAGTTTATTTCAACCCAGCCGACGTCGATTATCCAGTTGCGTTTAATCCACTCGAACTTTCCGATCCAAGTCGCAAGCCTAACGTTTGTTCCGAAGTTATCGGCGTATTGAAGCGTATGTTCGGCGACTCCTGGGGTCCACGCCTTGAGCATATTTTAAGATATACACTACTTGCTTTACTTGACCGGCCAGAAACGACCCTGCTCGACATTTCGCGTATTCTCACCGATAAAGATTTCCGCAAAGAAACTCTTGATTACTGTAAAGACGTCACCGTACTCCAATTCTGGAAACACGAATTCGGTCAATGGAACGAAAAACAGGTCAACGAGTCCATCGCCCCAGTTCTAAACAAAGTCGGTGCTTTTACCGCCAACCCGATTATTCGCAATATTATCGGCCAGCCAAAATCGAGTTTTGACGTGCGCAAAATCATGGACGAAGGCAAAATCCTCGCCGTCAACCTTAGCAAAGGTCTAATTGGCGAAGACAACGCCGCCATTCTCGGCGCCTTCCTCGTGACCAAAGTCCAACTTGCCGCCATGTCGCGCTCCGATATTCCAGACGTCAAAGATCGTCGACCATTCTACCTCTATGTCGACGAGTTTCAGAACTTTGCTACCGATTCGTTCGCCGTGATTCTTTCTGAGGCACGCAAATACGGCCTTAACCTGACCGTCGCCAACCAGTACATCTCTCAAATGACCGATTCCGTACGCGATGCGGTTTTTGGCAACGTCGGTACCACGATTAGTTTCCGCGTTTCGGCCGATGATGCGCCAATTCTGGCTAAGCAATTCGAGCCGACCTTTGACCAATCCGACCTGATTCAGATGAATAACCGTAATTTTGTCATTTCGATGATTATTAACGGCGAAAAAGTCCCAGCCTTCTCCGCCACTACACTTTCTTTGCCAACTACACCACAAGATAATTTTGACCGCATCGTCGAAAGTTCACGCAAAAATTACGCACGCGACCGCAGCGTCGTCGAAGCCGAAATCCGCGAGACAATTGAACAATCCGAAAAATACAAAAAGGAATTGTCCGATTCGGGCCGCCAAGCTGGCGGACAGGGAAATATGGAAGGGAATAACGCCATAAGTCCAGCCCCTGCCAGCAAGCTAACCTTCCAATTTGCGCCTGCTTCCCCACAAGCCGATTTTCGCAAAATGAAACTATCGCCTAACGCCGCCGAAGGCAAAGAACGCATGGGTTTGAAAGATCTTGGCAAACTTGCCGCCGAAGCCTCCAACGAGACTTCTACTGAAACCTCAACCGAAAACGTCAAAACCACCGAGGAACACCCTAAACCTCAAGGTAACAAACCGCCTTTTCGCAAGAAAAAGGGCAATTTCAACCGCAACAGACCACAACACTAGCCAATATCCTGCGCGCCTGTTTCCCACAAAAAATCGGTACTACTACGTATGATGTGACGGCTAACCAGTTCAACATTGCAAGTCAGCCATTATACTTCGTGCGCAGCGGCAACACCGGCATGGGCTACGGTTTCTTGAGGCGCGCAGGCATCCATGGCGCCTATTGGTCGCGTAGCGGCGTTGCATCTACTAGTGCGTACTACCTCGGCTTCGATGCCTCTGGGGTGTACCCGTCGAACGGCCCGAACTCTCGTTACACCGGTTTCTCTCTCCGCTGTTTGCAGGAGTAGGAGCGCTCGTCCATAGTTCTTGAGACCGCTCCAGGCCGCTTAGCCTCGTTAAAACTACTTGACAAAATTAGTTTTATTTGATATAATGGTAGTAGAATATGCCTTCATTATGAAGGATCTATTAGCATAGGAGGGATTTTATATGGAAAATTTGATTACGGAAGTGGGTTTAATACTCAAAAACGACGCAGGTCGAAGTCCTACAGAGAATCTATTTCGTCAGCTTTTTGGGCGTTGGCCAAATGATGAAGTTTCGTCAGACGAAGGTATGGATAACCTTGAGGGTATCATCAATGATATTGACGGTGGCGAAGTCCTGTACACTTTCTTTGGACTTTTCGATCGAGAAAGCGCCCTTAAGGACATCGACTGCACACATGATATTCTTAAACAGGTCAACCAAGTCTTGCGCGTAATGCGAGCGAAATATACTGTGGATATTCTCTGCGTTTACGGCGAAAATGAGAATATTGATGTATATAGCATTGTTAAAGAAAATCGAATGCTAAAAGCCGAAAACGAGCGTCTCACGAAGCAGCCCACTAACCAAAATCAGACAGACACGGTCTTGGACAGTCGTGTAGATGTATTGGACCTGGATAAACCCATTGAGCAAGCCTTGTACATGGTAAATATCCAGAGCATTCGCGACCTTATCAATCGCACAGCGTACGAAATCCATGAGCTTGAGGGTATGACCGATGCTGGATTTGTGTCTATCGTTGCAGAGCTTTCTACACTCAACCTGCATCTCCTGCCGCCCACTAAGTAACTAACTTCATTAACCTCAGTCTTCCATCGCACATCAACCAGGGAACTACGCCGCATCGCTTTATGCGGCGTTTTTTCGTGAAATCCTTAGCCTCCGATATTCTCATCCTTCCCCAATTAACAAAAAGAGAATTATGAAAATTTTTAGCCCAACATTACGAATTTCAGACAAAAATCCAATTCCCATATTTCCCCATTTCTGATTGAAAAACGCAAGGGGACTAGGGAACTAGGGAACTAGCATTGATTTCGCGAATGCCAACCTTAACCTTTTTTGCGATTTAGCTACTTCCCTTAGTTTCCTACTTCCCTCACATTTTCCATAACCACTGCCACGCCCATTTTACGACTATCATTATACACTTTGGCCTACGCATCAATCTACGGTTCAAACGCAGCGTACAACAAGGCCCACACAACGATCCAGTCTACAACATCACATGAAGACACTTGGACGTAAAATCATATTCGAATTTGAAATTGAAATAGACGAAATGGGGAATTATCATAGATTTTGGATAGGTTTTAAACGTATGTATTATCATTATATCACGATATTCTTAATGTCGCACAATATATCAACCCCGAAATTTAATGTCGCGAAAAAACAGGGGTCACTCAAAAAGTCCAATCTGTGAACCAGAAAAGGGAATATCACGTTTTTTGACTTCATAGTATTGTATGTCATCTGTGGCATGGAACTTGACCTTGTCTTTTGACATTCTACGTAACCACTCGAGGGAAGTATTAGTTTTCTTTTCTGGGCGGATTAAGTCTTGTGAGCAGAAGTAACGCTTTTTGCCAGGGAGTAAAATCATGTCTTTAGTGATATATTTTTTGATGTAGTTTGAAACAGCCATAATGTTATCGATTTTAACGGCCGTAGAAAAGCCAAAATGCCAGTGTTTGATGTTGTAAACCTTGCGACCATTGTTAGTATGCTTACTGTCCTTTAATGTGCCTTCATAGCCACGTAGAAGCGCGTGGAAATGGATTGCGCCCGATTTATGCAATTCTGGTACTATTAAGTACTTAAGTGCTGGAGAATGGCGTTCTTTTGCGTTACGAATCCATGTGTTCATATAGCGACGACAAGCAAGAATGTTCTTAGAGTCATAACGACTTGGGTCAAATGTAAAGGTGCAGAACAAGTCAAAATGATTACAAATGCAGAGATCAGAGAGGACAGTGCGAGAGCGGCGAATTGAGGATTCTTCACACTCTGGATTATTGCGACGCTTGACCTTACGATTAGCATTAAAACCTGTTCTAAAGGGTTTATTGTAAATGTAAACTTTAATCATGTCTGGATACTCCTTAATAGAGTTAAAAATTATATTCTCATCCATGTACGACCTCCAAAACGTACCTAAAATTACACATTTTGATGCACAATGTGTACTATGTAATCAAGTAGACATAGTACACATTGCCTGAAAAATAAGGTGCGAAAAAAACCGTGGCGAACGCAAGCGTTCGGAACACGCAAAAAGCAAAGAAACGGTTGTCAGCCATGTAAAGGAAAAAGAGACTAGTCGGTAATCATCTGATGAGTGTCGAATTTCATCTTCGGCAATCCATGCGTGTGTATGACTTTTGGAATTCCAGACCAACGACCGAGATCATCACACATGATATCGTCTCCGTCAATAAAGTCTGAGACAATGCGGTTTGTGATTTTAGAGCGACGGTTATGAACCATGTAAAGGCACTGTTCACGCAAGGCTTTATTAAGCCGACCGTAAACCTGTGCAGTACTGAGTAAATAAATCTGACGCTTACCAATCTGACTAAACGTCTGAGTAAGACCATCGATTAACCGTAAGTTTTCCTTATCTCTAGTATCTTTAGGGAAATAGCCGTGGATCTCGTCCAGCATGAAAATATGAACGACCTTAGGGTCATAAGTAATGTTAACCATAGTCTGAAGCAGGTTGCGCTTGTTAACTGGTATGCCAATACCCATATTAGAATAAAGTTTTACTTTACAGCCCTTACGTTCGTATTTCTTAATTAAAGTTTCCGCAAACCAGAGCATAGAGACAGTTTTACCAGACCTCTGTTTACCACAGAAGAGATAATGACCAAACTCATCAGTCTTTTTAACAGGTTTTCCACCGTGAGGACGGGTTTTGAACAGGCGAGCAATCGGACTATCCTGCTTTTTGCGAGACCTATCAATAGGATCAAGGCTAATTACTGATTCTTGTTTTCTAGACACGTGGCAATCCTTTCTAGAGCGTCAGCGATACGTTCTAATGATTCTGCTTGTTTTTGGTCATAAATTGAAACCATAAAATCTCCTATAATTATTTACATCTAAATTACACCCCCCCCCCGAGGTTTTGTCAACTACATAGCAGTTGGTGTTAAAGCGTAGTCATAAATCTTTTGAGCAACCAAGAATGACAAAATTGCAGCAATGGCTGTACCCATAGCACCAAACACAGCACCAGCGTCAAACGGTAAGCAAGCAGACATGATACCTAAAACTTCACCAACCACGTTTGCAAAAACAATAGTAGTCAAAAGTTTAAGAAGTGTAGTTATCGCAGTCATAAAAACAAGAGCAATACCAAGCCAAAATGCCATTTTAATGCCATTTAGAATTAATTCACCCATACTAATAACCTCCTGAGACGTCAGCCTTAAACACTTCAGAGCCACCCAGCCAACGAACCACAAAACCAAATATTAACATCATAGAGGCAATACTAAAAACAGGAGTAAGAACAGAACGAACAGACGCAGGCCACCAACTACAGTATTGAGCATTATCAGAATGTAACCATCGGGAAATTGTTGGAATTGAAACACAACCATCACCAGGCTTAAAAGCGCTGAAAAGGGAATCAAACGGATTTAAAACACTAAAATTAAAAAGGCTAGAAGCCTGTTCTAGATCTAACTTGCCCTGATTCTCTCTGTCTGCCTCCTCTTGTTTCTCCTGTTCGTATTGTTCTTTATCTTGTTGAGTTTGTTCTTTAGTAGCCTCGGTTTGTTCCTTAACTGCCTCTGTTGTCTTATCAGTAGAAGCGATGATGTCAGAATTATCTTGCTTCACACCATTAACACTAATACCTTGAATAATTTAGGTAATCTGGTCAAGTTTAACATTACCAGAAGTAATACTAGAATTAATGTCTAAAAGAGCACGATAATCCCAGTCTGGATTAATGCTAATACTAGGTGCAGACATCTTGACAGTCCAAGTATTAGTACCGAGATTTGACAGCCAAGCCCCAGTAAAACAAATACGACTATCTGAAGATTCAGCCCATAAATCACCGATAATGTCGACTTGATAGTTAAACTCGTTAGTACTTCCATAATTTGGCGTTACAACAGAGGTGATATTATCCATAGTCGCACAGGTACTAGTCGAATGGAACCAGCCAGGCGTCACAAAAGAAGGAGCGTTATATGGATAATTAGTAGTCGTAGCATTACCTTGAATCTTAAACGAAATCTTCACATGCCATTTATCGAACTGCTGTAAATTACCTAAATTGCCACCATAGAACTGTAAGTTAGTCTGTTCTGAAGCAGCACCAAAGGTAAACTGTGTTTCATGATTCTGATAAGTACCAGTCCAAGTACCAGAGCCACCTGTATTGTTATGCCAAGTACTCTGGAAATTGACAGGTTCAAGAATCATTGATTCAGAAGCACTAACTGATTCGGAGATAAAGCCAAATACCAAGCCAAATACAGCCAGCAAATAGACTACCGAAAAACAGGCATAGCGCCGAATACGTGAGAACAGAACCGAAGATGTCCATTTAAGCATCACCCTTACCTTTCGAAATTGTATTATAAATGTTTAGTATCATAGCGATAATATATAATAATGCGCCTAATAAAAAAAGATGTTCACTCATAAATTAACCCTTCATGATAAAATAAACAGTTGCTATTAGAAATAAAGAGATGAGAACGAGAACAATACCAAATTGCATTATAGAAAACTCCTTTTAATGATTTTGTAAACGACCGAAAAGAAACCTAGAACAAGCATTGTACCAGCGACGATTGCGCCCGTCAGGAAACTTGAGGGGATCTGAGGGGTGGTAACGCAGACTGGATTCGAGGGAATATTCGTGTTCGTTGTTGTTGCTGTTTTTTGCCAGTTTAGACCGTTTAGCGTATAAATGTCTCGTCTTGAACCTGTATAACCGTATAATTGAGTGTCGCTCTGACGGGTTACACAAGAATAACCTTCTGGGATAGCAAACCATGTCATGCCTCTCTACCTCGTGGAAATAGAGAAACAAGCCATGAAACACCAAGCATAATCGCAAATGGTGCGAGGAAATATGCTAGAACATCAATTGTAACTTGTATTAATTCTTCCATTATTACCTTTCGTTATAGATTCCCTGATTCTGTTGCAAGGACAGGGAGAAACCCCGTAGAACCGCTAGCGTAAATCGCACTTTATAGCGTGCGATTTACGCACTGGCTAAATGCCACGGAAAAGACCGATAGCCCAGCGTACAACGTAGAAGAGGAAACCACAGAGTACTGCGACGCCTACAATAGGCAAGGCACTCTGGATAACACTCTCAAACGAGGACAAACTGAGACTGGTCGTAAGTGCAGACCAATCCATACCAGTTGTCGCGGTCTCACCAACAGTGGTCAATAAACCCATGGTGAAATCCCTCCAGTGTTAAAATTTATTATTGGCAGTGGCGTAACACGCAAGAGAAGAGGGAATTACTAGTTCCCTGATTCCCCTTTAGGAATGCTTAGCGTCTCCGTAACGTTGACGTACCACTTAGTTGTTAAAGATTATCATCTTGTTCTTGGTCAGTAGAGGCAAGGAGACGAATAAGAGCAGGAGTATCACCGAAAATAGGTGTTGAATACTCATAGTTGTTTTGATAGAAATTGATGACAAGACGGTCGTAAACATTACCGGTATTTTTGGACTTAGTCGGAACAATACGAACATCCTTAATTGAATTTAAGATTGATAATTCTTGATTCATAAATAGGGAAACTCCTTATAGTTAATGTTAATAACTCCAATATATCAAATGTCGCACAATATATCTTTTGCGACATTAAACCGAAGTAAATAGATGGATATAACTAATCAACTAGCTCGTGGACCGCCTTTTCAATTAAATCCGGATTTTGCCAACTTTTTTTCATTTTTCGACTTTCCCCCATTCCTTATCCGTTTTTTTTACTTAATACAATCCAAGTCACTCAGCCTCAGCGCAAATTTTTCAAAACTACTGATTTTATCGTAATTCCGTTCTTCCCCAAACCCGAACAAAAACCGAACTAAATATCCCGATTTCGTGCGCAGCGGCAACACCGGCATGGGCCTCGGTTTCTTGAGGAGCGCAGGCATCAATGGCCACTATTGGTCGCGTAGCGGCGTTGCCTCTACTATTGCGTACTACCTCTACTTCGATGCCTCTGGGGTGTACCCGTCGTACGGCCCGTATGATCGTTACCTCGGTTTCTCTCTCCGCTGTTTACAGGAGTAGGAATGCAAAACTGGGCAAGAACTGAAGAAAAAGATTTGTGAGGTGCAGTATAGGCTATTTTAAAACATAAGACTTGGCCAAGCGGCCCGGAGCGGTTTTAAAATAGCCTATACTGCACCTCAATAATATTTATCTTCAAGATTCTACTTATAATATGCCTTCCCCTGCACCCTCACATCCACATATTCCGGATTCAGGTTTCGTTCGCTCAAATATTTCATCATTCGCCCCATGTCTTCGGCGGTTACTGCAGCGTCACGCTCCATGCTGACCTTAAAATAATAATTTACTCCTTCAACGTCAACGAATAATTCCCTACTTGTACCATTCGGCAAAATGAATTTTATAACATGTATTCCAATATCTGTCAAATCTTGCTCTAGCAGGGCAATATAGTCCTTCACCCTAGTAGAAATTTGCGATGTTCCCTTTTCATCGACGATTTCGGCTTTTATCTGATATTCCAGCGCTGGCTCTACCACGACATGTTCGCGCGACCACTGATAAAGCACCGTATATCCGGCCAGATAGCCAATCGTAATTAAGAGCGCCAAAACCACCACTGCACGACGCTTACGACGTTTTTTACGCTTACGCACCTGCAAACGTTCGGCCTCCGATTCCGCTCGTTCGCGTTCCGCAATAATCGTTTGACCGCGCCGGATACCTTGCTCTAATTCACTTCTTCGCCCCATTTTCGCCACCCACTTTCAAAATTACTTCCGCCAAATTCTTCGCTGCATCCAACCGCGCTTCAGCCTGTAATTTACGCGCTAGCACTTCTCGTTGTTTCGGCCGACGTGCCAATTCTTGGATTTTTTCTAGTAATAAATCCGGATTTTGATGCAACTTTTCATCCATGATAACTTCGACAGCACCTATTTTAGCTAATTTCTCCGCATTTTTCACCTGATGACCACCCGGCAACCGCTCAAAGGGCACTAAAATCACCGCCTTCTCAAGCGCCGCAAGTTCCGCAATTGTCGTCGCCCCAGCCCGACTCACCACAATATCAGCCGCGCCTAACAGTTCATGCATCGCCGAATTAAATTCCCACAGCCGAAAATTCGACTGCAATTTTGCCTTATCCCATTCCTCGTATTTTTTCAGTTCGACCATGTTTTCGTAATGCTTGCGCCCAGCCACGAGGCCCACGCTCAGAGTTTTTAGCAAATCCGGCAAAATCTCCGCCACCGCAAGGTTCAAATTCTCCGCACCTTGGCTACCACCAGTGACCACCACGAGCGTTTTATCAATGTCAAAACCTAAATCTTTCTTCAGCGCCTTCTGCTTCGCTTCGCTTACCGCGGTAAATTCTGGCGCCACCGGAATCCCCACTTGTTCGATCTTCCCTTTGCATTTGTCGCCCGGTTCAAAATCCGCCCAACCAGTCGCAATACTCGCCGCATGTTTCATCAGCATGCGATTTGCTAAACCCGGCACAGCATCCGATTCATGCACTACATAAGGAATTCTAAATAACCGCGCCACTATCCCCACTGGCAGACCCACAAATCCACCTTTTAGAAAAATCACGTTTGGTCGCTTGCTTGGCCAAAACATCCGACCAAAACTCTGCACAATCCCAGCCGCAAAACCGATAAGCCCGACAATATTCCCCCAGACCAAATCTTTCAGGGTAATACCGATATGGGTAAAATAATCTGTCCAAGCCCAACCGGCGTAACGATGAAATTTACCAGCCGCCACCTTGCGCACCCGGATATAAGGTTTTTTGCGCGTGCCGTTCCCAGTGTCATCCCCCCAACGCACGCCCAATTCTGTTGTAATTTTTACAACATTTTTATAATATTTCCGATCCGTCCAAAACTCCACTTGCGTACCCGGTTTAAGGTCGAGTACTTCCCTCACCACGGCCACTGCCGGCGTTACATGACCACCAGATCCGCCACCAACTACCAAAATTTTCATTGTATCCTCCTTCTCGTTGCCACTCGTTCCGTCGCAGTCTGCACTGGCACCTTTTCTTCCCTTGGTTCCCTACTAGTATAACACGAAAGTTGCGAGGCCAACCCAAGTGCCGCCGTCATAAACAGCATACTCGTACCACCGTAACTCATTAGTGGCAAAGTAATCCCAGTAAGCGGCAAAAGTCCCGTCATCGAAGCAATATTCGCCACCACGTGTGCCGTCATCCAAGCAAAAATCCCAATCACCACCAGTGATTCCTCAGTATCCTGAAGATAATTTGCCGCATGAAGCAGTCTTAAGAGAAGCGCCGTAAAACACCCCATAATTGCCACCAGCCCAACAAAGCCAAAAGTTTCCCCCATCACTGCAAACACCGAGTCATTAATCGATTCCGGCAAATAACCAGTTGCCTGCACGCTGTTCCCTACGCCGACCCCCATAAATCCGCCCGTGCCAATCGCAATCATCGCGTTTTCCACGTGATAAACGTCATCTTCACTCGACTCACCCGACAAAAAAGTCCCAATTCTCTCCATACGATGCGGTGACGTCACAATCGCTAGCCCAGCAAAAATCAGCACTACGCCAAGAGTCGCCGCAAAATAGCGTAATTTCACTCCACTCGCGAACAGCATCGCCAGAATAATCGCCAACATGCTCACGCCAGTACCCAGATCTTTTTGGATTACTACTACCAGCACCAGCGAAACCCCACTCACCAGACCAAACGGCACCCAAAATTCCTTCAGGCTCTCCAGCTTACCCTCTTTTTTGCGCTCGGCAATTAATCCGGCCAGATACAGCACTAGCCCCAGTTTAAGAATTTCCGCTGGCTGTATGCTCAAACCAGCCGGCAGCTTGAACCAACGACACGCCCCCAACTGACAACTCACTAGCGGTCCACTCTGCCAGCCATAAGTCCACGCTAGCACGAACAACACCCCACAGAGCAAAATCCCCACCCCCAGTATCACGCCAGCGAACTTCCGAATCGTCGTATACGGGATCTTAAATGCCAAAAACATCACAAAAAGCGCCGCCACCACGCAAACCAACTGATGAAAGAAAAACCCATGCTCACTATAATCACTGCCATAGACCGAATTCAGCACGTTAGCACGCATCGGGCCAATCGCATAAATCACCACCAGTCCCACCGTCAGCAATCCCACCGTGAGTAGCCCAATCACTCGATCGCTCTTGTGTTTCCGCACTATTCTAGCTCCGTTACATTTGTTTTATACATACTCTGTTGCACGCCCTTTTCGGACGCTACACCACCATAAACCGCCAAGAATACCCCCAAAATCGCAAACACGCCGGCAATCACCCAGAAACGCATCACGATTTTTGCCTCACCCCAGCCTTTTGCCTCAAGATGATGATGAATCGGCGCCGAAATAAATATTTTCTTATGGAAAAATTTCTTCCAAACAATTTGCAGTAGCGACGAACCTGCCTCTACCACAAAGAGAATCCCAATAATCGGCAGCATGAAAAACGCATTAGTCATCATCGACACCACGCCAAGCCCAGCCCCAATCGCGAAACTCCCAGTGTCCCCCATCATAAATCGCGCCGGCGGCACATTAAACCAAATGTAGCTCAGCAACCACCCCACCACAGTCAGACAGAACGCCGTCAACATCCATTGCCCCTGAAAAAGCGCAATCACTCCATAAGCACCATACGCGAGCATCGCCAAACCACCAGCCAGCCCATCTAGGCCGTCCGATATGTTCACCGCATTGCTGGTCGCCACCACTGCAAAAGTAAAAATCGCAATCATCCCCACCACGCCGACATCAATATTCCCTATCCACGGAATCATCACGTCCGTCCACTGCAGTTTCACCGCAAACCACCAACCAAGCCCCAAGCCAATCATCGTAATCATGGCAAATTTTACCGGCGCTCGCAGCCCAGCCGCCCCATGACCATCGCCAAAAACGTTAATAATATCATCAATAAACCCGACAAAACTCCCTCCCACAAATCCAGCTAGCGGTAGCAAAGTTTGCCCTTTATTAAAATTACAAATCATCGTCACGAGCACCACCGTAATCACCCCAATCATGCCTGCCATCGTCGGGAATTTCCTGGCAATTTTTGCATGGTGCAACTTCTCTACCACCTCTAGTTTCTCACCAGTGGCAGTCTCTTTTTTCTGTTTTTTCCAGAATTTATATTTGTAGGCAAAATAAGTATAAATCGGGGTCAAAAAAGTCGCCAAGAAAAACGCCGCCAACGCCAAAATCAGCCCATAAAAAGTCTCGTTATTCAGATTATCAACCATAATCTATTTAATTATAGCATATTTTGCGTAAAAAAATCACATCTTTTACCGCCACTATTTCCCTGGCGCCACCTTCAAAAATTCCTGCACCGGACCTTTCAACGCGTTAAACACCACGTAGCCATGTGTCTGACCAGCAGCGAGCTTCCCTTCCTCCCAGACACGCACCATAATCACATATGATGGCAATTCGCCATTCGTGCCACCATAACCGATATAGGTACCGTGTGTCTCGTCGAACGAATACGCCCCATCCTTAATCACCTGTGCTGTTCCGGTCTTGCCACCAATGTCATAGCCAGCACCGTCAATTCCTCGACGCCTAGCCGACTCGCGCGTCCCCCACAGCATACCGCGCATCAGAGAGCTCGTGGTTTCACTAACCGTTTTGTGATCAGGTTTTGGCTCTTCTTTTGCGATAAATTCCCCATTCTGCATCTCGCCAGCCACCACCGTCGGCGTATAATAGTTACCACCGTTCACCACCGACGAAAACGCCGCCGCCACTTGCACCATCGTCACCAGCATATTCTGACCAAAAGTCATGTTTGCATAAGTCGAATTAATACCGTTCGAGTTCTCCGCCGGCTCCGTCACTAACCCCAGCGCCTCATAAAGTTCCACTCCGGTAATCGTGCCTAGACCAAACCGATCATGATAATATTGATAAAGAATTTCCCGTCCGCGTTCGTTAATGTCCGAACTACTGCCACCAAGCCACATCAACGACGTCATCGATCCAGTATTAAGCGAATAGTTGAAGGCTTTTTGCATCGAAGTCGAACCGAGCAAATTCACCCCCTTCTCCGCGTTATCAATCGGCCAACCATCAATCGTAATTGACCCAGTATTATTATAGGTCGAATCTGGCGTCATCACACCATTATCAATCGCCGTCGCAAAAGCAAAAGTCTTACACACACTCGCCGGTTCATACGGATCCTCTAGTACGTGATTAACGTAACGCGCCGCGCTATCGACATTACCATAATTGGCCGGATCGTAACCTGGATAATCCGCCATTGCAAGGATTTTACCATTGTTAGGGTCCATCACAATCGCACTAAGGTTAGCAAAACCCAAATTCCGCGATTGCTCGGCCAGAATTTTCTCTACCTGATGTTGCAAACTTTTTTCAATCGTCAAAACCACGTTTTTGCCATCTTCGGCCGGCACCCGAATATTGTCATCACCAATCGAGAGCGCCACACCGCTAATGTCCTTAGTTGCTCGGAGCAAACCATCCTTGCCGGTCAGCTGATCATTTAGCGCACCTTCCACGCCATACTGACCAATACCATCCGCATTGACAAATCCTAGCACCGTCGACGCCAAACTTCCCTCCGGATAAACTCGCTTGGTCGAGCTAGAGAGCCAAACCCCAGTTAAGCCCTTCTCGGCGATTTTTTCGTTAATTTGCTCAGCTACCTTACGCTCAACGTTCTTCCCTACCACATAATAACGCCGCGATTTGTCCGAGAAAACATCTTCCCATTCCGCCACGCGCTGCTCGCCTATCAGGCTGTCGAGTTCCTGCTTCAGCTCGTTCTCATCAGC
>CAYNHE010000018.1:0-21931 GCA_964397215.1 uncultured Candidatus Saccharibacteria bacterium
TTCTTTTCCCTCCTTCATACTATCTGCATGAGATTTCCTATTATCAAAGCATGTTTTTTATACATACATTAATAATGTATTGTTGTTAATGTACTATATTTATAACTCTAACTACTTTTCTTTAACATAATATAATATGTATGTATACATACATATACATACTATACATATTTATATATGCTCTATAGGACAATTCTCTTCTGCAGTACTGATTAATAGTTGTTTTTGTTGAATATTGTCTGTAATTGTACTACAACAAGTGGAAATATGCAATCATAGGCATTTTATTTTATGATAAAGGGGGTCTAAATATTGACATTTTATGTAAAGTTTGATATAGTTAAGGTAACAGGCACTTTTACATTTTAGATTGGAGGGAAAAATATGGTAATTATTAAAACATTGTTGCAGTGGTTTCATAGTATGGGCATAGTAGGTAAATGCTTTGTTATACTTGAATCATCAACATCCTGACTTTTGTTGGAGTTAGGTTTTTTCTACGGTTAAGCGGAGATATGACTTCTCCGATCACAGTGCTTAAGGAGGCACTACCCTCTGATGACGGAACAACGTTGACAATTGCGGTTGGTGGGTCAATGGGAACTGGAAGTTGCTTTGATATCTTTCTTCCCTACTGCGGAGACGGCGAGGTAATTTACCTTGATCATGCCGGATTAGGCTATAGCGAGAAGTCACAGTACCGCCAACTTGAGAATTACATTATTGACAGTGGAGCTAAGAATATTCAGGTCATCAGCATTGGACCGGGAGATGTTTACGCTCAGAGACTTGAGGACAGATTCGACGGGTTCAACGGTTACACGGTTCGTACACTTGCTGTAAATCCGGAAACATCTTACAAGGTCATGAACGGACCGTCAAGATGGGGATCACTGATTGGCGGATGTTTTGCTAAGATTATAGGCTTACCCTTTGGCTGGCTGAACGCGATAGAATTTGTTCCCAAAACGAACGAGAAATTTTCTCTTGCGTACATGAGCGACCAGTTCATTTGGTTAGCTACCGTAAAGGGTGAGCCGCATAAAGAAGGCTGCGTCAGCGATGTAATTCTGAGTAATCGGGATCAATTCTTCAGGAATAAAGTCAATAGTTCCGCCACCGGATTGCGGTTAGAGGAAAGTTATTTTCCGCATTTGTCAGCCGATCATTTCCATTATGTTGAAGCTGACAGTTGTAACACTATTGATATGGCGCCGGTATATCAGGAAGCGCTGGAAGCAATTTTTAAGTAAAAATGTTTCTCTTTTGTTACCATACAAGTTGCCTGTGGGCTGGGTGTAAACTCAGCCCTTTTTACGTTTTAGTTAATATTGACGTGGACTTATTTTGCAGTTCTCGGTGGTCGGAGTATAATATATTATATGAAATATGGTATCCGAAAATTTACTCCAACCTGGGCAAAACTAATCCCCACACAAGCCGAGTGCAAATTCCATGGAGAAGTCTTTGACGTTTATCAATGGCCTCAAGAAATGTTTGATGGGACAACCGCAACTTTCGAATTGCTGCGACGACAAGATACAGTAACTACTATCGCTATCAAAGGTGACAAAATCATCGTTGAATATCAAACTCAACCCCACCAAGATTGGTTTTATGATTATCCGGGCGGACGCCATGACAACCCTAATGAAGATGAACTTGCTGCTGCTAAGCGCGAATTGCGCGAAGAATCAGGCATGACTTTCAAAAACTGGAAACTTATCGATGTTAAGCAGCCATATAGCAAAATGGATTGGTTGATTTATACTTTTATTGCTACTGATTTTGAATCCCAGCAACCGCAACAATTAGACGGTGGTGAAAAAATTAAAGTTCTCGAAGTAACACTCGACGAACTGCGTGAACTAGCGAAATTACCCAACTCTAAGTTTCTCGAACGTGATTTTATGAAAAATGTAAAAACTCTTGATGATCTAAAAAATTTACCTGAACTATACAAGTACTAATTTTCCAAGTCAAACTGGCCGAGATTCAGAAATAAGATTTAAGAACTCGGTTTTTTATTACCTTTAAGTTTTTTCATAATCCAGTCTCTCTTCCAGACTGCGATGCCAATGATAATTACGCTCACTACGGCAATACCCGAAAGCAAGGCAAGATTATCGCCACCAATTCCAGCGCCGAAATAATTTGTCAGGACAATTGTCGGAATGCGTCCAAGGAAAATGATCAACATTAATTTCTTAGTTGATAATCTAGTTAATCCAGCAAGATAGCAAACCATATCATCAGGAAATCCTGGCAGTAAGAAAATCGCAAATAGCACCATGGTCGTTCCCTGCCCATTCAAAACAAAATCGAATTTATCAACAGCTGATTTTTTAAAAACTTTTTCGATTAACGGTCGGCCAAAATGGCGTGCAATCCGAATAACCAGATAATAACCAATTAAACTACCAATAGCCGTCCAGAGAACTCCCCAACCACCAAATAAGAATCCGCCGACGCTACCAACAACTTGTCCAGGAATAGGCGCTACGACAATCTGCACAGCCTGCAAAACGATATAGAGCAATGGCCCAAAAGCCCCCAGCTTATGAACCGCCTCGATGAGCTTATCACGGTTAGAGATAAACTGCATGAGCGGACCGTTAAAAATCACATCCCAGCCAAGATAGATAATCGCAACCAATATTATAATAGCAGTGACTACAAGTTTGATCTTGGTGCCTTGCGCTAACCTGCGACGAACTGGCGATTCTTCCTTGAGCTCGGCGGATAACTTACCGGCAGCTACTGCAGTGCTTTCAGGTGGGTTTTCGGCTTTTTTACTTGGCATATTCAACGGCACGTGTCTCGCGGATAACATTAACCTTAATTACGCCTGGATATGACATAGTGGCCTCGATTTTGTTAGCGATATCGCGAGCGAGTTTCAACGCCGAAAGATCGTCAATTTGTTTAGGCTCAACAATCACGCGAATTTCACGACCGGCCGATATGGCATAGGCCTTGTCGATGCCTGGGAAACTCGTGGCAATATTCTCAAGATCACGCATGCGTTCCGCGAAGTTTTCTGCCGAAATGTTGCGTGCGCCTGGACGAGCTGCCGAGAGCGAATCAACGATTTTAACAATAATAGCTTCTGGCGTGGTTGGCTCAATGTCATCATGATGCGCAGCCATTGCGTGCACTACATCATCTGGCATACCATATTTTTTAGCAAGTTCTGCACCAATTTCTGCATGCTTACCCTCAATTTTGTGCGTGACGGCCTTACCAATATCATGGAGTAACGTTGCAGTCTTAGTCACACGCTTGTTGGCGCCGATTTCTTCAGCAATCATACCAGCGATGTGAGCCATTTCGATAGAATGCAATAAAACATTCTGCCCATAACTTGTGCGAAACTTAAGTTCACCCAGCAAATGGATTAATTCACGAGGAATACCAACTACGCCAACTTCGCGTGCAGCATCTTCGCCAGCTCGAACAACTTCTTTTTCGATTTCACGTTCGGCTTTTGAAACGGCATCTTCGATAGAACTTGGATTAATGCGACCGTCTTTCATCAATCGCTCTAGGGCATAGCGCGCAACTTGACGACGAATCGGGTCAAAGCTAGACAGCACAACCATACCTGGTGTGTCATCAACCATAATATCTACACCAGTAGCGCGTTGCAACGCCTGAATATTGCGCCCTTCTTTACCAATAATTCGGCCCTTCATGTCGTCATCTGGAAGTTTAAGAGCAGTTACAGTACGATCGGCCGTAACTTCTGAACTCATGCGCTCCATCGCTGTGAGCAGAATTGCCTGCGCAGCTTCATCAACTTCATGTTTAATCTCTTGTTGCTCCTTAGCAACAAGGCCAGCCAAATCTTGCTTAATATCACGCTCCGTCATTTGCATCAACTTATCACGAGCGGCCTCTTTAGAAAGGCCAGCAATTTTCTCAAGTTTTTCCTGTTGACGATTGCGAATATCGCGAACTTCAACCTTGAGTTCGTCCAATTCTTTCTCTTGCCTGGCAAGACGCTCAGTCTTCTTTTCAAGTTGATCAAGTTTATTATCGAGGTTAGCCTCGCGCTCGCTCAAACGATTTTCGGTCGATTTCCACTCGCGACGACGTTCAGTCTCTTCGGCCTGAGACTTAGCTGCGAGTTCAGCAGCGTCAACTTTTGCCTTCGAGACGATATCGGAAGCCTCATTCTTGGCCTTGCGTACCAAATCTTCAGCCTTGTTCTTACCGCCGTTTTCGTTTTTCTTATTGTAAACAAAAATCGCGGCGGCACCACCAGCAGCACCTACGAGCAAGGCAAGTATTATAAGAAATACTGTCATAATATACCTTTCTAATTGTCATTCCAGAGTATGAACGGACCCCTAGTTAATCGCATATTTGAGATATCACCCTCTATAAACAATCTATGCTAGATTCTGCCAGTCTTAGACTCCGGCAAGCCGACATTTTCCTGATGTCGACGGGTTAACAAATAAATATAAATTAATAAAATTCCGATTTAATTATATCATACTTTTGCAGGATAGAGCAAAAATACCAGAATTTCTTAGGAAGATTTATGCTTTATGACTACCGTTACTTGCGTGGAGCTGAAATATTAGCTGGACGACCATAATCTGGGATAATAACTTGATGCTTAACACCATGCTGATCAAAAAGTGGAATTTGCAGTTGATCGGCAAGTGTATTCACGATAGTTGCGCCAATCCGCAAGCCAGTAAATGACCCTGGTCCAGCAAAAAAGACAATTTCGCTAATATCTCGCCAGTCAGATTGTTGCTCCCGTAGTTTATCATAAATAAAACGCAGAATCCCCACCGCCATTTCTCCACGACCAAAAGTGTGTTCATAGGCTTGATCGTCTAGCTTAATTTTGCAGATATCTGACGAAGTATCGAGATACAATTTCATGATTAATTCCCCTCCTTAACCGTAATAGATCGGCTGCCATCTTCGTTTAGAACAATTGCAAGTTGATGTTTATGCTCTGGCAGAAGGTCAGCTACCTCACCGCCCCATTCTACAACTACTACCGAATTTGGTTCGGCGAGCGCTTCCCGAAGTTCGTCCGCCATAATACCAGGGTCACCGAGGCGATAAAAATCATAATGTATTAATTCACCCTGAGAATCGTCACGAGAGAACGTATAGCGTTTAGAAATCGTGAAACTCGGACTGGTGACTGGCTCGCTGATGCCTAAACCTTCGGCCAAACCGCGCGTAAAAGTTGTTTTGCCAGCACCAATATCACCAACCAATTCGATTACGGCTGGCAACCTGATTGACTGGGCAAAATTCCGCCCAAATTCTAGCATTTCTGCTTCCGTTGCAACTTTCATTAGTATAATTATACCATATTTTGCGCTATTTACCTATGTTTTAGCGATGTCAGTGCAGGCATCCCCTACCGTTTCTAACTTATGCACTCTGTGTTTTTCGTATTTTTTAGCAGCGCTGGTATTAACAGGATTATAGCAACTATAATATATAGGAGAAAAATTCGTGCATCACCTTCTTGCAAAGTCAAAACAAACATTGTCTTAGTACTAAGGTAATTCACCACCGATATATGAAAATCTAGTGCCCAAGTAGTTAAGTGACCAATAAGTGTTGCTAAAAACGGCCAAAAACTTACTAAACCTGTCAGCAATAATAGCAACATAACGTAAGGCAAAGTTGGCAAAATCAGTAAATTTGCCATGAACGATAAAAGCGAAATCGTGCCAAAATTATATGCCAAAATCGGAGCGCAAGTAAGACAAGTCGCAAGGCTTGCTAGTAATATTTTGGCGAGCCACGGCGGCGGTTTACCACCGTAAAATATTTTAGTGAGTGTTGGTCCAACCATCAAAATGCCAAAAAATGAAGCAAACGAGAGTTGCCAGCCCAAATTTAATAAGTACATTGGCGATATTAAAAGTGTGATTGCTGCAACAAGTCTAAGCAATCGCCACGGAGCAATTTTTCTACCGACGCAACCAAGCAGTAAAGTAATACTCGCTACCAAGGCGGCTCTAGTCATTGACGGCGTAAACCCAACAATTAGTACAAATCCAATTATGAGCAAAAGTGAGAAAAAAGCACTAGCAAATCGCGATAATTTGCCAAAAGTTTTACGTGCCGCTCCTACTAAAATACCAAGATGTGTGCCTGAGGCGACTATAATATGTGTCATACCAACGGTTTTAAGGGCAGCAGAAAAGCTTTCTGACAGACCATCGCTCATGCCCATGAGATAACCCAACCCCAAATCCGCCTCCGGAGATGGGATATACTTCTTGATTAAATCAGCAAATTGATGACGAATGCGCTCAAAAATGTCTCCAGGTTCGTTGCGTTCGATTGCTAGAAGTTCTGGTCTAAACATATTGGCTACAAATACGCCAAATCCTGTACCGATTTTTCCTTTCAACACCACCCGGTCTGAACGCTGCAGGTCGAGTGAGCTGCCTGATAGCTGGGCATAAATTGTGCCGGATACTTTTTGGGTTACTTCGACGCTTTGGATTTCCTGGACTCCTTGGATATCTTGCTGCGCTTCTGCTCCTTGAGTGGGCCCGGTCTCTTGATTCTCCTGCGTTGGCCCACGTGCGTTAGGCAGGTGAATCTCAAGATTAGAAATACGAATTTTGACCGTACCGCCTTCTATACTAGGACTTTCGGTTAAAGTTCCAGTTAATGTTACGGTTTCGCCGGTCAAAGCAGCAAAATATTCTTGCCCAACTAATTCACTACCAACGCGAAAATCCGCGATTAAAAATCCAGCAACGACTGCGAGTGGGATTAGTATGCGCAAAGGGCGCGCTAACACGACAACCAAGCAAAGCGACGCAACAACCAACCAGAGCCAATGACCAGTGAAGTTAAGTCGTGTGATGAGACAACAGGTTATTCCGAGCAAAACGCCAAAAATCATGGCATAGAATCCCCATGAGGCATGCAATGGATGAGCCAGCCAGTGGTAGATTTTGATAATCATGCGTTTAATCTGCATGTTGCCAGTATAAAGCAGATTTTAAAAAAGTTACAAGTCCCTAACCCCCCGATTTATTGCAATTTTGTATAAATCTCCTCTGTTGCAAAAGTGTTGTAATTTTTACAACATTCTAGTAATTAAACGCTACTTCGATTGAGTCTTTTACGATTTTTTGCTTCGATACGACTACGACGATACGTGGCAAGGCCAGCATATGCTCCAGCCATGACGCTCATCAGGAAATTTGGCGGAATTGGGGCGACAGAATTATCATTTAATTGCTGTGGTGTATAATATCCAGCTGGTGCGGTAGCGACTGGGTTTTTTGGCGTTGCCAAATTAGATTGCGAGACATTCTGTTCTAAGACGACCGGTCGACGTTCCAAATTTTTGACAGCCGCTTCAATATTGGTAGTTAGAGCATCCACTGCTGCCTGCGGCGTACTACTATCGGCAAGCATCGCTTTAGCTTGAGCTAATAATTGCAACACGTAATTATAACTTGTTTCAGTATAATCATTTTGATTGAAGCTAGCAATCCTCACAAGTTGTGTTTGGAGCAGCGACCAATCAGCCGGTTTAGTAACGAGTGCTGATTTTGCAGCCACTAGTTGCGCCACCATATCGTCAACCTCGGCAAAACGCAAACCTTGGCTTACCAACATTTTTTGCGCTTGTCGCAAGATTGCTCTAAACTCTCGAAAACTTTCTGCCGTGAATTCTGATTCATCCACTTGCTCGGCCGCAGAAATTTCTGCTCGCAAGTTACTAAGACTAGCGCGCAAAGTTTCTTCGCCACCTTTTAGACCACTTGTTGCAAGTTTAATTTCATCCATAATACCAACAATTGTGAAAAGGTCTGCTCCCGGTTGTGACAAAACCGAATGTGCTTTGGTAATGGCAACTTGCAACTCACCAAACTGCTCAGCCGTATCTTCAAAATAATCACTGACACTCAGATTTTGCACGGCTTCAAGCATCGCAATCAAATTCGTGCGCGCTTCATCCGCTGGGCTATCAACAACGATTAAGTTCCGTTTGGTTGATTGAATAACTTCAGCAAGGCTGGAAATAATCTCCGCCGTCACATTCACCGAATCATTATTAAGTAATCTGCCCGCTTCGGAAATTGCTTCTGCAAAAACCGCATAACTATCCAGTGTATAGTCAGCCGGATTCAGCACACTTGCCTCGTTTAACAATGTGCGAAGCGCTTCTTTTGCCTGGGCTAACTCGGATATTTGTTGCTCCGCTGGCGTTGACGAAGATTCTTCGGCAGGAAGCACACTCGTTTGACTAGACTCTTCTACGAAATTTACACTTCCGCCGGTAAGCATTGGCGTTACTACTGCACCAGAAACCATTTCTGGGACCATTGTTGCCGGTAAATCTAGATCAACAGCGTTACCACTTCCAGTCGCAAGGTTGTCGCTCTTCCTGTCGGTCTCGCTTTCTGCTGTAATATCATCAGTTTCTGCGGTAAATTCTGCGATTTCGTCAGCATCCGCCACAACCATTGCGTCTTCTGCTGCAAAATTTGCCGTTTCTATAGCCGTTTCGTCCTCATCCGCATCGTTTGCGTCATCTACGGTCTCGGCATTTTCGATATTTTCTTCTTCATCTGCTGCGGTATCAGAAGCATTTTCCTCCTCTGCGCTTAGAAGTTCAAGGATTTCTGCTTCATCATCGACAAAATCTTCTTCTGCTTCTTCCAATGCGTCGCGCGCTTCGTTCAAATGCTCGATGACTTCATCCAAATCTTCGATTGTTAAGCCGTCAACTTCGTCTTTCAGAATTTGTTCCGCCGACATAGCAAGTTCTAGCAACACAGCCAGGCTATCGGGAGTGTAGTCAAGTACTGATAAGGCATCGATTTCTGCCAATAAGTCGCTTAGCTCATGTTTAGCATCCTCTAGCGTACGCGACTCTGGCTCGTCATCCGACTTAGCTAGTAGATCTTCAATTGGCACCACTGGCAAATCCTCGTCAATCGCGTCGCGTTCGTCCTCGCCACGTTCCTCAAGTAACATCTTGGCAGCGTCAATCTCGCCTAACATTGAATCAATTTCACTGAGATTTAATTCATCACGGCCAAGCAACTCATCGGAACGTTTAATAACGTCTGCCAAATCAGCATAACTTTCTTTGGTGTAACGCTGCTGGTTAGACGACGCTTCGTCGGCAGCATCAGCAAGTTCGGCGCGAAGGATGTTTTCGACTTCCTGCATTTCCGCGAGCACTTCTTCTAGGTTTTCGATAGCGCTCACAAGGTCTGGGAGTTCAGCATTTTTCTGATCGGCGAGTAGATCATAGGGCTTTTTTAGCGCTTTGTGGATTTTTTTGACGGTTTTGTCGATAGTTTTTTGCAACGAACCGAAACTTCCAGCATAATAGTCCGGCTTCACGAAATGTTCGGCCGACGTAACTAGATTAATTAACTTGGCGAGCGTGACGTTGAGTTTTTGCTGTTCCTCGTCAATATCTTCTTCAATCGCGGCATTACCCTGAACGACATAACGACCGAGTTCGTCTTTTTCTAGGTATAGATAATAATCTTGGGCGAGATAGCGAGAAATTTCCGTACTAAAAATTCCGCCTTTTACTTGTACAGCACCGTTAGCTGCTTCACTAATTAATCCGGAGAAAACACCGAACTTCCCTGCGAACTCGCCGTCAAGAATTTCTAGCTTGTCCAATGTTGCAACACTGCTTTCGTTGCCGTATTCAGCAATTACATAATCCTTGGCGCTCTGATACTGACCGCCCGAAATTTTAATTTTGATATTGCCAGAACGATTTTCGTCAGATTCGATTTCTATGGCGTTGCCAGCGCCAGTTAGTTCGCTAGACCAAGCCGAATCGTTAAGGGATTCGCCGAGTGCAAAAACCGTCGAACCAGCAAAACGCAAATCACCACCCTTCACCCTAACGCCAGAAGCGCCGGTAATAGTAGCCGCGCCAACTTGCCAGAGACCATAACCATCAGCCAGAATAGCAATACCAGCCGATTCGTCGACTTCAATAATTGCGCCATCCAGAATATTTACAGTCGGCAGATTCTCTCCGCGCCCCTGGATGTTATTATGAATGAGAATTCCGTCGCGTGCAGTAATTTTGCCAGCAAAATTCACCGTCACGCCATATGCCGCCTCGAAATTTGGTGCTACGTAGATTGCGTAATATTGCGGCGCATAGAGTTTAATGCCTGCTTCAATCGTAATTGACGCATAATTTGCCTGGCTCGAAGTTCCGCCTTTAATGCGCACAGCCGTAGCACTCGTACCAAGAGCGTGAATCTGTCCAGTACCAGATAGTTTAACCGTGCCACATTTGACGTCAATGACGCGCGCACTATCTTGAAAAGAAATAATATGAAATCCGTTTAGGTTGATGGCTAAATCGTGGTCGACTTCGACATTTTGTTCGACAAAAATATCGTTAGCCAAAGTAATCTCGGCGACATCCGGTTCATCGAGTGCTAAGAAAAGTTCGTCAGCCGTCTGGATTGCAGCCGGATTAAAGGTGTATTTACTATCTGAGGGCGTAGAATCCTGAGAATTATCATCCTGAGGTTCGGTGTTCTGAGATTTCTTGCGTAGAGAATCGGTTTCCTGAGTTTTTTCGTCGCCAGATTCAGCGTTCCGAGTTTTCTTGTCGTGAGATTCAGTATTCTGAGACGCTTCGACGTTCTTGGACGCAAAAAACGCCACCGGAGAAACAAACCCCAGTGCGAGCAACAATGACAAAAATCCTTGGTCAGCAGTCTTCCTCATCTCACACTCAATCTCTTATTCTTGCTTCTATTATACCAAATATTCTTATTTTTGGCAAGATGTTAAATAGTGAAGACTGGTGCGGTCAAGATGGTTAAAATAAGGCGGTAATTATGGCAAACAGTGTATAATATTGTTGCCATTAAAGACAATAAACTAGCCCGCTATTAAGAACACACCAAAAACTCCAGACCCTGCGGTCTGGAGTTTCGTGGTAATTAGTCAATATTAACTGAGGAGTTAATTAAGCCTTCTTACCAGCAGCAATCTTGCGGATAGCTACGAATGCAGCAGTTGCTACGCTTGCGATAGCAGCCATGATAGAAACGGTTGCTTTTGCAGTTGCGTCTGCACCTGCGATGGTACCGGTGTTACCTGGCTTTGGAGTGTTTTTGTCGTCTTCAGCTGGTTTTTCTGGAGCTGGTTCGTTGGTGTCTGGATCTGGAGTTTCAACGGTACCGCTGTTCAGATCAGTTGAGCAGAAGTTAGCAAGGTCAGCATTAAACTGATCTAGTGCTTTCTGTGCAGTTGATACGCGGTAGCCCTCGGTCGTACTGACGTTAATTTTGCTGAGTAGACCGTACTCGTTCAAAAGAGTGACAAAGTTGTTGTATTTTGGCATAGCCTTAGCGACAGTCACAGCCTGTTCGTAAGTAGTAATACCACTGGTCACTTGGCCCATAGTAGCAAGTTGCCCCTTAATGGCATTGTAACCAGAGTTAGTCGCGCCAGTAACGATAGCATCAGAAATGTTGATAGCACCGGTGCCAGGGTTACGAAGACCTTCGCCAGCGTTCTTAGCATTAATCATGGTTGGGTCAGCCTCAAATTCGGCCTGGAATGCGTCAACGAGACCATTTGCGTATGTACGTAGCGATGCATAGTCATTATAGGCATTAACTTCAGTACCGTTGTAAGCCTTCCAAGCAGCGTTATTGCTTTGAGTACCAGCATTGTTAATCAGAGTAACAAATGCACCACCCACGCCCATGTAGGTTTTGAGTTTACCGTATGCACTACCTGCTACAGCAACAGTTGTACCATCAGCCTTTACTCCACCATTAGTAGCAGCTGCAATATCTTTCTCTGCGCCATTCACTGCGCCGATGAGGACATTGTACTGAACAGCAGTTAGAGTGCTGCCTTCAACACAGTTAGTCTGACCGTTAGCCTTGTTCAAAGCAACATCGATACCACTAATGACGTCTGATGCGCCTTCACCAGCCATAACGTAAGCGCTGGCGCTCGCAACTGGTGCAACGACACCAAGAGCGAATGCTAATGCTAGAGCAGCCAAAATTTGACTTTTCTTCATTTTGATAATTCTCCTCGAATTTAACTTATATCTACCTCTTATTATACGCCGCTCGGTACGAAAAGTCAAGCATTTTATATAATTTTCTTGAAATAATCTTAAAAATAGAGGTTTCAGAAGTCCTAGAAGCCAAATTATTAGTTATTTTGCTTTAAGCAGCAAACAATCAGTAGAGCGTTACATTAACCACCTCCATATACTTAATTCTTATGCTTGAAGTAACGTACAAGTAAATTACCCCTGTAAGTTCATAAATATCTTATTCTTTTGAAGTAATGTACAAGTAAAACTATTGTACCTTTTGGTCATTTTTGTACTCCTCGACGTATATTGGTACATATTTGCGGCTTTTTGGTCCAGCTTCGGGGTCAAATACACGAATTAGATGGCTCTTCTGTGCTTGGCTAAGCAAATTAGAAGCCATAGACAGGTTATCGTTCGGAATGTTAAAAAGTTCACGAACTGATGTATTGGTGACGAACTTTTTATTAGTCCAAAGTAAGCAGGCATGGATATATAGCGTCCACATGCGCTCTTCGTTAGTCATTTCCGACAGATTCCTCTTCTTGCTCACGATAACCCTTGTTGTACTAGAAGTAACATCTGGTCTCGGCGCCGGGAAACCGTTATCACTGGCCTCTATCGCCACTTTGTCCCACCCTGACCCTCTAGACTCACTAATGCCGATCTTAAAGGTTTCTTCCGCCAAGTGATGGTTTCTTGTCTGCGGTGGATAGTCTATGAAACGCTCTACTGGGATTAGCGGTACACCAGCATTAGTAAATTCTATCCTATCATCAAAAATTTCAACCATAGGATGAATCATATCACTAAGCAAATCTTGATGAATTAACATGTTAACAAACAGTTCGCGAATCATGATTGGTGGGTATGGATACGTCTTTTTCCTAAGCCCATCATCACCTACTTCTTCCCCATCTGCCGTCCAATCACGAATTATCCATAACAACGCATCAAAACTAACAGCATAGCCACCTTCGCTACGATACTCGTTTACAGATTCCAATCGAGAAGTCCCTCGATACTTAATAATCCGGACATTTTTACTTGATAGTCTCGGAAAATCGCTAAGGCTATTTGCGTATAGGAGCGCTCCTAAATTTGTAATGTCGTAAGTGCCGTCTCGATTATCTTTAAGTAACCCAACGTTTATAGCTTCGTCTAGAAGCTTATCGGGTGGCACGGCAACATTGTATTGGCGCATACTCAGGAAAGCATCCAGGTTCAACAACCTTTTTACTTCCTCTATGGAGCGACGTGACCTTACTATGGCATTCTCAAAATCATACGAAAGGACTTTTGACCAAAGCTCCTTCTCCAAGGATGGGAATTCCTTTAGTGGACGACGGTTTGTCCCCACTCTAATGTAGGCAACGCGGTCATATTCCGATATTGCTGAAGTATTGGCTTGAATAATTAGTATCACAACCTTCTTGCTATTAATGTTAATTTCACGAAATTCGACACACGGATCAGGATTAATATGTTTAGCGAGGTGAATAGATAGCTCCTCATTACCAACCTTAGTATTAAATGGCTTAAAATTAGTACCGATTATTTCATGCGAATCATCATCTATTCCCCAAATCATATATCCGTATGGGATATCGTGTAACGTTATGACATTAGTAATTGCTGAAATATACTTACCTATTTCCTCTGGTGCAGTGGCCTTGTTTCGTTTAAACTCAACATGCTCCAGTTCAGTTCCTTTGGCAGTAAAATACCTTACGATTTCTATAAGTTTTTCATCTGTGAGCAAATCATTCATATCAATATTGTAACATAAAATTTCATGTTATTTCAAAAATACTTCAAGTTTACTTCAAGAATACTTCAATTTTACTTGTACGTTACTTCAAAGATGCGTATATTTTAATCGAGCAACAGGGGTAATTTACTTGTACGTTACTTCAAACATAAACTTTTCCAACCCAAAACCCTAGACAACCATCGTCCGCGAGTAGATATATAAGTTAAATTCGAGGTCACAGAATTATCAAACTCTATGATCACTAATTTGGTGCGGTCGACAATTATCTAAGGTTTTGGGGAGTCGAAGGCGATCCATCGACTCAGTTTTCTATCCTGCAGCGGAATAATGTTAGGGTAGGTATTCTTATAGAATCTCGCAGAGACTACGCTAAACATCTTCCTAGCAGAAGTTCCCCTCTATCGAGAGGAACTTCCTGAAGATAAGTTATTAACTAACTTAAGCCTTCTTACCAGCAGCAATCTTGCGGATAGCTACGAATGCAGCAGTTGCTACGCTTGCGATAGCAGCCATGATAGAAACGGTTGCTTTTGCAGTTGCGTCTGCACCTGCGATGGTACCGGTGTTACCTACAGTAGGCAACTTTTTATCATCTTCACCAGTTACATCGCCTGGTTTAACGGTTGGAACATCTGCTTTAGGACCTTCGTATTTCAAGAGGTCTTGAGCAATTTCGATTTCCGTACGATCCGAAATCTTTGCAACATTCTTAAGTTGAGTAGTGATAGCGATGATAGTTCGGTAATTGATATTATCATCATATGGGGTCTTAACAGCATTCTTAAGCGTATTAGCAAGAGCAACCCAACCATTTAAATCGTTCACGTACGCAACTGAGCTTGCCGTACCGTCAGCTTTATTGTTGCGAGCAAAACGATATAGCGCAACAATTTGAGGGTTAGCATTATTGTTCATGTAGCTATTGTAGGTTGCCCAACCTTCGCTAGTCATAACATCTACAGCAGTAAGAGCACCCTTGAAAGCGTTAAACTCAGTACTATACTTATCTAGGTTAGCTTTTGCAGCAACAATGGCATTATAGGTGTCTTCATAGTTAGTGTAAGTTAATGCCGATGGGCTCGGATGTGCAGCGACGATAGCATCATTTACAAAAGCTTTAACAGTCTTGGTAACGCCCCCAACAGTCACGGTGCGTGGACCAGCATAATTAGCGATTGTCACATTCGTGTCGGTTGGAACATTCGAGTGAAACTCTGCATTAAATGCACGGAGTGCGCTTTGCAATTCACCGTCAGTCTTTGCAGCAAAGATTGCGCTGACGACATCATAATCCGCAATGTCGCTAGCAGCGGCTACGGCAGCATTAATTTGGTCAACATAACTTGCTTTATTCCAAATATTAGTTGCATCGATAGCAGAACCGTTCAAGACATTAAGAGTAACAACTACATCTTTAGCGTCTTTAGAAACCGTTGCATCTGATGCAATGGTGGCAGTAGCAAGATCGTCAGCAGCGTAATTGTCGATAAGACCCTTTAAGGTTACCATGCGACCCATTAGTGGGTATTCAGCGTTAACGGCAGCAACTACAGTATCAACGTCCTCTGGAGTTGCAGTACCTTGCGCATGATGCTCACTAGGCGCAGTAAAAGCATAGGTATCAGTTACGGTAACAACTGGCGCAACGACACCGAGTGCAAATGCTAGAGCAAGCGCTGCTAGGATTTGACTTTTCTTCATTTTATATTCTCCTCAATTATTTAATATTGACTAGTTCTATATTATCAAATAAAAAAAAAAAATGTCAAGCGTTTTTGTGGAAAATATTAGTGTTTTTTCAGGATTTTTGGTCCTAACAGGGGTATATTTTGACTTATTTGAGGGTTCGATGGTATAGTTTATTGACATTTTTGGCTAGAAATCGCCCGATTTTTACACAAAAAGTGCGTTTTTAGATACAAATCCGTAAGCCCTTTTTAGAAATTTTTAAGTAAAATTATACAATAATCAAACATATCTGCAAAACACAACCATTACACAAACTAACCCCACCTTACCAGATGGGGTTAGTAAACCAACGTTAGTTACTTTACTTTTTTCGAATTCGATTGACCGATGGGTTTGGCACGTAGGCCTTGACGCGGTGGTAGACTTTGTAGCGATTATAGAAGATACCGCCGGCGACGAAGATACTGACCACTAGAGAGACCGAGGCAATAGCATTCACCGCAGAACCATGGTTGCGCGCGCCGGTATTAGGAATCGTGACATCGTCTTGGTCGTCTTTTGGCTGACTTGGAGTGCTTGGATTGGTTGGATTAGAGGTTCCTGGATCGGATGGCGTCACAGCAACTACCCAATTACCATCAACTTCTTCTTGCTGCCAGTTGCCAACCAAGAAATTCTCTGGCACCTTTTGGTTGAACGTACCAGCCGTCACTTTGACCTCTCCAGTACTGCCGTCACTCAGGGCAAAGATTGCTTGCCCATCACCAGCCTTAAAAGTTCCGCCATTAATCGTGATTGATTTGAGGTTCTGCGCACCGCTAGCGTGCTGGTAGAATACCGCATTGTTAGCACTGGTGTAAGTACCGCCGTTAATAGTAAACTGAGTGTCGCCAGCGTAACTATCATTGTTTTCGACTTGGAACACTGCACCAGCACCTTGCATGCCATTATTGTTGGTGCCAGCATCAACTTTTGCACCGGTAGCAGTAATAGTCGTACCGTTCAGGTTAAAAATCCCAGCTTTGGCACCAATACCAGTTCCATCACTTGCCGCTCGCGCCGCTACATTACCAGCGTTAATTGTGGCGCTACCAATCGTCCATTGGGCATAGCCTGCCGCATAGATACCCATGTCGCTGACGTTAATTTTAGCGTCATTGCCGATGTTAATCTGTGGGTAATCGCCAGTTTTATCAGCGACAAAACCGTTCACATAGAGGCCATTACCACCCACGATGGTGCCGTTGAAATTCAGTTTCACTCCATAAGCATGATGATTGATATGCGAAACAAATGCACCGTAGTTATCGACATTTTTTAGAGTGACATTGCGCTCGATAGTGACTACTGTGTAATTATCAGCGTTTGGATTTTCGCTGCCAAACAGCCTTACCGGCGCGCCACCGGTACCAGTCGCGTCGAGAGTACCGTTTTTAATCGTCACCTGACCGTGATTGACGCTAAAAATTCTTGCATTCGCCGCAGCATTGCTGATAGTGTGACCACCCAGATCAATCACTACGTCGCGGTTGATTTCCATATTAGCATTAGTCTCAAAATTCGCGTCGACTGTAATAGTACTAATCGTCGCATCAGCGAGCGCCGCTACGAGTTGAGTCTGGTTCGACACGTGGTCGGCAGTGGTAGTTTCCTCGGTAGTCTCTGGAACAGGCTCACCTTCCAGAGCAGAGGCTGGGTTGATTTTGATTGCTTGAATCATCAAGCCAATGGCGGCAGCTAAAGCAAGAGCGGCCAAAAATTGACTAGTGGAGAATTTTATTTTCGTCATTTTTGTCTCTTTATTAAATTGTTAGGTCTATTTTAGCATAACAATTTAGCAAAGAAAAGTCTTGATTTTTAATAATGTTTATGCTAAAATTGAAGTAATCCTCGCGGAGGTATTGGATTTTGATTGGGCGTTGCTCAGAAATTATTCCCCCACCAGCTTTTCATGGTTCCAGCTCCAAGCATCTTCTTCTACGCGCCAATACGATCTTTGCTATTCTTGCGAGAGGCGTTATGCTCAACGTAATCAATAATCTTGCCAGCAACGTCGCGTCCGGTGACTTTTTCGATGCCAAATCCCGGCGAAGCATTTACCTCAAGCACCAATGGGCCACGATCGCTACGCATCAAATCCACGCCAGCGATATGCAGCCCCATAGCCTTGGCGGCCTTCAGTGCGACGCGGCTCTCTTCGGCTGTGAGTTTGACGCTGGTTCCCTCACCGCCTTTATGCAAGTTGCTACGGAAATCATCATCCAGCGACTGGCGCTGCATACTAGCCACCACACGCGAACCAACCACAAAGGCTCGAATATCCGTACCAGCCGATTCTTTAATATATTCCTGCAAAAGCACGTTGGTGCCATCCTCGTTATAGAGGTAAAAAGCCTGCAGAGCCGACTTGGCTGCCTTCTTGGTCTCTGCGAGAACCACACCGTTCCCATGCGTGCCACTAGCTAGTTTAATAATCACTGGCAAACCAATCTGATCGAGCAAGTTATCAATATCAGTCGTGTTGCGCGACATGAGGGTCTTAGGGGTGTCAACGCCAGCTTTAGACAGAATCTGCTGACTACGCAATTTGTCACGAGCACGAGTAATCGCAATTGAGCTCGAAGCCGTCCACGCCCCTTGCATTTCGAACTGACGCAAAATTGCACAACCATAACGCGTCATGTTGTTAGAAATCCTCGGAATAATGGCATCAAAAAGCGGTAATTGCTCTCCGCGGTAGTAAATGTTCGGGTGTTTTTCGTTCAGCGAGAGGTAGCAATCTTTATATTTGATTACACGCACATCATGGCCACGACGCTTAGCCTCTTCGGCTAGACGCATGGTGGAATAGTTGGCGTTTCCGTTGGACAAAATCGCGATTTTCATATCCACAATTATACAACTTAGCCAGAGAAAAATCAATTCTTTTCTGTTAACTTCTTAGCCAATTTTTACCTTAGAGCAAAATCTAGTTTGCCATGTATTTCTGGTGGAACGCCCACGGATCAGAGTCTAGTTCGGCGTTAAGCTCAGCCTCCCCCTCCTTCTCTGGATAAGGGACCTCTAATTGCGAAACATCAACCATAAACTTGCCAAACAGCGTTCGTCGCCCAATCAGCACCGGAAAAGTACCGCGACTCCGATCGCTCAGGGTAAATTTGACACTAATGTTGCGGCCGCCCATTTTGATTGGCAAACTAACGCGGTAACGGTCTTCTTCATCACCAGTAGAATTACGCACGCGGCGCTTGGTAAACTCGCTGGTTGTGAACTTTTCGCCTGTATAATATTCGCTACCCGGCGCAAAAAGGCAAAATTCGAGCTTCTCCTCATCAATTAATTTAATGTCACTAGCCCAAATACTGGACGAATGAGCGCCGGTGTCGATTTTGGCTGGGATGTTTGGAATATCGGCCACCGTAATCAAAGCACTATTACCGATAATATTACGAGATCGGTCGTCACTACCCTTAGTGTCTTCGCCTAGTGCCACGTCGACCAAGAATTTACCGGTTAAAACTTGCCGCCCAATGAGAATTGGGTAATTATTGCGGCTACGGTCGCTGAGGGTAAAATCCGCCATTAGGTGTTGATTGGCCATTTCGATAGGCAACTTAACTCGGTAGCGAATCTCTTCGTCACCGGTGGAATTACGCACGTTTCTCGCCCAAAACTCTTCTGCGATAAGTTTCTGGCCAGTATAATATTCACTTTCTGGAGCAAAAAGGCAAAATTCGAGCTTCCCCTCTGGGGTAATCGCGATATCACTAGCCCAGACCGAAGCAAACTCGGCGCCGGTGTCGATTTTGGCCGAAACATTGGGGATGCCAGCAATAGTAATTACTGTGTCATTACCGATAATTGTGAGAGGTTGAGACATACGTTACCTAGCCAAAAATACCACGTTTTTTACTTTTTTCGCCTCGGAATTCTTCTAGTAGCTCTTTTTGGCGTTTGGTGAGGTTTTTTGGAGTGTCGACGATAACGGTCACGATGTGTGGACCACGATCACCATCACTGCGCATCAACGGCACGCCATGCCCTGAAAGTTTAAACGGAGTACCCGACTGCGTGCCAGTAGGAATTTTCATTCGCACGTCACCGTCGATAGTCTCGACTTCCACCTCTGTACCAAGCGCTGCGTCAGCCATCGGCACGTGCACTTCAGAAAGAATAATTGAACCTTCACGCGTGAGATGCTTGTGTGGTTTAACTCGCACTTGCACATACAAATCACCCTTGGTGCCGCCCTTAGGAGCCGCGCCGCCTTTGCCACCGAGACGAATCGACATGCCATCGTCGATGCCGGCTGGGATTTTTACCTTGATTTCGTTGCCGTCGGCCGAAACCGTCTTGGTCGTACCAAAGACCGCTTCCTCAAAATTCAGCGTTACCGTGGTGCGATAATCCGCGCCACGCGCCGGTCGACGCGCTCCGCCACCGAAGCCGAACAGCGAACCAAACAAATCTTCGAGTCCACTGCCGCCACCGAAATCGAAATTGAAACTCTGCCCATTGAAGTTGAAACTGCCATTCTGGAAAGGATTCTCGCCAGCACTTGCTCCGCCCACCCCAGCGTGACCAAATTGATCATAGCGCGCCCGTTTCTGCTTGTCAGACAGAACCTCGTGCGCTTCAGAAATTTCCTTAAATTTTTCCTCAGCCTCTTTGTCACCCGGATTCTTGTCAGGGTGATATTTGACCGCCAGCTTGCGGTAAGCCTTCTTGATCTCATCATCGGAGGCGTTCTTGCCGACGCCTAATACTTCATAATAATCTCGTTTTGCCATAATAATTTCTCTATCTGTATGCTATTTTAGCACAGTTTGGGCGCGAGTGCTAGAGTATTCTGTGCGAATTTTAACCTAATTCAAGGCTCTAGTCTGTCGGAGCATATCAGACTTACATTAGAGTATCCTAGACTTACGTTACTGCGTTTCGTCCTGTTGGGTGTTCTGGGCTTATATTATGGCACTTTACCTTGTCAAAATCGCGAGAGTATGCTGGACTTTTAGTTTATATTCTTGATGCGCACGCAAAAATTCGTCCACCGCGCGGCTCGAACCCGGCAGTTCAGGATTATTATAGTCGTGCACAATCATAATTCCCTGTTTGGCGAGGCGCGGCGCAACCAGCGCGAGGCTAGTCTTGATAGACTCATAGAGATCCCCATCCAGAAAGCCAAAGGCGATACATTCTGGCAAGTCCGCCTCTGTTAGTTCATTAAACCAAGCTTTCTTAATAACCACATTGCGGAGTCCAGCTCGGCGAATTTTCTCCACGACTTCGCGCTTGGTTACTAATAATTCGCCAGCCTGAAAATTAGCCCCAGCGCCAGAATTATCCTCACGAGTTTTAGCTGGTAAACCGGCAAACGAATCATAAATCCATAGCCGTTTCGGTCTATCAGAGGTGTCCTCTGGTGCTTCTGTGGACAACTCCCCTCCGTCTTGTGGAAATCCTGTGGAATTCTCTATTGGTTTTGTGGATTTCTCGGTGTGCTTTATGGAAAAAGTTGTCGAATTTGTGGAAATTTCTGATGATTTTGTGGAGAAGTTTGTGTTTTTTGTGGAAATCTTTGCGTGATTATGTGGAAAACTTGTGGAATTCTGCGCATTTTTTGCATTTTGCTGCAAAAGTTTACCGAGCAGCACCGAAGTATCACCTCGATAGCACCCTAATTCGACAAAATCTCCCTCTACGCCCAAACATTGTTCGGCATTTTGCAAAATTGCGGCCGTTTCTGCTGGGGTGACTTGATCGTTTTTCATTTTTACCTCTTATGATTCCACTACAGATATCCCCTCGTCGAGGGTTCTAATTACATTGTAGCACATGAAGTTAGATTTGTCAAGAGAATAGGCCTCCCAAACTGCTCGCAGGCACATTCAGTTCATACAGCTCTGCTTCCGTGGATAGTGCGCAGCGGCAATGCGCATACTGGTCACAGTTTTTATCGAGCGGCAGGATTATACGGCCAATATTGGTCACGCAGCAATACGGCTAGTACTGCGTACGACCTCGCTTTTGACAATGCAGTAACGCAGACGTCGGGTGGTCCAAACTATCGCTACGTCGGTTTCTCTCTCCGCTGTTTGCAGGAATAGGACGTTTGCGTTTCAGTGGTCTTAAAAATTATTTTATTACGACGTTTGTATATAATAACAAAAGTAAAAATTCTTGTGTTTTACCAATATGTGATATAATGAAAGTGTATCATCTTTATAAAACCACAATCGGCATTTTTATTTAAACTCCGTAAAATCAAAGATTTACAGGGCACCGTGAGGTTTTCTGTCTTTGATTGCTACGGCGATTGTGGATAAGGATGATACACCCTCGTGGTGCCCTTTTTATTTATGTATGACACTGGTTTCTGGAGCGAACGCTTG
>CAYNHE010000019.1:0-16401 GCA_964397215.1 uncultured Candidatus Saccharibacteria bacterium
TAGCCAAACTAGCTGATGGTAACTGCTGGATGGTGCAGAATTTGGCGCTGGATATTACTGAGGCAGGGCTTAAGGCAAGTGATACTGATATTAGTGAGGACTGGAATCAGAGTAGCCAGTATCCACCAATGGCGACTGCCGAGGTGCGCACGGAACCTCTAACTGAAGTGCCAGGGCCAACCATTACAAGTTCTTACCATGTGAAAGATTGGGTGTATGGTACACCAGAATTAAGACTCTGGTGTCAGGAAACTAATGTAGATAAATGCGAGCGACGAGGGTTCGTCCGGATTGATGATACTTGGAGGCCAACCTTCACCGCTCAAGAGGGTGATTGGCCGCGAAGTATTTACCAAAAACCTGGAAATAACGTTACGGAGTACGAGGCTGGTGAGTATTATGGGTTGATCGCAGTGGATTTTGCAAACAAGACTTACGATCCGCATTATCTACTGGGTAATTTTTACTCTTATAACGCAGCGACGGCTGGTAGCGGTGGAACAAACGTTAGTGAGGCCGGCAAAGATAACTTTAGCGCGCCTGACAGCATCTGCCCGAAAAACTGGAAATTACCAATTGCTGGCCCGGCCAATAACGCCATCTCTGGGAGTTTCTACTACCTACTGCAACAGTATGGGCTAACGACTAGAGCTACTGGCTCTGGCGTAGGTGGAGAATACCATATCAATGGCGCACCACTATATGTAGTGCAGGGATCGGCTGTTGAATCTAAAGGCTTGATGAGCGATCGCATGGGCGAGGACTCCACACTCTGGTCAAGTACGGCTTATAGTGATACGGAGCATGCATATTATTTTGTTAGTGTGTCAGCTAAGCCAAATGACTGGACCAATGCAAACCAATGGGAGCCGGGTGCCCGTAGAGCTAATTATAACGTTCGTTGTCTGGCGCGATGAGAAGTAGGGATAAGAGTTGTTGAGGCTTCCTGAGTAAAGTAGTTTGCTAATCGACCACCAGGCTGAGGTCTGGTGGTCTCGGATTTGTCGGTCATATCGGAGTCTTGATAGGTAGTAAGAATTCGTCCACAACAGGGGTCAATTTGGCATTGACATTTGTTGAGATATTTGCTATAATGGAAACATATTCGGGGTTACCCACAACACTCCCATCGACGATAGTTGGTGGGAGGTATTTTTATTGAACGAAATTCTAGATTTTACGAGCGCAACCATTTTAACCGCCAAAACGTGATTGCCTGTTTGCCATGCTAGTGAGTTTTACTCGTTCCCTACCGTTTACCAATTGTTCCCTACCGTTTACCGATGATGAGCAGGGTGATTTTTACTACACACCAAATAATCAGGCGGATGGCGATGATAACTATAATGATAAAACAGGCCAGCATGGCCCAGCCAGCTGGGCTGGGAGCCCAAATCGGCGAATCGAATTCGCGGCGATAGAGCTCGGTCGATGGCACGTTAGCGGTAAAATTGGTTTCTAGGTTATCAGCGGCTGGATATTTGGCCAGTTCGTTCATCCAGCAATCAAGATGGCGTTGATCGGTCCAGCGCCAACCGTTGGCGATGGCTTGCGGACGACAAACCGCCGAAGCGGCCGCATAAATATTACCGTTCGGATTAGAATCGTCGAGCAAGCGGTTTTGGGCGTCCTCAATTGCCGCGTTAGCCGCGCGCAGATATTGATTTTCTAGATAGAACACGCCGGTACCAAAAGTCACGTTCTGCACACCATTAGTTTCCACAACATTAACGACGACGTGCGAGACGGTGTATTTTTGCAGCTCGATTAAGGCTTTCTGTAAACGCTCGTCGTTATCGGATTCATCGGCGGCGATAACTTCGTCGCGCAGTTCGACCATTTGCAAATGTTCCAATCGAAGCAAAGTCGCCGTCACAAATAGCAACGGAATCAGAATCAAAAACAGTTGCCACGCGCGCACCATGCGAAAACGCGACAGAAATTGTTTGAGATGATTTGACGTCTTGCCGGCCATGTTTATTTACCCACCATGTTTTATTCTAGTTTATCATAAGCAATGAATTAAATCGCTATTGACTTTTTGCAGAATGTGTGCTATAATGGAGAGATAGGGTGCCTAAAACACGAAAATTAGGCACAGACTGGGGATTTTGGGTAATTTTGGCAAATTTTGAGGAATTTTGGAGTTTTGTTCCCGGTTTCTGGAAGTAATTATGCTTATCACCGAAAAATATGATAGAATGAAATTATGAAAATCTATATTTCGGGAATATCTGGAACTGGCATGGGGCCGCTCGCGCTGATGGCGGCGGATGCTGGAATTGAGGTGTCCGGTTCGGACTTGACGGCCGGCGCTGTGACGAACGAGCTACTTAACCACGGCATTAAGGTCTGCCTAGGCGAGCAAAACGGTGAATTTATGAAGGCTCGCGCCAAAAACGATGGGATTGACTGGTTTGTGCACACTGCCGCTTTACCAGAAGATCATCCAGAATTGCAACTAGCGAAAAAACTTAAACTCAAAATTTCTAAACGCGACGAGCTGATTAGCTATTTAATCGACAAGTTAAAACTCAAGATGATTGCGGTAGCCGGCACTCACGGCAAAACGACCACAACGGCGATGATGATTTGGGGGGCTAAGCAAATGGGGCTACCGATTTCTTATCTAGTTGGCACGACGCTGCCTTTTGCGGAAGCTGGACATTATGATCCGAAGTCAAAATATTTCATCTACGAAGCGGACGAGTTTGACCGGAATTTTCTGCATTTTAATCCGTGGCTGGCGGTGATTCCGGTGGTCACTTATGATCATCCAGATATTTACCCAACGGTGGAGGAATATCAGGAAGCGTTTCGGCAATTCGAGGAGCAGAGCAAAACTGTCCTGCACGGCGATGAGATTGACTCGGATTTGACTTTGGCTGGCGAGGCGCGGCGGTTTGATGCGACGCTGGCGATTGACGCGCTGGAACATATTTTGCCAAAAAAGTTGCTCGGCAGCCGTCACAAGCAACTAGTAAAAATTATGAACGAGTTTCCGGGCGTGGGGCGACGGTTTGAACAGGTTTCGGAAGGATATTATTCGGACTACGCGCATCATCCAGAAGAAGTTAAAGCCACCGTCGAGATTGCTCTTGAGGAGGCTGATAAGCGTGGATTGAAAGGTGTCGTGGTGGTTTATGAGCCACACCAGAACATGCGCCAGAAGGAGTTAGTCGAAAAATACAGCGATGCTTTTGCCGGAGTGAAAAAAATCTATTGGGCGCCAACTTATCTGACACGTGAAAACACCGAGCAAGACATTCTGACGCCGGCCGATTTTATCAAACAACTGGAGAACAAAAAATCCGCCGAAGCTGCCGAGCTTAATCACGTGCTGGCTGAAAAAGTCAAGGATTGGCACAAAAAAGGCTACTTGATTCTCTTGATGTCAGCTGGGCCGGCGGACGCCTGGATTCGCAAGTTAGTCTATGCCGGTAATCAGGAATCCGCGGCAACTCAGTTTATACATGCTCCAAGGTCGACTGAACGAGAGATTTAGCAGAAACGCCCAGAAAACTTGGTGACATGATTGTGACTTTTGGGAATTTTGACAAAAGTTGGGGCGAGAAAAAATCACGTTTTTGCGCTTAAGCATGCTATAATATATTATATGGCGAAACAGTCCAAGCAATCGGAGGTTAATCATCAATCAACTGCCGCGACGCGGCGTGAGGTTGGTTCGGCCAAGGATACTTCTAATAAGCCACACAGTGGCACGTCTCAGTCTAGCCAAGCTGCACCTACTCACGTGAAGACTTTGGGCGAAATTGCCGAGGAGCGCTCACGGAGACAGGCTAAAGCTCGGCTTAAACAGACTGATTTTACCCCTCGAACTAAGCCGAACAAGAAATCACGCACCCAGAATGCTGACAAAAAGTCTCAAAGTAATACTAAAAAATCTCCGGTTGAAGCTCGCAAATCTCCAGCAGCGGCTCATAAATCTCCGGCTGCGGTTCGGTCACAGGAGAAGGTTCAAGAAGCGACTGTAATAGAAAAGACTAAAGAGGTTGCAGAGAGCGAAGAGGTTCTAGATACTAAACCGCCAGTGAAACCAGTACGGAATCGTCGGCCGATGCCGTTTTTCTTCCGGATTCTGTTTTCTGGGTTGCTACTTGCTGGGCTTTCGATTATTTATACTTGGTTTATTTTTTGGCGACAGAGATCGGGTAATTTTGAGGCGACCCTCGACATGATTACTGGTAATGTGGCGATTTTTGCTTACAGCTGTCTGCTAATTTTCTTAGCTATGGCGGTGATTGCGGCGATTACTTGGCGAGTTTTCTTCACGGCTGGGTTTAGTTTTGCAGTGATTAGTGCGATTATGTATGCTAACGAACAAAAAATGATGTCACGCGCGACGCCACTTCTACCGGAGGATTTCTTGATGGCGGATCAGGTGGGGGCGATGACACATTTTGTCGATATGGGTGAAGTGATGCGACTGATTAGTGGAATTGTTTTACTCATGATTGGCGTGTGCTTGTTTGAGCATTTTGTCCGGCGATGGATTGGTAGAGACCCGAAACAAACGACTTGGTGGGAGAGGTTTTCGTTAGTGCCGAGAGTGACTTTTACTCTAATGTCGATGGCGGCGCTAGTTCTGGCTGCTCAGCCGATTATGCAACATAGCGGCGGAAATTATTACAGTGTCGACTGGTTAGGCGCCGAGATGGAAGCTTGGAATCAGAATTCTAATTACTACCGAAATGGTTTTGTGCTGGGTTTTGTTTACAATCTAGGTACTACCAAGGCGGAACGTCCAGAGGACTACAACGAACAACGCATTCAGGAGATTTTGGCCAAATACGAGCAAATTCAGGACGCAGAAAATCTTGAGCGCGAGCGACTTTCGGATGTAGTTGATAATATTATTTTTGTGATGGACGAAAGTTTTTACGATCCGCTACTATTGACCGAGGAATATCCTTACGAGGGGTCAGATCTAATACCGGTTATTCGCGATTTGATGAAAAAATATCCAAGTGGTTACATGTATTCACCGGAATATGGTGGCGGTACAGCGAACGTGGAGTTTGAAGCCTACACTGGTCTAACTAACTACTGGGCGCAGGCAATGCCTTATGTGGATTTCTTGTCAAAAAATTCTCGCGTGCCAGGGCTGGTGCGACTAGCTGACCAGAATGGTTTTACTTCCACTGCAGTTCATCCTTATTTCCGCAGTATGTATAAGCGAAGTTTGGTTTATCCTAATATGGGTTTTGACAAGTTCATCGATATTGACGACATGACTCACACCGAACGCGAAAGTCCGACTACCTACATCAACGACCGGTCAGTCTATCGCGAGGCGCTAGATATTATCGAAAATAGCGACGAACCGCAGATGCTGGGGCTGATTACGATTCAGAATCATACCGGATTTGACTGTGGCAGACCGAGTGGGCGCGACGTGAGTTTGACGAAGAATTTTTCGGTACAGAGAGTTAATAGTTACATTTGTCTGCATAAGACTGATCTCTACCTGGAAGAATTTATCGAGGAATTAGAGGCTTCTGATAAACGTACGGTGATGATTTGGTTTGGCGACCATGCGGCTGGCGTATTGGACGATTATATTAATTCTGACAACAAAATGCGCCGTGATATTGCACATCTGACGCCGTATTTTATCTATGCGAACTTTGAGTTAGAAGAATTATACAGTGTTAAGGAAGTAGCCGCCACTAACAGCGCGAGCGGTCTGGATTATGCGCAGTTTTTGACTAAAAAGGCTAAAACTTCAGCCGAGAAACTATTGGCTAGTAACGCGGCAAAAAGCATAAATCTCCCAACCACCACGCCAAATTGTCTCTCTAATACCTTGCTTGATGCACTAAATGCGAAAAAATCTGCTCTATATTATTTGGTAGGAGAAGTTTGCAGCACAACGCCGATTCTCGCTACCTCATATTATGAGGGAGAAGCGCCGGCTAGTAGTGAAGTGCTAAAAGAATACCAATTAGTCAACTACGACATCCTGAACGGCGAGCAATATTGGTTGAAGTAGGAGGATTGCTGGGCGGAGAGTTTTAGGCAGGAACAACACTGTCTCTTGGTTAGTTCCTAAAGTAGAGAATTCCGGCGCTCCAGCAAAAGCAGTCCCCCTCGATTAGTTCTTAGGAAAAAGTGGAGTTTCTGGTGGCAAAATTTGGCCAGTGCCAGCAAAAATCTGCAAAATCTGCTCTGCGGTTGTTGGCAAAAATGGTTCCAGAAGATATCCGACTTCAATCATGCCTCTCACTAGATCGTCCATGACGCTCTGCAGTTGCTCAGTATTGCCAGTTTTGGCGAGTTCCCAAGGTTTGGTCTCGTCGATTTGTTTATTCAATGATTGAACCTTAGCCCAAACATAGTCGAAGGCTTTGGATGATTCAAAATTCATTAGTAAGTTCTCATATTCAGCATCTTGTGGACGGTCGATGGTCTGTTTTTCGATGTGATTTTTCTTACAGAGAGTCGCGAGACGCTGGACTAGATTGCCCAAATCGTTCGCTAATTCATTATTGTAAGCATTATCAAACTTTTCCCAGGTAAAATCTGCGTCGGCAAAGGCATCAACGTGTCGCAAGAAATAGTAGCGCATCGCTTCGAGACCGTGACGATCAAGGACTTCAATCGGGTCGACGACGTTACCGATGCTTTTGCTCATTTTTTGGCCGTCGGCTAGCACATAACCATGCACCGACAGAGCGCGCGGTAGCGGCAAGCCTAGACCAAGCAAAATCGCTGGCCAAGTAATCGCATGAAAACGCAAAATATCCTTGCCGATGAATTGCGCTGTGGCTGGCCACCACTCCGAGAGCTCACCCATGTCGTCTGGATAGCCCAATACAGTAATATAATTACTCAGTGCGTCAACCCAAACATACATCACTTGATCTTCGTCATCTGGCACTGGCACGCCCCAACTGAGTTGTTTACGCGGCCGAGAAATCGAAATATCTGGAGCATCGTCGAGCAGACGCAAAACTTCTTGCTTACGAAATTCTGGCACGATTTTTAGCTCGTCGCTAGTTATTTTGGCCCGGATTTCGTCCTTAAAATCGCTGATGCGCAAATAATAGTTCTTTTCTTTGAGACGTAAGTAAGGTTTCTGATGGTCTGGGCAGACGCCATGGTTCTCTTCGTATTCTTTTTCGGTAACAAAACGCTCACAGCCCTCACAATACCAACCGTCATATTCGCCAGTATAGATATGGTCCGCTAGGCGGCGCCAAATCTCTTGGCAGCGCTGAACATGCAGAGCGTCCGTGGTCCGAATAAAGTCTGTGTTACTAATCTGGAGCTTTTTGATAAAATTCTGAAACTTAGCCGAATTCTGAGCTGCGTATTCTTCGACCGACATATTATTGGCCTGTGCCTTGCTATAAACTTTGTTGCCGTGTTCATCCGTGCCAGCTTGGAATCGCACTTCATCACCCAGATTACGACGAAAGCGCGCATAAGTATCAGCTAAGAGATAATCCATGGCATGACCAATATGAGGATCACCGTTGACATAAGGAATTGCTGTACAGATATAAACTTTTGACATAATATCATTATAGCATATTTTGCCCAGAACGCGAAGTTGACTGCAACAAAAATCCTGCTTCCCTAGAGAAACAGGATTCTTAGTAGCTTAATTATTCTTCGGTGCAGGCATAACCGTTAGCTTCGGCAGTGCTGCGCACGTGGCCAAGAGTATGGTCGGTATCTTCGGCAGGTACTCCGAGGTCACCCAGAATGTTCCCTACCCAAGTTGGGTCGTTAGCAGTAACCTTGAACTCGGTACGGAAAACGTTACCTTCGGCCGTATAGGAAACCGTCAAGATTTCGTCGTTGGCGCCGATGAGCTCTTTAAGGGCTGGCCAGTTGTTTTCGGCATCGGCACGAGCGGCTTCAGCCTGCTCTGGTGCATTGTAAACGAGATTGGTCGCGGCATTAACGCCTTGAATCTCATCGCCGTGATACATTACGCTAAGGATGTTTTCACCGCTAGCAATGTTGAAGTCACCACTTTCGGCAATATTCTCTGGCGAGAGAGCGCGTGTACAAGTTAGAGCAATATCTTGTGGTTTATTATTGTCTTCTGAAACGGTCGGTACGTAAACAATGCGAGTATTATCGGCAGCTTGACGCCACAAAATCGCAAAGACGATAGTCGAAACTAGCAGTGCTACTGCAACAAGTAGAGAAATCAAAGTTACTGGGTTCTTAAGTGAAGACTTAAAATCGTGAGGTTGCGACAAACCAGGCATTGGTTGCACTGGAGCCATGCCGGCTGGGGTTGGCTGTGGAGCGGCTGGTTGCGCAAAAGGATTCACAGGCTGATTAGCCGGAGCTGGCTGGTCGATTGGCTGAGGAGCCGGTTGACCATTGGCTGGCGTAGCAAAAGGGTTCTGCGGAGCGTTCTGTGGAGCAGCAGGACCGGCGGCTGGCGCAGGTGCGGCTGGGTTTGGAGCAAAAGGATTATAAGGCTGAGCAGGCTCTGTAGCAACGGCTGGCTGTGGCTCCTGAGGCTCTTGCGGATTGAGCGGTGGGACCGAAATAGCACTACCAATCGAACCCGGCACCGGTGCGGCAGGCACGAGTGGCTCGTTAACTGGAGGAGCCATCACGGCTTCTGGAGCGCTAGCGCCAATTTGATCGAGGCCCATTACGCCAGAATTATCATTGGCTGCGAGTCCTGCAGATGTCAAATTATCTTGTGCCGAGGCTAGACTATCGTTCATCGATAGTCCACCAGTACCCGGCATGGCGCCCGCTCCACCCAGTGGATCAGTGCCAGAATTATTAAATGGATTAGTATCTTCAGGATTCATAATGCCTCCCTTTTGCCTTTTGCTTACGGTTACTCCGTGTTAGTTTTTGTTAATATCATTTTGTTCCTATTTTAACGCTTATGTCTAAATTTGGCAAGGCTTTTTATCAAAATTTTTCGTTCCTTAATAGACAATCAATATTTTACGGTAACAGCTGACTGTGCTTATACTGGCTATACTGTGGCCAAATCTTGCCAGTCAATCAAGTCTAAATCTTCGGCACGAGCATCCGGGTTTAAATCCAGACGAATCAAAATTTGCCGCCATTCTTCTCGACCACGAGTGGGGCTGGCCAGATTAGAGACGAGTTTTTTGCGTGGACTAGTGAAGCCGCGTTCGGCAAGTTTAAGCGCATCAATCGAGATAACTGATTCACTGCGTGGTTCGAGAATAATCACTTGACTATCTACTTTTGGTGGAGGAGTAAATTCGCTAGCTGGAACTACTGGGCCAAGCGTAACTTTGGCGAGATTTTGTACGAAAACTGCAAAAAAGCTTAAATCACCTATTTCGGCCGCTAAGCGTCGAGCTACTTCCTTCTGAATTAGTAACACAATCCGTTCTGGACGTGGCGTCACTTGCAAAAACTTACGAATAATCGGCTGCGTAATATAATAAGGGATATTCCCGGCCACTACGTATTTTGGCGCTGCAGGTGGCTGCGCAGTTGCATTTTGTTCTGTTGTTATAGCTTGCGCTGCTAACTTAACCGGGGAAAGAATTTCTGGCATGGTAATACTTAAAATATCACGATTGAGAACATTGAGATTTTTGCCAGGAAATTGTCCGGGTAATTTACGCGCCAAATCAGCGTCAAACTCCACTGCAACAACCTGAGGAAACCTAGCTAGCAAACTTGAGGTAAGCGTTCCTAGTCCAGGACCGATTTCTAGACAAAACTTAGTCTCGGTTGACTCTTCACCGGCAGCTAAACTAGCGATTTCATCAAGAATAGCCCGATTCCTGAGCCAATGCTGACCGAGATATTTCTTATTTTTCACTTTAATACCAACCGCGACTTAACTTAAATTCTAGCGCCTTAGACCACGAGCCGTAGCGACTAACCACATAAGTGTTCATCCAACGTATTTGAGTGACTGGATTGGTCTGCCAATCTTCACCGGCACTAGCCATTTTGCTACCTGGTCGTGGGTCAATCGCATTGTCCTTGGCGCTATTGAGAGCCTGTGGAATACCATAGGCGCCGGACCGAGGATTCTGCGCATAAACATTACAATGTGATTCGTGTTCGACAATGTAGAGTGCAGCCTCTAAATCTTGTTCGGGGATTCCAGCCTCTACCATCCAGCCAGCACATTCTTCTTGGCCAGGCGCGACGGTTGGTTTGGCACCAACCACGACGATTTCTGGCGTGGCTTCAACGGTAACTTTCTCGGAAATCAGTGTACGTTCGACTTCTACGCCATTCTCTAGTTTGACATTATAAACACTGATACGTCGACCGTCTTCGCCAGGTTGTTTGAGCACGGTTGTACCTTTTTCTGCATGATAGTCGTATTCAGTGATTACTTCGTACGGTAGTGCTTCGTCAACGGTGATATTCTGTCCACCATTGTGGATAATTTTGTAAGTGACGGCAGCTCCGGCTTCGAGAAAATTCTGGTTAAAAACTAGTTCTACATCATCGCCATCGTAAACCACAAATCCGGCTTCATTTGCTAAACGTTTAGGGTCGTAAGTCGCCGTCATAATGTAGTTCTGACGAATACCATCAGTTACGAGAACCGGACGCGCCCGATAAATATTAACTTTGTAATCACTACCGACAATCGCCGCATCAAGACTTGGCTCAACAATGTCTGCCGCGTCAACCGTAATCCCCAATCGTTCGAGCATGTCAGCAACCGTAGTGGCAGAAGTTTTAATCAGAAGCGAAGCGCCGTCGTCATAAATCGTCACAAAATGCTCACCCCCTGGCGTGGTATCCTCGTCAGCAAAAACTGCACCGTTTTTCATAAAAGCATTGACCGCCAAAAACACACCAAGCACCACAACAATTACGGCACAGAGAAAATTCCTGAGTTTGTATCGCAATTTCATCATTGCATTACTAGTATAGCAAATTTTAGACCAGTTCACAACCTAATCCACGACCGTTACTCGGCAATTACGCCACCGCCTAAACAAACTTCGCCATCGTAGATGACGGCTGATTGACCGGCGGCTGGGCGTTTGATTTCTTCGGTAAAAATTAATTTAGCATGGTTGCCATTAACCGCTAATTGGGCTGGAATAAGTGGAGCGCGGTGACGGAGACGAACTTCGATTTGGCGCACCGAGTCGTTATTATCTCTGGAGATAAAGTCCTCAAGCAGTAATTCCCTAGTCCATAGTTCCCCAGCGTTCAAGTTACGTGAAACATAGACTAAGTTTTTTGCCAAGTCCTTTTTTACCACATAGTATGGTAAACCGCCACCGAGGTAAAGCCCATGACGCTGACCGATAGTGTAAAAAATTGCACCATCATGATAGCCCAGCAGCGTGTCGGTCTCTAGTTCACGGATTTCGCCCGGTGCGGTCGGGAGATATTCAGCCAAAAAGTCTTTCATCCCAACTTCGCCGACAAAGCAGACACCCATGGATTCTTTCTTGTGCGCAACATCAAGGCCGCGAGCGGCGGCCATGGCCTTAACCTCAGGCTTTTTAAGATTGCCAAGTGGGAAAATCGTGTGTAAAATCGCGTCCTTACTAATCCGGTAGAGAAAATAAGTCTGATCTTTGTTGTCATCAACCGCACGCAGCAATTCGTCCTGCCTAGTTCGCGCATAATGACCGGTCGCGATATAGTCGGCACCGTGCGCGAGAGCTTTTTCGTAAAAAAGCTTAAACTTAATCAGTTCGTTACAAATCACGTCCGGGTTAGACGTCCGGCCTTTTTGGAATTCGGCGAGCATATAATCAACCACCTTGGTTTTGTACTCCTGTTCAAAATCCCAAACTTCAAAATCCAAATCCAGTCCCACCGCCACGCGCTTGGCATCGGCGAGATCTTCGGCCCAGGGGCATTTCATGCCAGGAAGATCCTTAGACCAGTTTTTCATGTAAACTCCGGTAACGTCGTAGCCCTGCTCTCGCAAGAGCACTGCCGAAACCGACGAGTCGACGCCACCTGACATGCCAAGATAGACTTTAGCCATGTGTGACCTCCTTGCGAGATTTCTCCGCCGTTGAATTAAGTTGCGTAGATTCTGCTTGGTGAGTTCGCGCATATTCGCGCTTGACTTCTTCGCGAATAATCTTGGCGGCGCGTTTAACCTGCTCAACGTCATTAGTTGCGCCAAGCGAAATACGAATTGAACCAGCGATTTCGGCGTCGGTCAGGCCGATGGCGGCTAGAACGTGAGATTTGGATCCCTTACGGGCCGCACAAGCCGCACCAGTCGAAACCAGCACACCGCGCGCTTCGAGTTTGTAAATCAGGCGCTCAGCATCCACTCCGGGGAAAGAAACTGGTACAAAATTTGCCAACTGATGACGCGAATCGCCCAAAAAACACGGAAAATCAGAGTTTTGACTTAATTCTTGGCGTAAAATCCGCGCCATTTCGGCGTATTTTTTGCGATTGCCGTTCAGATGAGCTTTGGCCTCCTGGGCAGCCGCGGCAAAACCAATCAGCCCCGGCACATTCTCCGTGCCGCTGCGGAGACCTTTTTCTTGTCCACCACCATAAGTAACTGGGGTAAGACGCACGCTATGCGCCACATAGAGCGCGCCGACACCCTTAGGTCCACCGCACTTGGCGGCGTTAATCGTTAGCAAATCAATACCCAGCCGAGCAACGTTAATATCAATGAGACTCAGAGCCTGTGAAGCGTCCGAGTGGAAGAAAATCGGTGTCTTGACACCACGCGCGAGGCGATTTTGGCGAGTTTGACGAAGGATTTCGGCAATTTCGGCGAGCGGCTGGATAGTGCCAAGTTCATTATTAGCCAAAGAAACTGAGATAAAATCAACGTTATCAGTCAATTTTTCTCGCAAATCGTCTATATCGATTAGACCAGAATGTTTAACTTTAATCAAGTCAAAATCTGTACCGCCCACGTGTTTAGCCGCTTCAAGCACTGCAGCATGTTCGGTTGCTAAGACGAGCGCTCGACCCTGACGAGCCGTAAACGCCAGGTTGATTGACTCGGTAGCACCAGCAGTCACGACGAGATCAACCCCTTTTGCGCCAATACAGTGTGCAAGATTATTCTTGGCCTGCTCGTAAGCCTCCCGAACGTGTTTGGCTGGCAAATATGGCGCCGAAGGATTATAAAATTCCTCAGCAAAATACGGCCGCATCGCAGCAAAAGCTTTCTGGTTCAACGGTGTGGCCGCTGCATGGTCAAGATAAATCGTTTTCATGTTCTAATTATAACATATTTTAACCAAAAAGTGTATACTTGCAATCTACTAAAATTTGCGCGTCTAAGTGCTATCATTTTTATCTGGAATGTGTTGAATGGGAATTTCTGCGCGACATTATTCAAGATGATTTGGTGCTGTTATTTTTACCAAAAATGTGCTATAATTTAAGAAAAGAAGGAGTTAATTATGGCTGCAGGAGTTATAATTGCAATATTAATCTTAATTTTGTGCGTAATTGTACCAGGGGTGCGCATCATCAACCAGTTTGAACGTGGCGTTGTATTGCGGCTAGGCAAATATTCACGCACGCTCAATCCGGGTTTGCATGTGATTATTCCCTATCTTGACCGCATGGTAAAAGTCGATATCCGTACTACACCGATGGACATTCCTAAGCAAGAGGTAATTACGCGCGATAACGTCACGGTAAATGTTGACGCGGTGGTTTATGCACGCGTGATTGATGCTCAGAAAGCTGTGCTTGAAACGACTAATTACCGCTATGCGACGAGTACTTTTGCACAGACGGCGCTCCGAGATATTACTGGCAACTTTGAGTTGGACGAAATTCTAAGCAAGCGTGATGAAATTTCTTCGCAAATTCGTGAAATTGTCGACAACCAGACTGATAAATGGGGCATTGACATCGAAAGTGTTAAATTGCAAAATATCGAATTGCCATCCGATATGAAGCGCGCCATGGCCAAGCAAGCCGAAGCCGAACGCGAACGCCGAGCAGCGATTATTTCGGCTGAAGGTGAAAAAAGTGCCGCTGCCGCCGTGGCCGAAGCCGCTGGTTTGCTCGCTAACACACCAGGCGGTTTGAACATCCGCACCCTACAAACTTTGGAAAAAATTAGCGTTGACCCTTCGCAGAAGACGGTAATTCTCTTGCCAACTGATTTAGCTGAAAAATTTGGGCGGCTGGGTGAGAAATAAGTAGTGCGCAGTGACGGCATGCTCAGCCAGAAAATAGAGTTCTATATTACGCAAAATTACAATTGTTCTTACTCCTGCAAACAGCGGAGAGAGAAACCGAGGTAACGAGTGTTCGGGCCGCGCGACGGGTACACCCCAGAGGCATTGAAGAAGAGGCCGTATGCATTAGTAGATGCAACGCCGCTACGCGACCAGTAATCGCCATTACGACCTGCGTACTTCCAGAAACCGTTGCCCGTGTTGATGTGGCCGCTGCGCACGGATTATTAATCGCAAAAACAGTGAAAACAAGCCAAAAATACACTAGGAATACGCATCTCATAAACCTCGAAAAATTCAATTTTTCGAGGTTTATGAGCCTTAATTAACAGGGGTCAGACGAAAAATATAAGTTACAAATTTTCATTTTTTCGAGGTTTGTAAAAATCAGAAAAAGCTGCATTGTTTGGCAATTTTTAATAGTTTTTGTACTTTTAGAGCATATTTAGCTTCAGTTACGCGCGCAGCGGCAATATTGGAGTTGGTTTTGGATTCTTACGTTCCCCAGCGTCTTCAGGGTTTTATTATTCTGCCAGCACTTCAGATGCTACACATTACTTGTATCTCAGCCTAACAATCTTACGCGCATCAGACGGTTTCCAAGATCGTTCTCGCGGTTTCTCTCTCCGCTGTTTGCAGGAGTAGGCGAAGCTCAGGGTTCGCTCCCATCAAAAATCCCAAGAAAATCCCAGAACCGGAGTTCTGGGATTTTCTTGGTGATCTCTGCGGGAGTCGAACCCGCATTGACGGGATGAAAACCCGTTGTACTAACCGTTATACTAAGAGACCAGTTAGTTTTGGGTTTTGACCACACAAAATGTGGCTTTTTATATTTTAACAAATTTTTTGCCATCTGACAAGGCATTTTATTAATTTCGAGAGATTTCTGTGCGGTAAACGCACATATGAGAATTTTACGAGAGGTTTCTTTTGGCTTTTAATAACAAAGCGATTTTTACACGTTTAAGTCGGAGACTCTCTAGGCAAACATTAACCTTTCCCGCACAAATACTAGCTTTCGTCACGAGGCTGCTACCTTTAGCTACCAAGACTAAGCCAGCTACTAACTTTTACCATCAAATCAAATCAAACTCAATTAAACTAAGCCAAGCCAAAAACGAAGCTAAACAAAAAACAGACAAAATCAGGTCGACCCGTAAGCCGACCTGTGATAGATTAGAAATATTTGGCAGAGTGCCACGTATTTTTAATCAATACTACTATTTGCCGATTAGACTAATTTAGCGGCACTTTAGGTTTACCGCCAAACTTCTTTTAACTGCCGTTCGACTTTGGTAGCCATCATGTTGCGGCCGTCGTTTCGCAGCTCCAGCTGAACATCAACCGGCACTGCCGAGTGACGTCCGTTACCCACGTATTCGCGCAGATAATCGCGCAAACTGGCGTTGTAGCAGTCAAAAACGATTTTCCGGAAGAACTCGCCCGATTTCAACAGATAGGCATCTCTTACGACTTTTTCAATTACCAGCGGATGTTCGGCAACTAACTGGTTCAGCGGTTCCGAAGTATCGCCGAAGAAGTTAAGGTCTTTTACCAGCTCGAACAAAATCCAATAGTCAACCTGCAGGGCTTTCCAACCAATCATTTCAATTGGCAGAAACAAATACTGGCGGTCAGCCATCGCTTCGGTTGTAAAACTTGCCGCATTCTGAGCCATCCAGTCATTGTGAGCGACGTCGAGTACCTTGAGTGCCATTTCGGTAAAGGTTTCTGTTCCCCGAAGGTCAACCGGATTCAAGTTGGTCGGGCGCGTCTGGCCAAACAGCACATGCTGAAGATACAGTTCATGAGTCTCTTTGGCATTCACCATGAAATCGTTAAAAATCACCTTGACAAGGTTGGCAATGTTTTTGGCGATGCCGCCACGATGAAGATGATCCGCAACATAACCTTCAATCTTGTCAAAGTCGCCGCTTTCCAGAATCGACGCCTCCCATGACGGCAAAGAATCCGATTGTTCCAAGTTCTCCTTACGCTTCAGGCACGCCGTGGCGATTTTTACATAAACTGTTCCTGCTTTTCTAGTTTCCATAGTTCCCTCTCCTTTTTCTTTGTGAATTATTGCTTCATAGCAACCGCAAAACTACATTAACGCATAGCCTTGCAGTTGCCATGAAACTTCATCTATGGCGAAATAGCAAATTTATTTGTGTAGGTACGAAGCGGCTTTTAAGCAGGGATTAGTTCTGCGTCTAGCAGAACTAATTTTTAGGATAAAAAT
>CAYNHE010000019.1:16501-20917 GCA_964397215.1 uncultured Candidatus Saccharibacteria bacterium
ATTAGTTCTGCGTCTAGCAGAACTAATTTTTAGGATAAAAATGTTTTTGGTTGTTTCTTGAAATAATGATTTCGTGAAACCAGTAGTTCTTCAATATTAATCAAAAACCTTAGGTCGAAAACCGCCTTATACTTACATTGTAGCACACTTTATTGTAAAAGTCAATAGAGAATCTGCATTTTCTGCTAATTCTCAAAATCCTCCAGCTGCAATGCTGAATCTCCTAGCTACAACAACATATTTTCCAGCGGCAGCAAAACATCTCCTAGCCGCAACAATAATTTCCCAGTAATAGCGCACCCTTAGCCGCACCAGCGTTAGTTACTTGGTCGCCAGTGGCAAATCGGCCTGACCACAGAGGTATTCAACCCATTTTTCGGTTTTGGCAACGCAGATGACTTGCTTTTTAGGCTTTTTGCCTGGTTTGGGCTTGACGGTAATGACCATATTCATGGGGAATTTTTTGGCGACGGCTTCGATTTCGTCATATTTTAGCGCCATTTGGCTGACACCAAAAGTCGACATAAAAATTAGTTTGTCTTTGGTAAAAATCAGTGTTCCTTTAGCCCACTGGCGGTACGGTCCGATTTTGATTTCGGCCCAGTTAGCCGGGACGAATTCTTTGATTTCGTCACCTTTTTCGATCAACTCAAGTTTGGTGAGGGCCTCTTGCCATTTGGCCTGCTGCACTTCGCGGTTTGCCATTTTTGCTCCTTGTTTGTTCTTATTTTAACATAAAAAGTGCTATAATAGTAAAACGTATTGATTATGAAAAGTAGAATTAAACGTGAGCAAGTGATTGCCAAGGTTAGTTTTGTCGGCGTGACAGCTAATGTCGCGCTAGTCGGGATTAAACTTTTGGCCGGAGTCGCGTCATCTTCGATTGCGATTATTTTGGACGGCATTAATAATCTCACCGATGCGATTTCTTCGATTGTGACGCTGATTGGCACCAAACTGGCCGGGCGCAAACCTGACCGCGAGCATCCTTATGGGCATGGGCGCGTGGAATATTTGACGGCGCTGATTGTGACGGTAGTGATTCTCTTCACTGGTATCATGGCGTTTTCGGAATCGGTGGGCAAAATTCTCGATCCCGGTGCGGTAGATTACAGTTTTTGGTCGCTTGGTCTGGTGACGGTGGCTGTAGTGGTAAAAATTTGGCTAGGTCTCTACGTCAAACGCCAGGGGCACAAAGTCAATTCTTCCCCACTGGTGGCGGCCGGGCAGGATGCACTGATGGACGCGTTTCTATCGTTTGCTACGCTAGTGGCTGGAATTCTGAACCTGAGTTTTGGCTGGCGGATTGAAGGCTGGATTGGCATTCTGATTGCTGGCTTGATTATTAAAACCGCGCTCACCATGATGAGCGAAAGTGCAACCACGATGCTCGGTCAGCGCACCGACGTAAAAATGGCTGCAAAAATTCGCAAACATCTCCTTGACAATGATACCGTACAGGCAGTTTATGACTTGGCTCTGCACGATTACGGTCCAACTAATCTGGTGGGTTCGGCCAAAATTCAGGTAAGCGGCGCTCTGACCGCCATCGAAGTCCACAAGATTACCCAGAAACTTGAGGCCGAGATTTTGCGCAAATACGACGTGGCGATGACGATTGGGATTTATGCCCAAAATTCCGATGCGGAGTCAGAAATGATTTGGCAAACGATGAAAAAGGTGGTTGTCGCGACCCCAGGAATTTTGCAAGTGCATGGTCTCTTGGTTGAACCGCAGAAAAAACGGGTTTATTTTGACGCGGTGATTGACTGGCAAGAAGAAAATCCCAAAAAAGCCGTGCGTAGCCTCACTAAACAACTTGAGGCGAAACATCCTGAATACACTTTCGTTGGCAATATCGATGTGGATGTGAGTGTGAGCTAGAAGAGGTAGCGTCAAGAGTCTTGCCCAATAATAAATTTTCCGTGATGCGGCTCTGTGTTATAATGATAAGACATGAAAGATTTACCGAAAAATTTACAGGCTATTTTTATTGACGTGGATGGGACTTTGCGAGGTCCGGATAGAGAAGTTTCCGAGCGAAACCGGGCTGCGTTAAAGTTGGCCAAAGAGCATGACATTTTGCCGATTATTTGCACTGGACGACCGCTGGGTCACGCGCGCAATCTAGCCCTAGAAGTCGGTGCCGATGATTATTGTGTTTGTTGCAATGGAGCTGGGGTGCTAGACGTTCAGCAGAATCGCCTTTTATATAAAAGGTTGACTCCTGCGGAGTCAATTCTGAGGCTTTATGACTATTTGGCGGAAAGTTTACCGCATAGTGAAGAAATTTTCTGGGATTTTAAGTGTGAAGATGCTGATTATTCCACGCGAAATGATGAGCATACCATAGAAAAGGGACGCATTCCGATTACTGAACCACTTGAGGATTTTTTGCAAGCCCATGAAGTTATGCAGCTTGTGTTAGTGCATTGCACAGACGTTAATTTGATGAGGGAGGCGAGCCGTTTAATTAGTGAGTCGAATTTTGGCCTCAAGGTCCTGAACCAACAGAAACATATGGTCGATCCGAGTTTTCCGAACCGCGGCGTGCCATATATTGACGTGGGCGATCAGACGATCTCTAAAGGTTTGGGCGTGCGCGAATTTTGCCGAATTATGAATATTGCGCCCGAACACTGCGTGGCAATTGGCGATGACATTAATGATTTAACGATGTTTGAAGCGTGTGGATTTAAGGTAGCGATGGCTAACGCCTTGCCAGAAGTTTTGGCAGTCGCCGATTATATCACGCTGAGCAACGCCGAGGACGGTGTGGCAGATTTTATCGAAAAGGTTATTCTGGCTTCTTAAGTCGATAGTAAATTGACGGAGCAAAACGGATGGCGCCCAGGGGTTTCTGCGCGAACCTTTCGAGACGCACGAGATTTTTGGTACCAAAAATCTTCTTCAGCGTAGCGCTCCGGAAGTTAGAGACAGAGATGATTTCTTCAATTTCAAAACCGGCTTGACGGAAAATCATTTCAATATATTTAGGATGATAATTGTAAAAACCGTTTTTATTAAGGTCTTGGAGCGTGGCCGGTTCGAGCGAAAATGGGTTAACGTCAGACTTTTTCAGCCAGTAGCGGAACATTTTTGGTAAAGTTTTCTTGTTAGCGACTTCAATCACCGCGATGCCACCAGGTTTCAATACGCGATATAGTTGGTCGGTGACTTTTTTCATGTCAGAAAAATGATGCGTAGCGCGTACCATCATCAGAGCGTCGAGTTCACCATCTTTGAACGGCAAATTATAAATATCGCCAGCCTTGGTATGCAATTTATCGCCGTAGAGCTCTCTAGCTTGCGCTAGCTCGGTTTTAGAATAGTCGAACAAAATCGCTTCGGCAGCGCGTGGTAGATATTCGTCCGCGAGACGGCCGTAGCCACCAGCGATATCGGCAAATTTGCCCATCTTGGCTGGCAACAAACGCCGAATCGCCATGCGATCGGCGGCGTCCTCATACTTGCGATTAGCATCCTCCCAAAAAATTTTCTTGTAGTCGTAACCATTATAGTCAGCAATCACCTCTGGCGCTTGAGACCGAGTGGTTTTTGTGGTGGATTTAGTAGCAGGTTTTTTGGCAGGTTTTTTGGCAGATTTTTTTGTAGCATGGGCAGCTCGTTGCTCTGCTTTTGTGGCGGATTTTCTGGCGGTTTGCTGGTTTTTTACACTCTTTTCACTCATAACCTTTTAATTATAGCATGAATTTAGCAAAACATGTTCTGAAGTACGTCCGCCATGCTGCTTAGCCGACAATTTCAGCTTCTGGAGCATCGAGACTCGCGCGTTTGAGATACAGAACATAATCAACCGGGTCAAATTCATCACCGTGACCCTTATCAATCGGCTCGATAAAGCCCATTTTAGCATAAATATGATTAGCCACTGGATTGTCCGCCTCTACACCAATAGTAAACTCGGTATAGCCCTTAGACTTAAGATCTTCAATCGCGTAAGACATTAGTTCTTGGCCGATGCCGAGGCCACGCATGTGCCGAATCACTCGAAAAGTCGAAAAATAAGCACGTTGCCCAGGAATCGTCTCGGTGGGCAAATTCTGGTTAGTGTAATGCACCGTTAACTCACCGACAATCTCGCCATTCACTTCAAAAACATAGACGTCCGCTTCGCGCTTCTCAAGTTGTTGCATGCGAAGTCGGGCATATTTCGGCCAAAGTTCTAGTGGATCGTCACCAAAAAGGTCCTGAAGTTCAGGAAACTCCCCTGGACGTAATTTGCGATATTTAATCTCTGGGGCCATAATTGTAGCTTCCAATTACGTTTGATTTTACCAAAATACGGATACGGGACCCAAGGTCCGACTATATCCGCTCTCATTAACAATCATTATAGATATGGTGAGCCGGGAGAGGCTCGAACTCTCGACACCGGGCTTAAAAGGCCCGTGC
>CAYNHE010000020.1:0-20434 GCA_964397215.1 uncultured Candidatus Saccharibacteria bacterium
CTCCACACTCTACAGAAGACCGGTTTTCCTCGCAGTTACCGGTCTTCTTCTTTTTGTTTGTGGTTGCTGATTTTGCGGTTTATGTTGGATCGAGTAAGTAGGATTGTGAGAAATTCGAATGTTGAAGCTGATTTGCTGTTTTAGTACTTTTATTTCAAAATAAGAAATTTTGAAAATCGGCGAGTGAAGCCGGTCGCAAAGTTGATTGGTAAAACTGGAAAGTAAAATTAATCACCAAGTTAGATATGAAAATTGGTGTCAAGTTGAATAATGGCCGCTGCGAGTCTGTATATGGGTCACTAAGATCATAAGGCTACATATGAGCCGCAAAAGGTTGCGAGTCTGCGTATATTTGTAAAAATCTGTGAAGCCGCATATGTTTACTAAAAGGCTGTGAAGTACACATGTACTCACTAAAAAGGCCGCTTTAGGCCATTTAGAGGCTCCTGGAGGCCATCTTGTGCGTTGACCGCATAAACCTGGAAATTTTCGACAAAATGCGCCAGAACGCGCTTAAAATGCGTCTAGAACGGCGCCTACAATTTGCTGGAACGTGCCGATAATTCGTTAGACGCACTTATGTCTAGAATGCGCCTAAGATTCGTCAGAATGCGCTTAAAGGTGTTAGAATGTGTTTATAACTCGCTAGAACGCATCTAAAAGGCGTCCAGGAAGCTATTTACGTTAATAAACACATAAAATCACCAAAATTCGCTAAAATGTTGTAAAAACTACAACAGCCAGAAATTACTAAATAACAGAGAGAAAGTCGTGTATGTTGTAAAAAATACAACAAGATTTTTATAAAAAAGCATTGCCATTTTGCAAATGCCGTGCTATGATGAAAATAGTTCAAATCAAGAACAAAAAGGACAAACAAAAATGCAATTTAACATTCAGATAAAATAGCGGCTTCCGCAGGCAAGTAGGTAATTTCTAGCCATAAAATACAAATTTAGGAATTACCTCATGTTTGCGGACACCATTTGGCGGTCTGCATGAGTTTTATCTATCATGGGTGGCTTTTGGTCATCTCTGGTGGGTAGGCTTAAGCTAAACGAGTCGAAAGTCTGATAATCAGTACTCTCTGAGTTGTGGATCAGAGACTAATAGAGCAGCTGGAACAGATGAAATGGAGGGATAGATAGCTAGATGGGCAAGTAAGCGGAGCATTTTGTAATTGGAAGAATCTGAGGACTTCTAATAGTTGAAGCGAGCCTTAAGGGGGTAAAACCTGATAGGATAGCGACAGAACCTCTTGATAACGAAAATCCTTGGGTAGCAAAATGTCGAGCTAGCGCCGCAAAACGCTAGAATTATAGCACTTTTTGGCTAGTGATTCCGATGAACGGAGGTAGATTGCAGAGAAATTTGTGGTATGCCGAAGTTTAGGTCAAAACATTTAGATTTGACCATTGCTGGCGGCCTCTCCTAGAGGCGTAATAGGGATAATTCTGGCAAAAACAATGCTCCACGAAGGTGGAGCGGTCAAACAAGAGAATGGGCGATTGTGGCCTAGAGTAATAATTTTTAAATGCGCCAGATAATCTCCCATTCTCGCTAGGATAGGTACAGAAGCGTTGGTTTGTGTATCTATCTTTTCTTATGACCTTGGGGAGAGGACGAGGTCGGACATGGGAGCATTAAAACTCGGTGAATTGATTGATTTTCGGTATTTGGTCGAAAAAGTTTTTGAGGTCTAAAGGGGAATTATGGATCTTGAAGACTGAGGGCGAAATTTTCGACGCGTGTAATTGTATGTTATAATGAGGTTATGCCTAAACATCTGTTTTCTTTTCTTAGTCTGATTGCTGCGGTGATTCTGCTTTTAATGTTGAATTTTACTACCCCTGTGGGCGCTGGTCCGCTAGGGGTTTTAGTTTTTTTTACAGCATTTTACGTTTTTGTGTTAGGAATCGTGGTTTTCTTTGTTAAAATGTTTGTTTGGATGCTGGGTCGCAAGATGACGCGCAAGGATTACCTCTGTGCTGCGATTATCGCTTTTGCGCCGGTGATGCTGTCGCTGATGCGATCAGTAAGTCTCTTGACGGTGGGGGCGATGGTGGTCTGTGTGGCGCTTTGGTGCTTCTTGATTAATAAACGCTAAAGTATAACAGAGAGATACATATGAAATTTCTGCAGAAGGCAGGATTTTTTCTTGTTTAGAATTTCGTTGTGGAAATAACTAGAATAGGAGTATTGCTCGTAAGCTGGTAATTTGTTGTAAAAATAACTAGTATAGAGCTCTATACCTGTACTTTGCTAATCTGTTGTGAAAAATACTGAAACAGATTTTTTACCTTAAATTCCTGAGAAATAAAGTTTTGCCGACTTATTAGACTAGCCGCCCTATGAGGAGATTTTGAAAAATGGAATTTTTATCACTTTGCCTGATGCAAAAAATGTTTTTTGTCACTAGTTTGGATGTTGGATTGGTTGTTGTAATAAAAACTCAAACAGATATAACAGGGGTAATATTTGAGCGATATTAATGCGTATGGTTGGGGGTTAAGCTACGTTGTTGTAGAATTTACTACTACAGAGGCGTAAGGTGTTGGTGATGAATATGTTGTAAAAAATACAAGAACAGAGGTAGTAGCTGAATAAATATTTTAACAATAAGTTGATTGACCTCTGTTAAAAATTTTATGAACACTAATTTTTGAAAATCTGGGTAAAAAATGTGAACAGAAAGCAAAAAGTGTGGTAGAATAAGCATATGAGTAATCCTTTGGGTCGTTTTCTGAATCGTGATGCGCAGAATTTCACTGCGGAGATTGAGAGTGCCACATCGATGAATAATCTCGCCCCTGAGAATGCCGAGTCGGTGAGGAACGAGGCAGTGAATAAGGTGATGAATGAAGTGCTAAATCAGCCTGCGAATGAAACGTTGAATGGGGCGTCCGTACTGAGAACGGCAGAGGATAGTGAACCTTCCGAAACTGTTGAAGCTGTTGAAATTCCTCAGACTAGCGAGACTATCGAGACTGGTGAGATGGTAAGTGAAGAATTTGCTCATGAACGGCAACTGGCCAGAGATGAGGGCGACATTATTGAGGAGAGTGAAGATTCTGTAGAGAGCGAGACTCTGTCAACAGAGACGCGAGCGATAGGCGCGCGAACGACAGAAGACCAACCGGCAGAGATGAAGACGCAATCAACAGGTAAACAACTGCTAGACATGGCACCAACTGGGGCAGAATCTGATACGACAGAGGCAAAACCTGCTACAACAGAGGTAGGTTTTAACTCTACAGGAGCGGAACCTACCCAGGTAATCGCTAGCGGCAATATCGCATCAGAGCAGGACTCAGCGGCGCATCCTTCAACTGACAGCTTAATGGAACATCCGGCAACGGAGGATCTAACGACGCGCCCAGTAGCGGATGACTATCCGGTTGCTCCGGAGCCGAACAAGCGATTTTTGGGTGGCGAGCGAGAGTTGGCTAAGCAAACCATGGAGCTGGTAGAACAGGCGACCTCTGGTCGGGGTGAGACGGCGCTAGTCGACATTTTGAAAGTTTACGAACAGGGCGCTCACGAAATGCGTCAAGATGATGAGAGGGTGGCCTGATGGGACTTTGGATGGTGGGTCTAGTGGTGCTGGCGGTGATTATCGTGGTAGTGGCTTTTTTGTGGGCGGCTCACCTCGGTAAGTGTCGTAAACTGACCAGTTATGAGCGCGGTCTAAAAATGGTGCCGCTTTTGATTCATTTGCCACCTTCGACCGATGATATTCAGGGGAACGGCCGCGATGAGCGCGACGTGACCAACGAAACGATTAGTCAGGCGCAGGTGATGTATTCGATTATCGCCTCTACAGTCGAAAAAGGCTTTTCGATTCGGGTTTTTGGGCAGAAACACCTTAGTTTTGAAATTATTTCAAGTGACAATTTGATTAAATATTACGCCGTGGTGCCGAGTACGATGGTTGAAACCGTGAAACAAGCGGTGATTTCGGCCTATCCGACGGCTAGACTGGAAGAAACTCAAGTTGACAACATTTTTGGCACCGAGACGACCACCGGTCAAATCGCTGGCGGCGAGTTGGTGTTAAAAAAAGATTTTGTTTACCCGATTAGTACTTACGAAGATAGCCAACGCGATGCGAGTCTGGGGATTTTGCATGCGCTTTCCAGCGTAAAAGCTGGCGAAGGTCTGGCAGTGCAAATTTTGTTACGTCCGATTGAAGGCGATTGGACTAAAATTTCGGAAGAGCGAGTACAAAATTTACGTGACGGCAAAAAACCGCATGATGGTGCAAAAAAATTCTTTACCAGCACTTTGAATTTGATCAAAGATTTATCACAAGCCTTTTTCCATCCGCCGGATGAGCACGAGAAGGATGAAAAAGTTTTGACCAATTTACAGCAAGAAGAAATTGCGGCGATTGAACAAAAAACTAAGTTCCCAGGTTTTGAAACTCTGATTCGTGTGGTGGCGAGCGCAAATTCGCGAGATCGTTCGGAGGCAATTCTCAGTGGCGTGGTGGCGGCGTTTTCGCAATTTGATTCGCCGACCTATAACGGCTTCAAATACGAGATGTTGCGCGATATGAAAAAGCTGGCGGTGGACTATATTTTTCGAGTTTTTCCGCAGGGAACGAAGGATAATATTCTAAATAGTGTTGAACTTGCGTCGATTTTTCACCTGCCAAGCCAGAGTGCAATTCCAACTTCTTCGGTGGAGCGCCAGGCGACTAAGCAGGTGGATGGCCCGGCCAAACTCGTTACAGACGGCGTACTTCTGGGGGTGAACGAGTTTCGCGGCGTGCAAAAAGAAATTCGTCTCTCTGAGAACGATCGCCGACGCCATACCTATGTGATTGGTGCCACCGGTATGGGTAAATCGGTGTTTTTAACCAATATCGCTTATCAAGATATGTGCGATGGACGTGGTTTTGCTTTTATCGATCCGCACGGTGACGCGGTGGAAACCTTGCTTTCTAAGGTGCCAGAGGAGCGAATTGACGACATCGTGTATTTTGATCCGTCAGATATGGAACATCCGATTGGTATGAACATGTTTGAATGGACGACTGAAGATCAGAAGGACTTTATCGTGCAAGAGGGAATTAGTATGCTCACAAGTCTTTTTGATCCGAATAATCAAGGATTTTTTGGGCCGCGCGGTCAGCATATGTTTCGTAATGCGGCGCTTCTCTTGATGAGTGATCCGAATGGTGCCACTTTTATTGATATTCCGCAATGTTTTACTGATCCAGAATTTGTAAAAAGCAAGCTAAAATACGTAAAAGACAAAGCCGTTTATGATTATTGGACGAAAGAATTTCCGCAAAGTCAGAAAAGCAACGACGCTGGCGAAGTAATCACGTGGTTTGCGTCCAAATGGGGGCCGTTCCTCAGTAATACCACTATGCGTAACATCCTTGGTCAGGCTAAAAGCGGTTTTAATATTCGCGAAATCATGGATAATAAGAAGATTTTTCTTGTCAACTTGTCTAAGGGTAAACTCGGTGATATTAACTCGAATTTGCTCGGTATGATTCTGGTGATGAAATTCCAGCAGGCGGCCATGAGCCGGGCGGATATTCCAGAGAGCGAACGGCAAGATTTTTGTTTGTTCGTGGACGAGTTCCAGAATTTTGCGACGGAGAGTTTTGAGAGCATTCTCTCTGAGGCGAGAAAATATAAGCTGAATTTGTTGCTTGCGAACCAGTTTATGACGCAACTAACGGATAAAATTAGGGAAGCGATTCTCGGTAACGTCGGTACGATTATGTGTGGTCGCGTAGGGGTGACGGACGCCGAATTGATGGAGAAGGCGTTTGTGCCGGTGTTCAATGCGGAAGATTTGCATAAACAGGGGAATTTTCAGGCGATTGCGACGGTGATGATGTATAATTTGCCTACTTCGCCGTTTACGATGAGGTTGTTGCCTCCGATGGGCGAATCTAATCCGGAATTGCTTGCCCGAATGAAAGATTTTACTGCGATGAAATATGGTAAAACTCGCGCCGAAGTCGAAAAAGAGATTAACGATCGCTGGAAGCGGCAAGCTGAACTAGAAAAAGTGAATGCTAATTCTAGAAACGCTAATGCTTCTGGCGGAAATGCTACTGCTAATTCTCAAGTCGGTAATGCTAATTTTCGAACTGCTAATGCTAATCACGAAAATTCTAATGCTTTTTCTGATAATGGTAATGCTAAAAATGCCTCTGTGGGCTCACAGGAAGCTCACTACGGGCCTTCTGGTACGCGAGATGGGTTCCTGCAGGCTTGGCGCGCAAAACGCGCAGAAATCGTCGCTAAACGGCCCAAAACGACAGAAAATACTAATGTTAGTACAGAGCAAAGCCCTCTAGAAAACAATAATTCCGCTACGCTAAGAAAAACCACAAGTGAAAACCATCCAAAACCGCAATTCAATACGCTTGAGCCTAATAAAAGCGCTAGCACTAACGTAAACCGAGTGCCAGAATCGGTCGTCGATGCTGAATCTACCTCTATTGATGGCGAAAATGGACACGTGTCCGATATTTCGGCAAAGACAGAACCGAAACGCGAGCAAGAAATGGTGTTTAAAGTAAGATAAAGTAAAGGAGTAAAAATGGACGAAAACCCACTAAAAAATTCTGAAAACTCTGAAAATACTGGAAACTCTGACGAAAACGTTGTAAAAAATGATGATTTTGCTCAAAAATCTGTTGAGTTGAGTGAAAAATCGACAGAAATAGAGCAAAATGCCAAAACTTTTGGTGATTTTGACGAAAAATCCTCCGTAACACCTCAAAATGCCTCTGTGACGTTACCAGAGGCGCCAGAAGTGTCTTCTGAAAATGCAGTGCCGTCTAATCCTACTATAGTCTCTAAGCCTCAAGAAGCGCTTCAGGATGCTCCAGAAACGCTTTCCGCTAGTGCTAAACCGTCCAAACCTTATGATAAAAAGTGGCATATTCTGCTTGTGGTCGTACTTGTGGGGGTGCTGCTCGCAATAATTGGGGCGATTTTGGTGGTGAGCCTCAAGAGTGGCGAGATGAATAATACGAATCGTGAGCCGGAGGGGTTGTCGAGTGGTGTTCAGGATAATAAAGAAGAGGAGAATGATGCCGATGAGAGCTGGGAGGTTGATAAAAATGATGAAACTCAGAGTTCGGATGGAATAGAAGTTGTGTCCTTAGATGGGGTAGTCAGACAAGTTTATGACGAGTATGCTAATTCTGTTAATTCTCTATGGGATAATAAATGGTTGTTTAGGGTAAATCCTAGCGTGTTGTCCGGTAATCCTGATAAAGAGGCGATGGTGATGGTCGCCTTGAGCAAATTAGAGTATAGAACGTGTGAATGGAACGACTCTCGGGAGCCTATAGTGTGTCTCCCAGGGCAAGAGGTGCGCGATCAGATCAAACGGCTTTTTGATCGAGAAGTGACCTTTACGAATGATGACGAGTTTGGTAATTCTTGTGGTACTCATAGTTATAACCTAGAATTTGATGAATTTCGCCATGCTGATGGCTGTGGAGGCGCAGTATCCATGAATTTGTATAGCATACCTTATAAGGCCGAACAAGATGACAATAATCTTTATATTTACGAGAAAGTTTTATTCAACTATTTTGGCGAGGGTAAATTGTATCACATTGGAGATTTTAATGAGATACAGGGAGCATATATTGGCACTGTTGATATTTCTGACACTGAGGAGTGGGAATTAGCGCAAGAGGAGTTTTTGCGTAAGCAAGCCATGGAGCACGGCGATCAGTTCAAGTGGACCTTCCGTAGAACTGCTGACGGTAACTACGTTTTTGAAAAAATCGAAAGAATTAACTAATAATTTTCATAAAATTGCCTAAACACACCTTTTCTGCTATAATAGGGTAGATTTGTCAAAATATGGAGGGTGCGACGATGAACTTTAACACCCTAAAATTAAGGAGGGAAACGAAATGGCAGATTATAATTGGCAGGGAGACAGAAATAATCCCAAGAGGTCGCGTCAGCGGATGGCGCAGCCAGGATCGGTTGGGCTTGAAGCACCAACGGATACAGGCACTCAAGAACTGACAGTCGACGCGTTGGCTGAACAGCCTGGGGAAGAACGTGTTGACGAGGACGAGTATGAACTGGAGATGATTGAGCACGAAGCGAAGCGGCGCAAAGAGTGGCGTTTTGCAGCGATAATTGTGTGCGTGGTATTTGTCGCAATTCTTGGTGCTGTGCTGATAATGTTCTGGCATGCGAAGAAGTCGTCAGAGACGGTAGAGGCTCGGCATAATATGAACAATGTGACGGGATTAGAGGTAAAAACTCAGGATGAAGTTTTGACTGAGGATGATTCTGCAGCAATGCGCATGTTTGAAGACGATAATGCTTTTTCTATTTACAGTACTACGGATCGTTTGCGAGAAATCTATGTTGGTTGGGTGGATGACCCATCAATTCAGACTGATGGCGAGTTTATCAAAGAATGCCAGATGGATTACGCGAGTGCAGTTTATCCATCTAACGATTGGACGGCGGACGAAGTGATTGCTTCTTATACCGAAAGCCCAGATATCTGGGCCACTTATCATAATAAGTGGCGGTCTGAGGACCATTTTATTTGTTGGACGCCAGACTATCAGCATTGTTTTGAATTGGAGTTTGATGACAATGAAGGTAAAATAATGACGGGATGGTTTTGTGTTAATGGCGTACGAGTGAAAATGCTCGACCAGGTGACTTTTGATGCGGTTGACCCGGCCAGCATGGTCGCGAGATATGTTTCTGGAGAGTGGAACGGTAGTTTCGTACGCTCGACGGATGGTGGTACAGGTGTGGAAATGAATAGGTCTGGTCAAATTGCCTATCTTTTTGACACTGAAGTCTATACAGACCAACAGGATCCGGAAGGTTTGGCGTATGTGGATTATGCTCCGCCATGGTGGTTAGACGAAACAACACACGATGTTGATTTTTATGAGGATCATAATTTTGGTCATGATGGTTCCGTGTGGATTTCTGGCTATGTAGAAGTTTATCCGGATTTGTCAGACGATATTGACGTTGATGGAATCATTTTGGCGCGGCGGCGAAACGAAATTGGCACTCTAATAGCGACTAAGGACGGCGCGATGTTATTTTCAAAAGGAAATTTGCTGACTAGTTGGGTTTTTGATCAGGCTTTACCTAAGGAAAATTTGACTAGTACGGATACTTCGTCGAATGCTCACACCTGTTCAATGACGATGCCGGGAGTCGGCGCAGAAGTGGTGGACATCGGGTATATCTATGACGGCAAGAGAATTTTGGCTCTGGAGCCAGATGGGCAAGTTAGCATTTTGATTGATGAAGTGCTAGTGGAGGAAAAAGTTTCGCCATATAGTACGGCGTTTAGTTGGTCTGATGCGATCGGTCTAAGAGGTGACAGTTTGGTGCTTTGCGAATTTGAGAGTTATAAAAATGAGTACGAAACCCGTGTTCTGGCCACTGAGGTGCAAAGTGTTGATTTTGTCGAGATGCGGACTTTTGAACGTGAAGACGGACTTTATGCGCTTGCTTACGATGATGACTACGAAATAGTGGCGGTATATTTGGGTAAGGAATCAAAACAGTACTATTCGGACTTATATGAAACGCTGAATTACGCTCAGCATGGGGCGTTTAAGGCGCAAGAATAAGTCACAAGAGGAGGGATAGGAATGAATCAAGAACAGAATAAGTTGAAGGAAACTGCTGGAAAAAAGACGTTAACGATTGGGTTTGGCGTCAAAATGTTTTTGATAGGTTTGTTTGCCAATGGGGCGTTGTTATTGGGTTATTTTTGTATTCTGATGTTTGTGAAGACTACATATCAAAGTGACATAGATACTAATTTGTGTAAGTTTTATGATGATTTGAGCGAAGAATGTGATCTTGAAGTACAAAACGATGGTGAATTTTTGACATACTGTCTGGCAGAATTTCCGGAAGCGATATTGTCTAGATCGGAGGCAAAATCGTACGACGCCGTTATTAATGCTTTTGCGAACGACCCATATAGATGGGCGTTGTTTGACTTGCCAGGCGGACAAGAAATCCTGGTGGCTTGGGAAAAGCGGTTATTCGGTTGGCATTGCTATACGATGGTACCAGATAGTGCAATTTCTTGGCCAGATCCCAAGTCTTGGTTAGGGTCAGGTTGGCTCTACAAGGATGGTGTGAGGGTAAAGGCTTACGACCCGATGACGGTATCTATGGATCCGGTAGAGATTATTAAACTTTACCAATATGGCACGTGGAAAGGCATAGGATTTTTGCGTTCGCACGATTACGGTACAGTAGCCATGAACGACAATGGAAAAATTAAATATTCATATTCGGCGGAATTTTATTCCGAAGATGTGCATAATGTAACGCCTTATACAGATTACGAAAAACCGTGGTGGGCTGATGAAAATTCGGTCTGGTCAGACCATATTGTAGAGAGTGACTATGTAGAGGAAGGTAATACTGCGACTGGCTTTTGTAAGACAGATTATTATCTGGATTTACCAATTGACTACACGCCGGGTAAAATTTATGCCACGGATTGGTATAGCAAGGACTATATGGCGAATTCTGATGGTCCAGGTACTTTTTTCTTAACTGATGATGGCGCATTGCAATATATGCAAGGAGAATTGTTGGAAGAGTGGGATTTGCCGATTTCATCGGTAGATACGGACCGGTGTTATATCATGGCAGTGCGAAGCGAACGCGGCTATTTAGCCTATGCCTGTGATGGTTATCAATTATTTGGGTTGAAGGCTTATGGCAAATATGACGTTTTAATAGAACGGATTGTGAATCGCTTCTCGGGACACTACGATAGCCTGTTTGGTCTCGCGGATGGCAATTTGGTCTATTGGGATGATAATACTTATCTGACGTTAGCCGAAGATGTGATTGATGCAGATTTTACGGATGCGAAAATTTTCGAGAAATCTGAGGGTTGCTATGCAATCTCTGGTGAAGATGTTTATAGTAGCATTACGGACGAGAATAGTTGGCAGATTGTTTTTCTTGGCACAGAATCTTTGGCATATTATCTACAAGTTTACCATTTGGTGGATGTGGGACGGTATGTTGATTAGTTTAGGGTATATATTATATGTAATATCTCGGTTGTCATGACCGAGATATTTTAAAGAAAAGAGCATGTGTAGAAAAACTGCAATAGTTTGGTGACGTTTTTAAATAGTTTTTGTAAGACTAAAGACTTGGCCCAAGGCGGCCCGGAGCCGGTCTTGCAAAAACTATTTAAAAATGTCACCAAGTAATTGGAGGGTTTCTTTACCTTGACAATATCTCGGTCATGACATAAAATATAGGGGTAATATAAGTCGAGGTATGCACTATGGCCGAAAAACAAACAAGTGGTGGGCAAGAATATGACAGTTCGCAAATTCAAGTTCTAGACGGTATCGAACATGTACGTGTACGGCCGGGTATGTATATCGGTTCGACTGGTTTTGATGGTTTGCATCACTTAATTAAAGAAATTGCGGATAACTCAATCGACGAGGCGATTGCTGGTTTTTGTACTAAAGTAACGATTACGATTTTAGCAGATGGTGGCGTCAGGGTAGATGATAATGGTCGTGGTATTCCAGTAGATATTCACCCTAAGACTAAGAAATCGACTCTTGAGACTGTGTTGACGGTTTTGAACGCCGGTGGCAAGTTTGGCGGCGGCGGTTATAAGGTTTCTTCGGGTTTGCACGGTGTAGGTTCTAGTGTGGTGAACGCGCTTTCGACCAAAATGGTGGCAGAAGTCCGCAAGAATGGTAAGGTTCATCATGTAGAATTTGCTAGAGGCAAGACGCAGGGTAATGGATTAGAGATTGTTGGAGAGACGGACGGCACAGGGACGTCAGTGACTTTCTGGCCGGACCCAGAGATTTTTAAAGAAACTACTACGATTGATTACGATTGGGTCTCAAGTTATGCTAGACACCAGGCGTATTTGACCAAGGGTGTTTTAATTGAGGTGCGTGATGAGCGTACTCAGGCGCGTGAGAGCTTTTACTTTGAAGGCGGTATTAAGAGTTACGTTCGCAAGCTGAATGAGGGCAAAGAAGTCTTAGACGATGACATTTTCTACGTCGAGAAAAAAATCGAAGATTCAGAAGTCGAAGTTGCGTTGCAATATAATGATACTTATGTAGAAGCGATTAAACCTTTTGCTAACAACGTTTTAACTCCCGATGGTGGTATGCACGTGGTTGGTTTCCGCACAGCGATGACTCGTGTGGTGAACGATTACGCACGCAAGAATGGTTTACTTAAAGAGAAAGAGCCTAATCTCACCGGTGATGATATTAAGGAAGGTTTGACGGCGGTGATTCTAGTAAAATTGCCAGATCCACAATTTGAGGGTCAGACTAAGAATAAGCTGGGTAATCCTGAAGTCCGTGGTTACGTTGATAAGGTGATGACCGAGTATTTCGGCTATTATCTAGAAGAGAATCCAGCCATCGCGAAAAAGATTGTGGGTAAAGCCACCATCGCAGCACGGGCGCGCAAAGCAGCGCGAGCAGCGCGTGATAATGTAATTCGCAAAGGTGCCTTTGAGGGCCTTAATCTGCCAAGTAAGTTGGCGGATTGCTCAAGTAGGAATCGTAGTGAATGTGAATTATTTATCGTAGAGGGTAATTCGGCGGCCGGTTCAGCTAAGGAAGGCCGTAATCCGCAGATTCAGGCGATTTTGCCACTGCGAGGTAAAGTACTTAACACCGAGAGGGCGAGACTAGACAAGATGTTAGCTAACCAAGAGCTGGTGAGTTTGATTAAAGGTCTTGGTGTAGGTATTGGTGAGCAGTTTGACTTGAATGGCTTGCGTTACGACAAAGTGATTTTTATGACAGATGCTGATGTTGATGGTTTACACATTGCGACGTTGCTCATGACATTCTTTTTCCGCTATATGCCAGATGTGATTAAGGCAGGACATGTTTATCTGGCTAAACCGCCGCTCTTTGGTTTGACCAAGGGAACTGGTAGTAACCGCAAGATTGACTATGTTTATGATGAAATAGCTCTAGAGAAGAAGCTAGCAGAGAAGATTGAAGAGCGCAAAGCGCAGGGAACTAAGATTGACCCGACTCAAGAGCGGTTTAAGCAAGCTGGTTATACAGCGCAGAACCGATTTAAAGGTCTTGGTGAAATGGACGCCAAACAGCTTTGGGAGACGACCATGGATCCAGAGAACCGTATTTTGGTGCAAGTACATATTGATGACGCTGAGAAGGCCGACGCTGTGTTTACCAAATTGATGGGCGATCAAGTAGACCTCAGGAAGAACTTTATCCAGGCTGGCGCAGCAAGTGTTGATTTGGATGATTTGGACTTTTAAGGAAAGGAGTGAATGATGGACGAGAATGATAGCAAGAATAATGAAGAGATAAAAGATACCGAAGTGGTGCAGAATACCGAGGTGGCGCAGGAGCCAGTGAAGGGTATTGAGCGTAGTGGTGTCGAATCGACGATGGAAAATTATTTCTTGCGTTATTCGATGTCGGTGATTATCGACCGTGCGCTTCCTGACGTGCGTGATGGTCTGAAACCAGTGAACCGAAGAATTCTCTACGCCATGAACAAGAATGGTTGGAAAGCTCCGCACGCTACAGTGAAGTCCGCGAGGATTGTCGGTGAAGTAATGGGTAAATATCACCCACACGGTGACTCGTCGATTTATGATGCAATGGTCAACCTCGCGCAGAATTGGAAAATGCGCTACACTCTGGTCGAAGGTCAAGGTAACTTCGGCTCGATGGATGGTGACGATGCAGCAGCTTCACGTTATACTGAGGCGCGCATGGATAAGGTTGGTGCAGAACTTTTGACGGACATCGAGAAAGAAACTGTTGATTTCCGTGATAACTTCGATGGTAGCGAACAAGAACCGGTGGTTTTGCCAGCAGCCTTGCCAAATATTCTACTGAACGGTCAGATGGGTATTGCCGTAGGTATGGCAACCAACATTCCACCACACAATCTGAGCGAAGTAGTGGATGCTACAGTGGCGTTGATTGACGATCCAGAGATTGGCCTAGAAGGTTTGATGCAGTATGTGAAGGGGCCAGATTTCCCAACCGGTGCCGAAGTTTATGGTGGCGCGCCGATGAAACAGGCCTATGCTACTGGTAAAGGTTCGGTGACGATTCGGGCAGTAGCCGGTATCGAAGAAGGTAAAAACGGTCGTCATAAGATTGTGATTACCGAAGTGCCATATGGCATGAGTAAGGAAGGTTTTATTGAGAAAGTGAGGGAGTTAGTTCTCAATAAGAAACTGGATCATATTGCGGACGCGAGAGATGAGTCAGCGAGAGGGAAGATTCGTATCGTGGTTGACCTCAAGAAGGATGCCTTTCCTAAGAAAATTCTCAATCAGCTATACAAGTTGACTGGTTTGCAGACTACTTTCCATTATAATATGTTGGCTCTGGTGGACGGTATCCAGCCAAGAGTGCTTGGTCTAAAAGAAATTTTGACCGAGTTCGTCAAACATCGACAGAAAGTGATTCGTCGTAGGACGGAGTATGACCTGAGAAAGGCCAAAGAACGTGCGCATATCTTGGAGGGATTAAAGATTGCCCTAGACAACATTGATGAAGTTATCAAGACCATTCGCGAAAGTTACGATGATGCTGATAAGCGCTTGATGGAGCGATTTGGCTTGAGCGAAATTCAGGCAGCGGCCATTCTGGCTATGCAGCTCCGCCGACTCCAAGGACTAGAACGTGATAAGATTGAAGAGGAATTGAAGCAATTGCTCGCTCAGATTGCTGAGTACGAGAAAATTCTTGCCAGCGAGACCGAGATTCTCCGCGTGGTAAAAGAAGAGTTACTTGCCATGAAAGAAAAATACGGCGACGATCGCCGGAGTAAGATTTTTAATCACGAAGTAGGCAAATTCTCTGAAGAAGAGTTAATTCCAGACGAAGAAAGTGTGATTCTGATGACTACGGAGAATTACATGAAGCGAGTTTTGCAGAGTGATTTCAAGAAGCAGAATCGGGGTGGCAAAGGTCGCAAGGGTATGACCACCAAGGAAGAAGATGTGATTGCGCAAATTGTGACGGCTAATAGTCATGATTATCTGCTCTTCTTCACAAGTCAGGGACGCATTTTTAGAACTAAGGCTTACGAGGTGCCACAAGCTTCGATGGTGGCCAAAGGTACGGCTGCGGTGAATTTGCTCAACATGCACCCAGATGAGAAGGTGACGAGCATCGTCAAGCAGGGCGAAAACGTCGACGGATATCTGTTCATGACGACTAAGAAGGGTACGATTAAGAAGGTCGCTGTCAAAGAATTCTTGAATTTGCGCACTAACGGCATGATCGCAATTAAACTTGAACCGGGTGATGAACTAAGATGGGTACAAGAAACGACTGGTGCAGACGATATTGTAATGTCGACGTCGGCTGGTCAAGCGGTGAGATTCAATGAAAAAGACGTGCGTTCGATGGGTCGTAGCGCAATGGGGGTGAGAGGGATTAGGCTGAGACCAAAAGATGAAATTGTCGGTATGGATGTGATTCGCGATAAGGGACAGAAACTTTTGGTGATTTCGGCTAATGGTTATGGTAAAGCTACTCTAGCCGAGAACTTCCCAGCTCACAAACGTGGCGGTGTTGGTATCAAGGTGGCAAGTGTAACGGAAAAAACTGGTCCAATTGTGGCAGTGCACACTCTCGATCCGGCGGCTAAAGAAGTAATTATGATGTCCACCAAGGGTATTGCTATCCGCGTGTCAGTCAAAGAAATCCCGACCCTCGGCCGAGCAACTCAAGGCGTACGAATCATGAAACTTGGTGATGGTGATGCGGTGGCCAGTATTGGTATCGTGTTGCCGGACGAAGAGGTGGAGGAGTAGGGGTTGTAAGGGGGAGCTCTTGGAGTTCTCAGACCTCCAGATTTTCCAGACCGCCAGACTTCCTAATCCTCAAGATTCTTCGGTTTTTAGCAATGAAAAGTGGACCTGAACATGGAATGTTCAGGTCCGAAGTATAAACGTTTATACAGATTTTTTAACTGAGAGATAGTTTAACCTAGATGTTCAGTTCTCTGATAGCCTCAAGCATCGGCTCGATTTCATTGGGGTCAGCGTGCCAAGCATGATAGTTGGTGTAAGCCCAGATTTTGGCGTATTCCGGATGGCGCTTCAGTTCGAGCAGTTCGTTGATTGTCATGACGTAGGGTATCCTTTGGTCGATAACGGGAACATATTGCATCGTGAATTCTGCGTCTTCTACGGTGATTTCATGGTTGAGAAATTGCTCAAGCGAACAGGTCGTAATGAAATATAATTCGCCGGATTTAAGGGACCCTTCACTGTGTGAACTGACAAAAATCAGTGGACCTTTACTGGTGTTTATCTGAGAGGAAGCTGGGCCAGTAATCTTGCAGAAAAACATTTTCATGCCGCTTGATACGTGTTTGTCCGTTAAATTTTTCGTCAGGGAATCTCTTGGTATGCATGGAGTGGTTTCGGATTTTGCATCCAAGAAAACGCAAACTACCTGATTTTCTTCAAGAAAATTTTTTGGTCGCCAGTCGACAAAGAGCGGCAAATCCGGCAGCGTACGCTTATCGTGGATAGCCTTGGTCAATCGATTGAGATATTTAACATGAAGTTTTTTGGTTTCGCAAGCTTCATTAATCTCACGTTTCATTGATTCGATTATGTCCTGACGCTCATTAATAATACGGGCATCTTCCGCGCTATTAAATAAGCTACATGGTTGCTCGGCGATTAGCTTGGTGATGGGTCTATTTTTAAGGTAGTCAGCATTGCTAGTGTTGCCATCTTTAAGTGAGGCGTGCAGTTCTTCTTGCGCAAACATTTGACGATGTTTTTGATAAAAAGGGCACACATAGGGACATTGTTTACCAAGATGTCCAGTCTCCGTAATCACGTTATAATTACAGTGGCGGTCATCCATTGCCACGTAGGGCGGAACTTTCTCTAAGGTCCTCTGCAGGCTCTGGATTTCCTCATTAATGTCGTTAATTTTGTGCCTCTGTATCGCACGCAGTTTGATGAGGTTGGGCCGACCGATTGTGACGAGGAAGTCGACATCGGGCAGTGTTTCCTTGGTGAGATAGTCCGGCAAAATAATAGGGAATATGTTATTCTCTAAACGCGGTTTGTCTTTTTTGACAGCAGCTTTTGCGGCTTCTTCGCCATGATTTTTGGCAAAGAATTCGTACAAATCTCGTTCCATGATCTCCAGACGCATCTGGGCGAAAGTTTTGGTAGTTACGTTAGTCGTTTCGTTCATCGCAAACCCTCCTATTGATGTAAACGTTGACCCTTCTCTGCGCGAGTTCAACGTTAAACTGTGGTTGTACTGCCAGTAATTTGACAGCGTGAAGGATAATTTTCTAGACTATTATTTAGATACTTTGAGGATTACTGCTTAGATGTTTTTGGAAAATTGGTTGAATTATCGCTTGACGCTACCAAATTACTATGTATAAACGTTATTAAATTACAATTGGAGTGTTTTTACCAATGCAAAAACAAACCCCACATCACAATGCTAGCATGAATTATTGAAAAAGTCAAGAGCTAAGCATAAGGATTTTGGAATAATCATAAGGGTTTTCATAACGCTTATGTTGTCAAAATTACAACACTTCTGTAACAGAGAGGATTTATACAAAATTGCAATAAATCGGGGGGTTAGGGACTTGTAACTTTTTTAAAATCTGCTTTATACTGCGGACATAATAAAATTAATTGCGAGGATTATATGAAAAAACAAAACAAAAGGTTGAGCGCACTGGCGATTTTGAGTGTGTTAGTGCTGGGTGGCGCAACTAAGACGGCGGCGGCGCTGGCACTTAATCAACCTAACTTATTAAATGGAGGATTGGATGTTGCAAGCACGCTAGCGTTCTCAGCAACGGAAACGCCGATTTGGGATATTAACAAGGATGAAGGAGCGATGGATGCTCTGGATATTAACGGTAGTGATTCGTCGTTCTCGTTTGTGCTGATGGCGCCGAATGGTTGGCGCCTAGAGACGTTTGAGCTTGTTTATCGTAACTATGAACAGGGAATTACCGAGAGGGTGGCCGATGAGGCGGCGCGAACTCTGGGCGAGCAGGATAGTTCGGCTTGGGCGATTAGAATTGCTAAAAAAGATTATCCAGAAGATTTTACGGCAGGTCGATTTGCACAGGTTGGGTTTCCGTCCAAGACTTTTCTGTCGGATAATCTGACGAACGAACTTTATTATGCCTTGAAACTGGTCGATCAGTCGAATCCAGCTGAATACACCTGGAAACGTGGCAAGCTGAGTTATCGACGCTGCGCCAAGACTGAAGGGTTTGACGATGCAACCATGCAATGTCAGATGGCGGTGGTAGATGGTTATCACACTCCTAAGCTGAAGAAAGCTTATAATTACGGTAATAAATATCTGGACATGATTCCTGAGGACCAGATTGAAGATTGGGGTACCGAATGGCGGAGGGTGCTCACGGAGCGGCATAATCGATTGGCTGAGCTACTAGATAATTCTGATTTGTACGTACGGAATTTTATTAGCAATATGAATAATGTCGAAACTCTACTAACGCAACTTGATAAGACGCAGAATTCGGTATCTGGCCTAGAGGAAATTGCGAATGATTTAGGTAATCGTCGAACCCAGCTGCAGAGTTTGCGTGACTACTATGCAAGTCTGCGAGGAGATAGTGCCGCTGGGGAGGAACTTGAGAATTTGCGCGAACAGAATCAAAATCTGATTTCTCAAAACAACAATCTGACCTCTGAGAGAGACAATTTAATCTCCGAGAAGAATAATTTAGCATCCGAAAAAGCCAATCTGATTGCAGAAAAAACTAATCTGACGAACCAGGTTGCGACTCTTGAGCAGGAAAAACGTGATCTATCTACCCAGGTGGAACAGCTACAGAAAGAGATTGAGGAATTGAAGGGAGCTGGGAGCGCAGATTCAGAGTGGCAAGAAAAAGTCGCCATTCTCGAAACAGAGAAGAACGCTCTGGTAGAATCAAATCGTACTCTAGAGAATCGAAACAATGCGCTAGAATCGGAGAATCAAACTCTAAAATCAGCCAAACAAACTCTAGAAGATGAAAAAGTTACTCTAGAAACTGAGAAAAAATCATTATTGGAGCGTACTGATGAACTTGCCGGTCAGTTGGCCGAGGAAAAACGCCTCAAAGAAGAATGGCAAAATCGCGCAAACAGTAACGAAAAATGCGTAGCGAATAACACCCTCGCTACAGGTAACGAACCTAGCAATCTTGGATCTAGCAATAGTGGTCCTACTGCTAATGGCGCTCTGAATGGTGGTAATGAGACGACTGTATCTGACACAGAGGCGGTGACGACAGTTTTGTCTAGCGTAGATTCGTCAGTTGGGGAGAATACGGATAAAACGAACGCTGCAGATGCGCAAGAGATAGAAGTGCCAAGGCTGGGTGGGCATGGTCTGAATGTTTGGCTAGGGATTGCTCTGCTGGCGCTAGCTCTAGGAACTTTGCTCTTGTGGATCAAGCGCACAATGACAAGATAATATATATTATATATGCTATAATAGGGTTATGGAAAAAGCATGGCTTGGTATTGTAGCATTTGCGGTGGCGTGGTTCGTGGCGCAGACGTCGAAGACTATTATTGGTTTTATTAAAGGTGACGCTAAGCAGGAAATTGCTAATTTGGGGTCGTTCGTGAAGTATTTTGGCCGGTCGGGTGGGATGCCATCTGGTCATACGGCGAGTTTTACAGCAATGGCGGTTTTTCTGGGGTGTTTGTATGGTTTTACTTCGGCTTATTTTGTGATTGCGGCTTGTACTTGGACAATTATTGTTTATGATGCGACGCATGTACGCTATGCGGTCGGTGAGCAGGCTAAGGTGTTAAATACTTTGCTAAAAAAAGATCATCAGCCAGAGTTGCCAGTAATTGAGGGGCACACGGTACCACAAGTGATTGTGGGTGCAATTATTGGAGTAGTCATTGGTGCGTTGTTATATCTTTGCTTGGGGATGTAGAAATCGGGGGGATTTCTGGAAAAATAGCTAGTTTTTGCCAATATTGTTGGCAAAATCGGGGTATTTCTAGGGAAAAATGCCGATTTTATAGTGCAAATGCTTAAAAAATCATAAAAAACCCAAAAAAGTCCAAAAAAAGTGTTGACATTAATAAAAAGGTGAGATAAGATAGGTATAGCCTAAGAACTGCGAGAGGGGGTCTCTTGGAGTTACCATAATTCAGAGCAAGTTCTAACGGTGGAGGAAGTTAACAATTTAGTTGTGCAATTATGGTTTGTCAATATCGTTGGAGCAATCCAGCGGAGATAGACTTATCATCGTCAGTTATTTATGAACTTTGGTTCGAATTTGAATTTTTGGTTGAGTAAGATTTTATCCGAAAGACCACTTTAATGGAGAGTTTGATCCTGGCTCAGGATGAATGCTGGCGGCGTGCCTAA
>CAYNHE010000021.1:0-20067 GCA_964397215.1 uncultured Candidatus Saccharibacteria bacterium
ATACTGGGTAGCCAAACTACGAGATGGTAATTGTTGGATGACGCAGAATTTGGGGTTGGATATTACCGAAGCTATGGCGAGTGCTACTGGTAACTCTGGTTTACTTAACTCTAATACAACTGATATTGGCTATAATAGTGATGGTGAGCTGATTGGCGATATTAAATATTGGAATGCTGATAGCGAATACAAACCTACTGTCACAATGATGCTGCCAGACAGTGATACAAGTAATCCAGCTAGTTTTGGTACGGGTACTAGCAATGGTGATAATCAGAATACAACTTATTCTTGGAGCTATGGTCGATACTTGTCAGCTTTGCCAGATCATCGATATGGAGCATGCTCTCCTAGCCATAATGGTTGGGGAATGAGTTCGATTCAATCGATTAACCAAATTTGTACTAACCAAGGTTTTATCGACGTTTCTGGAGCAGATTGGCAAGCTAAGTATACTGCTCAACAATCTACTTATACACAACCGGATGACACTGTATATACTGGTTTTGTGGCGGCTGATGTGAATACTAAACTTTATGATGCGCATTACCTTATCGGTAATTATTACCAAGCCAATACCATTACTGCTGGCAGTGTCGGGTCTATTACTGAGGGTGCTATCAATGCTCCCGACAGCCTTTGTCCTAAAGGTTGGCATTTGCCAGTTGCTAAGGTCGGCGATGATTTACGCCCGGATATGGTGAACGGAAGCCTTAGTAATCTATTCTCATATTATGGCTATCCCAGAGAAGGTTATTCTGCTTCTGCTAATAATTCGGGTATTTCTTTGAGTACGCCAGGGGCAGAGAATTTTATTACAAATGAACTACATTTTGTGCGTAGTGGAAATATTCATTTTACAACTTTAATGTACGGCTTTGGTGGTAATGCCGATTATTGGTCTGGTACTACTTTTCCAACTAATAGCACGACACAGATGTACGCTTTTAGATCTAATACTAGCACGGTCAATCCAACGGTTAATCAAAACCGTCGCCACGGAATTGCAGCCCGTTGTTTGGCACGCTAGTTTTACTCCTGCAAACAGCGGAGAGAGAAACCGAGGTAACGATAAGCTGGACCGTATGATGAATTGACAGCTGATATATCGAAACGTAAAGGATATACAGTATTTGATGTAGCAGCACTACTTTGTGGTTCATAATAGCCTGCAGTGCCTGCATACCTTAGGAAATAATAACTTACACGAACGTAGCCGCTGCGCACAAATCCTACGGTTAAACGTATATTTTAGAAAATACGCTTAACCGTAGGATTTTATTTTATTCACCCCTGTTATTCTACGGTTAGACGTATATTGACAAAAATACGCTTAACCGTGTATACTGTAGGTATGAAGATAACGTTTTCCAATGTAGATCAGCTGAAGGGATTGAATTATTTTTTGAGTACAAATGATTTGTCGGATAGTTCTTTTTTAGAAATTACAACCTCAACGAGTTGGATGAATGTCCATCCAGTTTGTATTTCTTTTGCGGCGGCTTTGGCGGCCGAAGTTGGTATTGACAGAACAAGGATTGTTACTGATGTGCGTAATGCAGCGATGTATCTGGACCGCATGGGGTTATATAAATATGCCTCCAATAGTTGTGATGTTGATTATGTACAGCATGAAGGAGCAGGTAGGTTTATTCCGGTTACTTGTGTCAAAACAACTGCTGAGCAGTCGGCTTTGATTGCGGAGTTACATCCGATTTTACACCTTTCGCCAGATAAATCAGAAACGATAAAATACGTACTTGGTGAATTAATTCGTAACGTCATTGAACACTCTAATGCACGGAACGGTGCTTTTGTAACGGTGCAATATGTTGCAGCTAAAGAGAAATTGAGTATTGGTATTTGTGATACAGGAATTGGCTTGAGGGCGAGTTTGGAGCGTTTTCATGCACCAGTTGATGACTTAGATGCAATTCGGTTGGCGTTGATGCCCGGTGTGAGTGGCACGACATCGCGTGATGGTGGAACGGGGGACAATGCTGGAGCAGGTTTATATATTGTAAAATCCATCGCTAAGATTACGCGTAATTATTTTGTGGTTTATAGTGGAGATTCCGCTTATAAGATGCATAAGTACGATAAGCGAGTGAAGTATGGGCCAAGACTTAATGAAAATCCGTTTACAGACAAGCATTCGGCATATGATGGTTTGCCGAGTTTTGGTGGTACGTTGATTGGTCTTGATTTGACTTTGACCGACACAGAAGAGTTCAGTCAGATTTTGGAGCGAATCAAGGTATCATATAGTCAAGCAATTAAAGAGCGTAAAGAGCGTAGGTATAAGGAGATAAAATTTATATGATTATTAACATGTTAAATGAAGTTGGTGACTTTGCAGAAAATAAAGATGTTGCACGGCGTTTGCGGATTAAGGAGATTATGCCTGCATTACTAGACGAAGATGAAGTGATTTTGGACTTTGATGGGGTAACTGGTGCGACGCAGTCGTTTATCCATGCCCTAATTGTTTCACCGATGCGAGAATTTAAGGATGTTTTTTTCGAAAAAGTACGATTCAAGAACTGTACTGCAACTATACAAAAAGTGGTGCAGATTGTATCTGAGTATACCCAAGAAAGCATGGACGAATAATCCTACGGTTAGACGTATATTTTAGAAAATACGCTTAACCGTAGAATAACAGGGGTAATGTTGTGCCGTGAGGAGCAGGATTGGTTTATTCTTTTTTCTTAAAATCTGGGGTCCACTCGATGTCAAAACCAACGTATTTACTCTGTTTGTCCTCTAGGTAGTGTTCGATGGCTTTCTTGGCACTTGGGGAAATTTCGGCAATGCGCTTGGCGCCGTCATCGGTGGCTACAAGTGGAACGATATGACGAACTTTGGCGTGCACCGAGGCCGAATAACAACCTTTTTTGGCGGAATTGCCGCTCCAAATACTAGTGGCACGCTGGAAATTGCGGAAGGCTTCGCTGATGTTCTTGTCGCCACAACTCAAAATCCAGTCGATGATTTCGCGTTCGCTCATGGTATAAAGATCCTCGAAATTGAGTAAACGATTTTCGAACATATAGTGCATCGTATCAGCGATAAACTGCAATGCAGCTCGCGCGCTATCGCTATGATATTCAGCCGAGAGCTTGAGGTTTTCTTTGGTGAATTCTTTGGCGATTTCAAAAGAAGTAAAAGCGATTTCGTCAATGTCGTTTTCGTTTTTGAGAATAGTGAGGTTTTCGTTGAATTTTTTAACTTGTGCTAGGGTGAAAGTTTCGTAGAGGAAGTAGCCGTTAGAGAAGGTGTACTCTAGACGGTCAGCGGCGAGACCCGGCAGTTCGCAATCGGCGATAGAATAAAGTTTGTAGTCAGAAACTTCGCCCGGCAAGATGCCATCGCGCTTAAGTTGACGGCAAATTGTACGAGAGTTGCGGATGATTTCGGCAGTGCGCTCCTCGGTGGATTCTTGCGTTTCGGCGTCACCATTATAATAGTCGATGGCATGTTTGAAGGCAGGCGCAGCAATATCGTGAAAAAGCCCGGCTAGCGTCTGTTTTTTATCTCCGGTGAAACGCCAAATAATCAACGCTACACCAATACTATGGCAAAAAACCGAACTAAAATGTGCAAAATTATGAATACTCGTATAATCAGTGGTAACCATGCTAACACCGGCGAGCCGTTGCATTTCTGGAGCAGCAATGTATTTTAGTAGCCAAGTTGGGAATTCTGGAGCGATGGTGTGGAGATATTCGCGAGTTGCTGGGGTGAGGCTTTTGAGACAGCGACGGCGTGAAGTGAGGATGTTAATTGTTTTGGTTTTGCCACGCACGAGTGGTGCTGGGTGGACAGAGTTAGGGGTAGATTTCACCTCTTCGGGTAAATCAGTTGAGACGACGCTAGGCTCGTTTGATTCAGATTCGTCAACTATATCATCTTTGTCTTGGGTAGAAACGTCGGGCAGACTAGCCTTTTTGCCAGTTGGGCGCTCATAGACTTTAATCCAACCTTGACGTAGCCAAAATTGGATTTCTTCAGAGCATGGTTGGTCATCGGACGGTTCTTGAAGAAGGTAAATTTTGATTTTTTTACCGTGATTAAGGTTGGCAATGATGGCGTAGGCGAGTTCCGAGAAAGCGCTCGGTCCGATGTAGCCACCGTAGCCGTTCTGGTCTTCGTTCATGAGGAAAAAGACGTCGGCGCGGTCAAGATTCTGGTAGTAGGAATGGTAAATATCAACTAAGTTCTCGGAATATTCGTCAGTGCCTGGTTCGCCGTGCACTGGGGCTGGGTAGTCAATAATTTCGTAACCGCGACCTTCGAAATAGCCTTGCCAGTAAGCGGCGCGTTCTTGTAATTTACTACTGCCAGCGATGATAAGTTTTTTCATAGATATGTTTAGTCCTCGATGCGAAGGACGATTTCCTTCCTGCCCACCGGTTTAAATTGGCGATATTTAATCCCACAAACATCGAACATTTTGATCGATGCTTCTTGCTCAACTCCAAAACTAGCGTGATCGAAATCGTGAAGATAAATGACTTCTTTGATGCCAGCCTGGATGATAGCCTTAGTGCAGTCGACGCAAGGGAAGTAGTGAACATACAGTCTAGCTCCTTGCAAATCGCGCATATTACCCCGATAGTTGAGAATAGCGTTCAGCTCGCTATGACAACTGTAAGGATATTTGGTATCGGAATGCTTTTTGGCTTCGCGGACGTGCCAAGGCACGAGACTATCAGCAAAACCATTTGGCGCACCGTTGTAACCAATCGAGAGGACGCGGTTGTCATCAGAAACAATACACGCGCCGACCTTAGTGTTAGGGTCTTTGCTGCGCATTGCGGTGAGAACGGTGAGTCCGATGAAATATTCATCCCAACTCAAATATTCGGATTCGGGTAGTTTTTTCGCCATTAATAACTCCTTTAATATGATTCTACACTAAAAGTGCGATTTTGACCAGTGTAAACTTGACTTTTTATCTCGGTTGTGCTTAAATGGTGGTAGTCAGATTTTTGCTTTTTCGACTAATGTAGTATAATTATAGTTATAATATGGTAAAAAATAAAGAACGGCAGGTGCAAGATAGCGAGACTGAGGTGGCCGAAACAAAGAAGCTTCGTCTGGTAGACACCTGGAGAGAAATTTGTCGTAAACAGCGTGGGCTGATGATGGCGATGATTGTGTTGCTTGTAGCGAGTGTGGCACTGTTGATTTTTGCTTCGACTACGCTTCGGCCAAGTAGCACAGTGGTGATTGTGGGCTATGGCGACGTATATGGCGAAATTGCCGGTCTTTCTGGAGGTTATCGACGTGATAGCTGGGCAAATATGTTGGCGTTTCCGGTTCTGGCGGTGCTCTATGGGGTGGTGCATAATTTTATTGCGCTCAGAGTTTATCGAAAATATGGTAAAGACATGGCGCTCATGATGGTTTTTGCCACGATGGCGATGATTGGGGTGACGGTAGTTATAATCCTACGCCTCCTAGGGGAGTGGTGATGGGCTCGTTCTCTTCGTTTCTGCTAGAGAGGAGCTATTAGTGAAGCGTGACATCGACCTTCCGCTCGGCAAGCGCTCGAAGTTGTATCGGTTTTTTGAGATTTTGCCGGGGTTTTCGAGTTATGCCTTGGTGATTTTGTTGTTTGTGCTCTCGTGGATTAACCCAGCGATGGGGGCAGCCTACGTGCTTTTTGTGGTGGCGGTGGTGTTGGTTAAAGCTGTGGGGACGGCGTTTCGCACGATTCAGGGCTATGGTGTGGTGCGGCGCGCGATGCGAGTTAACTGGCATAAACGCCTGATGGAACTTGCGAATCCGCATGAGGCGTTTGAACGATTGCATGGTGTGCATGATGAAAATTACGGTTTTGACGAGCATGTGCAAAATTTGAAAATTCTCTCGGCTGTAGAGGGAAAATCCGAGCCGCTGCCGCAAGACATTTATCATGCAGTAATTATGGTGGCCTATGATGAGGGGCTGGAAACTTTGGTGCCAAGTGTCGAAGCGGTGCGTGATACGGGTTTTAGTAATGAACAAATAATTTTTGTCCTGGGTTATGAAGCGAGGGGCGGCGAGACTATGCGCCGGAATGCGCACGAATTGCAGAGAATGTTTAAAGGGGTGTTCAAAGAGTTTATGCTGGTTGAACATCCGGATGGTGAGAAGGACGAAATAGTTGGCAAAGGCCCTAACCTAACTCATGCCGGCGAAGCTTTGGCGCGTTATGTCGAAAAATGTCGGATTCCCAAAGAAAACGTAATTGTGACCTCTCTAGATTCGGATAATCGAATGAGTAAGTGGTATCTTGATTATGTGGCGTATGAGTTTTTGGTGCGGCCGGATCGTCAGCATTATTCTTATCAGCCGGTGTCGCTTTTTACTAATAATATTTGGGAAGCGGCAGCGCCGATGCGCGTGATTGCGATTTCTAACTCGTTTTTTAACATTGTGAACACTATGCGGCCGCATTTGTTAAAAAATTTTGCTTCACATTCGCAACCGTTGGCGGCGCTTGAAGGCATGAATTTTTGGAGTAAGCGAACTATCGTAGAAGATGGACATCAGTATTGGCGATCGCTGTTTTATTTCGAAGGGAAGTACGATGTGGCACCGATTCATGTGCCGATTTATCAGGATGCGGTGATGGAAACGACTTTTTGGCGAACGGCAAAAGCGCAGTTTGTGCAACTTAGGCGTTGGGATTATGGTGCCAGCGATGTGCCTTATGTGGCGGTGCGATTGTTTGGCAAACAGCGGATGAAAAATATGAATCGCGTGGCGCTTTTCGCCAAATTTTGGCGATTGCTCGATGGTCATGTAACGCTGGCGGTGATGGCGCCGATTGTGGCTTTTGGTGGTTGGGTGCCGATGTTGCTAAACCTGAGTTCGCGTGGAAATGTGGCTTGGAATTTGCCTAACGTGGTCGGCTGGATTCAGATGATTGCCATGATTGGTACCATGATTACGATTAGTATGAGTCTCCGAATGTTGCCAGAGCGTCCGGCGAAATACAAAAAAACCAAAACTTGGGCGATGGTCGTGCAGTGGGTGCTGATGCCGTTTATTGCGATTATTTATCAGAGTGTAGCGGCGTTCTATGCGCAAACTCGGTTGATGATGGGGAAATATATGGAAAAATTTGATGTGACGAAAAAGGTGGTGAAGAAGGAGTGATGTACAAAGTCAGCCATTTTTATCATCGAAAAATCGATTTGTGTACATTAACAAGGAAGTGTAGTGAAATATGGTATAATATGGACAGCTAGCACAGGATGGATTCATCCGGAACGAGCGATGGAGGAAGCGGAATTGATGCAAGAATATGAGAAAATTTGGCAAGAAAATGGATTTTGAGATGAAAATGTGCTAGCTGGGACTTTGTGGGGTGCTGTGGCGCCCCAATTTCATTGGAGCTCTGTGATAAACACTCTGCTCAACCGCTACGACTATGGAAAGTTTTCAAGGAAAACTTTATTTTCTCGTTTTTTCCTCTCTGCTGTTTGTAGGAGCAGGAAAAATCGTGCGTAGCGGTGGCTACGAGAGAAGATTTCTTGACTGCAAGAGAGAGTAGATATATAATATAGGGTATGTATTGTGGGTTAAAACCAAGGTTTCCTTTGAGGACGGTAATCCTGATGGCAATAGTGGCAGGACTTGCTGTATTGATGGGATTTTTGTTTCAGACTTTGCGAGCTGAGGCGGTGGAAGCATCGCTACCAGAAGCAAATTTTGGTATGGCGGACGATGCGAGCCAATATGTTTACTTGTCGGATTTAGCATTAGATACAACGCACAGATCACAGGTGGGGTGGGGTTCGTTGCTTTTTGATCAGGTGAGTGGGGGCGGTAAGATTACTGAGCGCTACGAGGGAAATGTAATTACTTTTGACAAAGGGATTTGGGCACATGCTAGTTCAAATGTTTATTATAATTTGGAAGAAGTGGGCCATAGTGATGAGTTCGATTATTTGACGGCGTACGCAGGATTAAATGTAACAGCGGCTAACAGTAGTAATGGCGTGATTTTTAGAGTTTATGGTTCAGTGGATGGTGCAGATTGGGATATACTTTATAACGAAGAATCAAAGGTGACGCGGCCGGGAACGAATGCAGATTTTGTGAAGATAAATATTAGACGGTATAAGTTTTTACGCTTACAGGCAGATGCAAACGGTAGCAACGGTAATGACCATGCGGTATGGGGTGATGCACGATTAGTAAAAGAAGGGTATAACGCTTCGGTAGTACCGGCGGCGGATGATTTTGATGCGTATTTTCGTCAAATGGGGGTGATTGACCCGAAAACAAATGATACATATGAACTGGCACTTTTGAGGCGAAGTCTGATTAAAAAAGTGGGTCAATACACACTGACGCAATTTGCACGGAGGGGTGACGTGGAACGACAGAGCCTAGAGTGGTTATATAATAATTTGGATGTTTTGCGATTATATATGACGGGTGGGGCTCCGGTTGGGAACAATTACCAAAATTCGTTGAATGTGCTAGCACAGCTGTATGAAGCTTATCAACAAGATTTGGCGAATGATACCGTGACGGAATATGGTACTAGATTGGGCGATCTCTATACACGGATGATAATTTCTGAGGCGTTAGTTTATTCAACGCCAGTAGGGTCTTGGATTGGCGGTGGGCAATATTCTGATCCAATAAAGCGGTATGAGGTGTTTAAGATGCTACATGCGGATGGTCGGTTAGACCGCAAGGTATTTGAGTCGTTAGAGATTGAGGAGATGCGTTGGGTGTTGGATACTATGACGACAGATGATGAAGTGAATTGGTTAAACTATTACACTAAGACAAAAAAGAGCAGTGACCCATATCACTATATTCGATATACCTTCGGCTATAATTATAGGCTACCACAGTATTATAGTGCAGATGAATATGCGAAGTGGAATGATAAATATAATTTGGCAGAGTATAACGTGGAATATGGAGTGGCAAATAAACCAAAGTTATGGATGGTGTTCGAACAGGGTTCAGTGTGCGGTGGCCTTTCTAAGACAGGAACAAATATTTGGAATACTTGGGGCTATCCGGCATCGGTGATTGGGCAGCCAGGTCATGCAGCGTATTTGTACTATGCTCAAGATGCTAGCGGCAATGGTAAATGGGGAATCGGAAATAACATTTCTGGTTGGACTGGCTCGGAAAAGAGTGAGCGGCTGCCATTAGGTTGGGGTTCGAATAATTGGGATAGTTATTATCAAGTAAGTTACGTACCATATGCGCAGGCTGCGATTAATGATATGGATAATTTAGTAAGGGCGGAAGAAACACTGTTACTCACGGATATTTATCAGAGTGACTACGGTAAGCAAGAAGAAATTTACCGTAAATCGCTTGATTATCAAAGTATTAATATGGATGCTTGGTATGGTTTAATTCAACTCTATAATAATGATTCAAGTAAATCTGAGACGGATTTTGTAAGATTGGCAGAGCAATTGGCGGATGCTTTGAAATACTACCCGTTACCGATGTGGGATTTGATGAAACTAATTAAGCCTCGCATAACGAGTTCGGTGGGGCAGGCGAACTTTTATCGTGCCCAACGAGAAGCTTTGGAAACGGCTAAGGCTGCGACTGAGGATATGGTGTTGCAGTCGGACATTACACGTACAATGGCGAATTATCTTTTGAACAACAATGATCTTTCGATGGCAAAATTTTCCTTTGATGGTGAGAAAGCGAATAAAATTGTAATGGCTGAGCGATATTTTGAGGAATCTACTACGACAACTTGGCAGTATAGTCTTGATGGAAAAAACACTTGGTCAAACCCAATTTCGGTGCGTGAGTGGCAGTTGACACCAGAGGAAATTGCGCGAATGAATACCGAAAATGATTTGGTGATTTGTATTGTGGGCACGAAGTGCGGCAGCGCATACAACCCTGGCCAGGATAATCAGGAAGACAGTAGCTATGCAATTGATATTATGGAGCAGGCTCTACCGACGAATCTGTATGCAAATGATTTGGAAAATCGCGTAGTAGGAGTAAGTGAGGTGGCGGAGTGGCGGTTTAGTGAGAGCGAGCCGTGGACTTCGTTCACGGTGAAGGTGCCAGATTTGTCAGGTAACAAGACAGTGCAGGTACGTAATGGAGCGACTGGCACAAGAATAGCTAGCGAGTATGGCACATATGCTTTTACGACGGATGTGGAAGATGCAAAGAAGACATATGTTTCAGTGGACCATCTTTCAATTGTGGGAGCTTCGAGTGAAGCGGCGAGTCAAGGTGGGCAGGCGGCGAATATAATTGATGGTAATTATAATACACGTTGGCATTCGGCTTGGAATGGGACGGACCGAGATAAATGGATTACAATACAGTTTGATCGGCCGATGTTACTGACGGCGATTGATTATGTACCGGCAGGGGGTGGTAATGGCAAGATTCTAGATGGGCTAGTTTTGGGTAGCGAAGATGGAGAGAATTTCTTTGAGATTGCTCAAATTCAAGGTTGGGCAAATAACGAGGCCGTAAAAACAATAGAAATTGTAGATTTGAAGAAACCGATTAAATATGTGAAGATTGTGGGGACGAGGACGTCTTCAGCAGGTGGCGGAAGTTTCATTACGGGGAGGATGTTTAATTTCTATAAAGATAGTACGTATGTGGTAGAGCCGGAAGAACCGGATCCGGGTCGGCCGGAAGAACCGGATGAGCCCGATAACCCCGATAATCCTGATAAACCTGACAACTCTGATAAGCCTGAGCAACCAGGACAGCCAAGCAATCCTGGTGGTTCGGACAAGCCGGATACTGATGAACCAACTGAGCCAGGAGGGTCAGGGCAACCGGGTACGTCAGGAGATTCGGAGCGTCCTAGTGCTTCAGAACATCCAGATAAAGGAGATAATAATGACGGTGCGTCATCGCAACGACCGGTGGATGGACAAGAAAACGCCGAAAAACAGGAATCGTTGCAGTTGCCACAAGCAGGTACGCATTTTCAGGCTTGGTGGTTGTTAGGCGGAAGCGGAGTAGTTCTAGTATTGTACTTAGGCGGATTGTTAATCCAAAAACGACGTCGATAAGTGTATTGTCTGCCTAGTAATGAATTTGGGTAATGTAAATTGTTGCTTAAGTTGGTGCACGCTGATAATGATTCGCCGTTTTGCTGGTGGAACAGAAGTGGGTATTGTGATATAATTGTGGAAATGGAAGTGTGGCCGAGTGGTTGAAGGCGCACGCCTGGAACGCGTGTATGCGGGCAACCGTATCGGAGGTTCGAATCCTCTCGCTTCCGCCATTAAATAAACTGGACAAATGTCCAGTTTATTTAATGGTTGCTAGATTCGTCACAAAAGCCAGAATGGCAGGTTCGTTATCGAGCGTAGCGAGATGCGAAGCTTTCCTCTCGCTTCCTTCATACTCCTGCAAACAGCGGAGAGAGAAACCGAGATAACGAGTAAATGGACCAGCCGATGAAAATACTTCTAAGTCGTTAATCCTTAAGTTATATGCACGTAAAGTGTCAGCATTACTGCTCGGCGACCAAGAATAGTTAAGATGACCTGCATCTCTCAAGTAACTATAGCTCACATCAGTATAGCCGCTGCGCACGGGTTAACGCTAAAACTTGCTAAATTCATCATGGTCTTCGTGCAAAATAGTTTTCATTTTCTCCCCTCATGTTTTTGCAAAAACGTGAGGTCATCAAAACAGTAATAACAGAGGTAGAATAAGAAAAGTATGTTAACGTTTTTTTAAAAAACGATAGGGCAAAAGAAAGTGATTTTGTGGGTTGAAAATGTAGCTTCTGCGCAGCGGCTATACTCATATACTTGTGGGCTTCTTGAGATTTATGGGGAACGCTGGACTCTTCTGGTCTCTTGGTGGTGCACCATCAGCTATGGCATATTTATCTTATTTTGAGGATCAAATAGTCTACCCATCAGGAGGCGGTCCAGATCATCGTTACTACGGTTTCCCTCTCCGCTGTTTGCAGGAGTACAGAAATCGTGCGCAGCGGTGCTGCTAATGTGAGTGACGGATTCTTAAGAGGTGCTGGTCAATTTAACTATAATTGGTCAAAAAGTGCTGGTGGCGTTGAGTATGCATACGCCACTCGTCTTATCGATTCAGAAATACGTCCTTCTCACGGTCCAATTGCTCGTTACCTCGGTTTCTCTCTCCGCTGTTTGCAGGAGTAGAATCGAATCAAGTTGTTGCAAGTATTATAATTATTGTGATATTTCTCCCTAGCGTTCAACTTGTGGTTATGATAAACTAGGTTTAGTAGTGTGGGCAGTAGGTTAAATATAAGGAGGTTGCCCAGTTATGGTAAAAAAATCAGAGGGAAATAAAAAAACTAAAAATGATGTTGGTTGCAAATATATTTTTGTGACTGGTGGTGTGCTTTCTGGTGTCGGCAAGGGAATTACAGCGGCATCAATCGGCGCAATTCTTAAGGCCAAAGGGTTCAAGGTTTCTGTTCAGAAATGCGATCCCTATCTCAACGTTGATGCTGGTTTGCTGAATCCAGTGGAGCATGGCGAATGTTTTGTGACGCACGATGGTAAGGAGACCGATCTCGACTTGGGGCATTACGAGCGGTTTCTCGATTTTGAGACGAACAAATATTCCAGCACTTTGTCCGGTGAGCTGTATAAGGAGCTCATTGATAAGGAGCGTTCGGGTGGTTTTCATGGCAAGACGGTACAGATGATTCCACATTTTACCGATCTTGTGCAGGAAAAAATTGCTTGTGCTAGTCAAGGCAGCGATATTCACATTGTAGAAATCGGTGGTACGGTGGGAGATTATGAGGGAACGAGTTTTATCGAGTCGATTCGTTTGTTTGCTAATCAAGTCGGTCGCAAGAATTGTCTCTATGTGCACGTGGTTTATATTCCGTGGCTCAACACGAGCAAGGAGCTAAAAACCAAGCCGGCGCAGAATGCTTTGCGCGATATGCAAGGTTTCGGGATTATTCCGGATGTGGTGGTTTGTCGTTCGGAGCGGCCGGCGCCACGCAGTCTTTGCGAGAAAATTGGTAAATTTGCCGGTATTCCGGGCGAAGCAGTGTTAAATTTGCCAGATATTAAATCAGTTTATGATGTGCCGTTTAACGTGCTTAAATCTGGCGTACTGACGATTTTGAACGATTTTGTTGATGACGACAAAGAGCCGGACATGGGTCAGTGGGAAGAGTTTTCGCGCCTCAGGAGCAAAGAATGGGCTAAGACGGTTAAAGTTGGTTTGGTGGCAAAATACGTTGGCAATGATGATGCTTACATTTGTGTAACAGAGGCGTTAAAAGCGGCGGCGGCTTGGAACAAGGTGAATTTGGATTTGGTTTGGATTAATGCTGAAGAGTTGTCGGAAGGCAAGAACACCGAAGCTTGGAAGAAAATGGCTACAGTGGACGGAATCGTGGTGCCAGGTGGTTTTGGCAAACGCGGCACAGAGGGCAAAATCGCTGCTGCCGAGTGGGCGCTCGAAAACGACAAGAGTTACTTGGGGCTTTGCTTGGGATTGCAGTGTGCGGTGATTGGAGCTTGCCGTAGAGCTGGACTCACCGAGGCAAATTCCGAAGAATTTGGTGCGAGCGAGAAGAAGGGCAACAACGTCATCTATATCATGGACGGTCAGAAGGGTAAAGAAGAAACCGGCGGCACGATGCGGTTAGGTGACTATCCGGCTAAGTTAGTAGAAGGTAGTAAAGTAGCAAAAATCTATGGTGAGCGAGACGTTGTAGAGAGACATCGCCACCGTTACGAGGTGAATCGCAAGTTTGAGGAAAAACTGAACGAAGGAGGTTTGGTAGTTAGTGGAACTTCGCCTGATGGTAAACTAGTGGAATTTGTTGAAGCTCCGCAGCGCAAATTCTTTGTGGCGACCCAAGCACACCCAGAGTTCAAGAGCCGACCGCTACGTGTGCATCCGTTGTTTGATGCGTTTGTCAAAAGCTTGAAGTAGACTTTAAGCCCCAACAGTTTGTTTTGAACGCAAGTAGTTCGTTCTGAACCCTAGCAGTTTGTTTTGAACCCAAGTAGTTCGTTTTGCGTTTAGAATATTAATTTTGGCTCATATATGCGTGCTAATATGCTATACTTAGAATAAGTAAAAAGGAGTGTGTATGCACAAGGTTAGTACGTATTTATGGGGGCTAGTATTGGTTGCGCTTGGCGTGATTTGGGGTGCTAGTTCGTTAGGGATTTGGAATATTGATCTTTTCTTCCCAGGTTGGTGGACGTTGTTTATCATCGTGCCGTGTTTTATCGGTTTGTTCGATGGTCGTGGCGACAGCAAAGTGGGGAACTTGATAGGGATTTTGATTGGCGTTTGTTTGATGTTGGGCTGTCTCGACATTTTCAGTCTAGAAATCGTGCTAAAACTGATTGTGCCAATTATCTTGGTGGTGGCCGGTTTGGCTATTTTGCTTCACGCAATGTTTGGTCGCAAAATCGCCAAGCAAATGAAAAAGTTGCATAAGAACGACGGCAAGAATGAACATTGGGCGACTTTTAGCGGACAGAAGGTTGATTTTTCTGGCAAAGAATTTACTGACTGTACGCTCGAAGCCGTGTTTGGTAGCGTGGAATGTGACCTTAGGAAGGCAAAGTTCGCAAAAGAAGCTTCGATTAGCGCTAGCGCGGTGTTTGGTGGAATCAAAATTTATGTACCAGAAGATGTTAAGGTAGAAATTTCGGCGGCGCCGGTTTTTGGTGGAGTGCAAGATAAACGCAAGTATCATGCAGAAGATATGAAAGCAACGCTTTATATCGAAGCGAGTTGCGTGTTTGGCGGTGTGGAGATTTGCAATGCGTAGTACTCAGCAGGTGATTAAAACTTTTGCTATCGCCCTCGCAATTCTGATTATTGGTGGTATCGCGACGGCAGTTTTTGGTACGCTCATGGTCGTGGGTGATGTGGTAGGGCTGTGGCAGGAAGACTCCCATGAAACAACAACGGAAAACAATTTTGACTACAGCAATGATACTACTAGATTGAACGTGGACGTAAAATTCGCCAAGTTGAATATTGTGGGAGGAGATGATTTTGTGGTTAGGTCGAACAGCGAACATGTGATTTATAGTGCGCGTGGCGATCGTTTATATGTGACCGAACGGGACCATAATATATTTGGTAGTAGTCGCGACACCGAAGTAACGATTTATGTGCCGGTTGGTAAACCATTAGAATCTCTCGAAGTCAAAAACGGTGCCGGTAGCGTATATATTGATGGGCTGGAAGTGCGCGAGGCGTATTTTGACTTTGGTGCTGGCAAGGCAGAATTACACAACATGATCGTGCATCAGGATACCAGGATAAATTGTGGCGCCGGTATGACGGAAATTACTAACGGCTCGCTTTATAATCTTGACCTTGACATGGGCGCCGGAAAAGTGATTCTCGACGGTAAATTGCTCGGCAAAGCCAAGATTGACGCTGGCGTAGGCGCGCTGGAACTAAACTTACTTGGTTCGGCGGAAGATTATTTCGTTAGCGTAGAACGGGGCATTGGCTCGGTTAAAATCAACGGCGAGGAACAAGGCGGCGAAACCGTTACCTTTGGTTCGGGTCCGCAGTTGATTTACGTTGACGGTGGTGTTGGCTCGATTAAAGTCGAGACGAGAGCGGAATAACGTAAGTTGGGGGGTGACGATTCTGCAGAATTCGGGGGATGCAGTTTTATTGTAATGTATGGTATTCAGGTGGCGTTTTTCTATTGACTTTTTACAGAATGTGTGCTATAATGAAGGTATAAGGCCTTGAAAAAGTAGAGGTCTAGTATTCTAGTGTAGAAACCTGCCAATTAGGAGAGGAGTGATGAAAATGGCAGAGAAACACGCTTTAAAATATGTAGCATTTGGGATCACGAATTGCTGTTCGCACAACTGTGAGTTTTGCTATGAAACGGCGTTTCTGAAGCAAACGCGTCGGCGTCACGGCAATTTGGCCACCTTGAAACGAATCAGTGAAGAATTAGCTGGGGCTGGAGTTGAGTTTATCGAGTTGGTGGGCGGAGATCCGGCAGAACATCCCCAGATTGGCGAGTTGACACGGTTTTTGTGTGAGGATTTGGGTCTTGGAGTGGGGATTTTGTCTAACACGCACAAATCTTGGGAGCAAGTGGCGCCTTTTGTGACGGCGCTCGAATGGACGGTGCATGGACCGCAAGATTACCACGACGCGTTCACTCGACCGGGAACGTATCAGGCGGTTTTGGATCGGCTGAAAGGTTTTGCTAAGGCTAAAAAATCTATTCAGCAGATCGGTTTGACGATTAATTTTACCCCCATCATGGCGGAAAAGCTCTATGGGGTAGTGCATAATTTGGCGCAGGAATTGCCGGTGGATTATGTGCAGCTACAGAGAATCGGTCCGTTTGGTGGGGCGTCTGGCGGACATCATGCGTTGAAGTTGGAGGATGTGCTGGCGATTTATCGGCAGATTAAACGGATTGACGAAGAAATGGGGATTGGAATCGAAGTAGTTGATTCTTATCCGCTGTGCTTGTTGCCGGAAGATTTGCGTAAATACACCGCGCGCTGCGACTGGGGCTATGGAACCGCTTATGTAGACATGGACGGTAATTTGTCGCGTTGTGCCGTGAATCAGATTTTGCTGGACAATGTGATTAAATCAGAAGAGCCGCTCTCGCGGATTTGGGCAGAGAATCCGTCGCTGGTGAAGTTTAGGGAGAAAAAATATCTGCCCAAGAAATGTCAGCAGTGCGAACTTTTGGAACAGTGTGGTGGCGGTTGTCCGTCCAGTTGCGGTGGCTGCGATTTGTCAGGAGACCAGCTAATTGTGCAGCCGGCGAAGTAGCTGCTAAATAGTCTGGAGTTGACATTAGCTCTTGTTCTTGGTGGTGATTTTGGATTTTGGATTTAGGATTTAGTGACTCCAATGCATTGGAGGATTACGTATCTATACGTAATCCTAGTATCGATTAAATGTTTGAGACGAGCGGCCTATTTGGGTCGCTTTTCTTTTTAAAATCTTAGCTAAGGTTTTGCGATTTCTGGTTGAGCAGAAGAAAGCGGATTTGGTGTTATAATAGGTAAAAGGAGTGCTTATGGCAGTTGATATTAAAAAAGAAATTGTGAAGAAAAATGTGTTTTTGGCAGTGTCGATTGTGGCGGCGATGATTTTTGTCGCCGGGCTATCGTTTGTCGTGATGGGCGACGCGAGTCCAATTAAATTCGTCGTGAATAATAGCCCAATTAAAGTTGTGGCGTTGCCGTTTTTGGTGTTTTGTATTACTTTTACTCTCTATCTAAAAAGTAAAAAGATAGTTGACGGTAAGCAAAAATAATTAGGGAAGTTGGACGGTTTGGGGAAACTTTCTGATTAAAAAGTGTTAGTGCGCAGCGGCTTTGTTAATCTTTGGGCTGATTATTTAAGATATGTGGACATCTCTGGTTTTTACTGGTCTAAGAGTGCGATGGAAATATCGGGTGCATATAACTTTTACTTTGGTGGCTCAGGAGTGTATCCTTTTAACGATACGCATTATCGTTACTCCGGTTTCTCTCTCCGCTGTTTGCAGGAGTAGGAGCGCTCGTCCATACTTTTTTGAGACCGCTCCAGGCCGCTTAGGCCAAGTCTTTAGTCTCAAAAAGTATGGACTTCGCTTAATTGTTTAGTATTCTAGAAAATACAAATTGCGCTTAATGTTTAGTGTTCATTAGACAAAACGAGTGGCCAGGGGGTTTGCCTCGCCAAGATTCTTATAGTACTGCCATAAGAAATCTTGACTGCCCATCATTGGTGTGAGAGAATAGTGTTAGTTGGTTATAAGTTAACGGCTTATTAGACCGTTAACTTTTTTGTTAGAACTTTTGGTTTTCACAAAAGACAGTTTCAGTCTTAGGACGATACGTCCAATAGAAATCACTAGAGTCATAAGCAACTTCCTCCTTTCTCCCTCTTAATTTACCTTCGTGACAAACTCTTGCGCCACTCTGCGCTAAGTATAAAGCAGATTTTAAAAAAGTTACGGAATTTTCCGTAAGAAAATTCCGCTGCGTGCGTCGTTCGAAAGGAAAGTATAAATACTTTCCTTTACTCACTATCCTCCGCAGTTCAAGTCCCTAACCCCCCGATTTATTGCAATTTTGTATGAATCTCCTCTGTTATAAAAGTGTTGTAAATTTTACAACATAAACGATATGGACGAGCACTCTACTTCCTGCAAACAGCGGAGAGAGAAACCGTCGGAACGACGATATGGACCTCGCGAAGGGTCCACTACTGAGTTTGCAAAAACAAAATAATATGCAGTGTCGGATGTTGCTATGCCACGAGTCCAATAGAAACTATAGAAATCTGCACTTCTAAGAAAACCGAGAATCGGATTACCGGCGCCGCTGCGCAGCGCTGTAACGTGGTTTTGGGTTTTAGAGGTTTGTGCCATAATTGTACTTAAGTTTTTGGAATTTTGTGTTATAATAATAGTAGATTTGGTGGGGAATTGTTGTTTAATTTTTCACTTGACAGAAATTCTATATCGAAGGAGGTGTTTGGTTTGCAGAACCAAAATGATTACCAAAAAGCCAGTGGAATGCAGCGCGCACAAATGTTTGTACCCAATTATTGTCCATTTGATGGAGAAATTCGGGTGATTCTTGAGCCGTTTGAATGGGAGGAAATCAAGGATGATTATCCGGATTTTTTCTATTATCGGTTGGATTTCCCGTTTGGCTGTCAACAGAATTTTGCCATTAACACGACCGGTTGTAAACATGATCTCTTGAGAACCTTGGCAGAAGTAAGGGTGGGGAACCGTCGCGCTGGTTTGGTCTTGGCTAAGCCGAAGGGCGAGTTTACGTTTCGCTATGAGTATGACGGAGGATTTGCTGCAACTTTTGTGGTAGGTCAGGAAGTGATCATCGAAGTTTGCGGACGCGGCTTTGACGGTCGCAGCGTGACGTCTGGAAAAATGATTGGTGAAATTTTCCGGTTACCATGGACTGTGGCGCAACATGCTGTGGGCATGGCCAGGGAACAGTTGCTGGGGTTTCGGACTCATGCTGCGACCGATGACGAGTATCGTTGCTGTCGCGAACAACGTATTGCTGATTTGGTGAAAGCAAGGTTTGATGAAGCGGCGCTAAGGAGAAGAATTCCGTTTCAATATTGTTCTCCTAAGAAGGCTCTGCTCGAATTGGTGCGTGGGCCGGTTGCTTATCTTGCCAGTAGCGAAGCGCATACTATGAAAGCGCTGGGCGCAGAAGATGGGCATGCGTTACCTGAATATAATATTCAGGGAAATTTTGTAAAAGGTCAGTCACAGGTTTGGGAATTTTTTGACAGTAGACGTTGGGGATCGGGTGCGTAAGTATAATAAGAAAGATGTGATGTAAGAATCATTTGACTAGAGGGGGTGAGATAATGAAAAGTGGCAAAATGCGTACACGATGTGCGAAAGGCCTCTTGTTCGTGGCTGGTTTGGTTTTGATCTATGCGGTCACTACGGAAATTGCAGCTATGAATGGACACGAGGGTCTTGGTATTGGCATCGGACTTATGTTATTCTTTGGTGCGGTGATTGGTGTGCTTTGTTTTGTGCGCTCGGAAATGTTCGACCAAGCAACAGTACGCATCTTTGGCAAAATTCGAGTTAACACTGTGCGAGTTACTTTAGCCGTTGCTCTGTTGATAATTTTGGCGGCAATGATTATAAAGTACTTGATTGGTCCGGCTTTTCCTGGAATTTTTATTTTGATTCCGTATCTTGCTGGCACGTTTTACTCGATGTTTGCTACGCGGTATTTTATAGGAGTTGTGCCGGAGAATTAATGTCAAAGAAAAATAAAAACAGGCTCACCGTTTGGTGGGCTGTTTTTTATGAAGCTGTGGAGTAGGGAATTTCATCTTTTGCTTGATGGGAGAAGCGACTTGCTGACGCAAGTCTTTTCTGTCGGGTGCCGTTTCGGAAAAGTAAACAAGTTTTCTTTTCGCTCAACTCCTCCGACGGACGAACTTCTTCGGAGTTCTGGTCTCCCACAACAAAAAATCCGCCCCATGAGCAGAAGCTCATGCGTCGGATTTGGCGGAGCATACTATACGAAGTTCGAACAATTATGCTAAATGGGTGATTGC
>CAYNHE010000022.1:0-18506 GCA_964397215.1 uncultured Candidatus Saccharibacteria bacterium
TTTTGGTGCGGGCGAAGAGACTCTAACTCTCGACCTCTTCCTTGGCAAGGAAGCGCTCTAAACAACTGAGCTACGCCCGCAGAAGGTCATACAAATATCATCGTATCAAACTTTTCGTATTGTTAACTATTTACAATTTTAGCACGAATAATGTCGGTTTTCAAGCAGTTTTTCGAAAAAAGTGTGCTAGCAATGGAACTAGCACACCCTGCATTTATTACAAACTATCTCTAGCCGCCTTGGCTGCCGGTCTCGTCAGGAGTGGTTTGGCCTCCACCTTCGGTATTGCCGCCCTCGTTACCAGTGTTGCCACCCGGTGTGCCTGGCGTAGTAGGGCCAGTATTGTCACCGCCTGGATTAGAACCGCCAGTATTGCCGCCAGTGTCACCGCCGGTCGATCCAGTATTACCACTGTCACCAGTATTGCCACTGCTGCCAGTGTTGCCGCTATTTCCGGTGTTACCACTGTCACCGCTGTTGCCGGTGTTTCCACTATTGTTACTATTCCCGGTATTATTACTGCCAGTGCTGCCAGAACTGTGGTTGCCACCCGATGTGCTAGGCCGCTTGGTGCTACTAGAACCGCTGCTCTGGCTGCCCGAAGGCTTTTCCTCTTCGTCCTGAGTGTCATCTTGCTCAGAAGATTCAATCTTGAATCGGAAACCAATCCGTGAGGTCTTGTCGCCATCATCGCCATTAGTGATTTCGAAAATCAACGCGTAGGCTCCGGCTTTGAGGGTGTTCAACTTGCTAGCTTTGAGAGTGAGGAGTAATTTGCCATCCTTAGAAGTGGCGGTATAATCGGTATCTTTTATCAAAGAGTTACTACCAATCTTAGCATTGCTGACATTAGCACAAGTTGCGCCGGCGCAAGTCAAATCACTGAACATTACCGCCAAATCATCCTCGCTGCCTAACTGGTGCTTCGCTACGAGAGTGTTGCCGTCCGCGCCCATAATTGCTTGGTTGTAGTCCACAGTATTAGCGTCCGCGACGTCATCGGTATCTTCTCCGTCATCGGTCATCGCTGAGTCGTCTTGCTTGTCGGATTTATTCATCATGAAGAAAATTGTGCCACCCACCAGAGCTAGAACTACAAGAATTGCGCCACCGATAGCTAAACGCTTCTTGGTCCAGAAAGCTGTAAGCAGTGGATTAAACGGTGTCTCGTCCTCATCCTCGTCTGCCACCTTAAACTTAGGTGCCGAAACAGTCTGCTGAGCGGCCCGACGTTGCTCAAGTGGCACGCCGAGTGGGCGCTTGGTGATAGGTGCAAGATTATTGCGCCTGACGGTACCAGACACCATTCCATCAGTGGTGCGAACCGGGCGCGGCCGAGTGGCACTAGTGTTACGTTTTTCAGATGAGCGACGAGCGCTTGGATTTGGCGTGTCGGCTGTTTTTTCTGCTTCGCTATGCTGACCAGGCTTGGCACCAATTGGCGGCGCCACGGTCAAAGCAACCGGAGCCTCGCTATCGCTCGGCTCATTCTGGCGACCTCGACCCGATTTGGCACTATTCGAAGTATCTTCGAGGTCATCCAAACTCTTGAGGTCGTCCAGAACCTCATCAAAAGTTATATTTTTACTCGCATTTTTAGTCGTACTTGCATCTGTCGACACGCTAATTTTGTGCGCAGAAGAAGTAGACTTTGGTTTTCCACTCTCTACCATGTAATACCATTATCGTTTATGAAACTAAACCTGTCAAGTTTATTTTTGAAAAATACGCTCGCTCACCAGAAGGCGTTCGCCCGACGGAAGACGTTTGCTAGAAGGTGTCCACTATCAGATATAAACATAAGCATATTCTTAAACATAAGCATTTTTGGCGCTGAAAAAGGCGTCCGCTAATGGACACCTTTTCACCCAAAAGAACTATTTTGCTTCACTGGCTTCCGGAAAAATGGCCAAATATCTTTTCCGAAACTTCGCCACGGTCAGCGGCTCCTCGGTAGTTGAGCTGGCATCGCTAGCGCTCGGCAAAGCTTCAATCTCAGATAGGAACGCGTCTAACTGTCGCATCTGGGGATCAGTCTGACTAAAATCGCCCAATTCACGCACTGCTTCGGCAATCTGTCGTAAACTACTCCGAACATCCGCATAACTGATATCCTTGGCATAGCGAAAACTGTAAAAATCCATCAGTTTAAGCACGCGCGCTTGCCATTCGACCAGATAAATCGGCTGCCGGAGATCAAGCACTAAATCATCTGCGTGCAGAGCCTCGGTAATTCTCAACAAGCGTTCGGTCAACCAGAGTAGATTATCGCTCGCCAAACGGTGCTGGGGATGCATTTCTAGGGCCTGATAAGAGTAGTTTTCGTCTGCCGGACCAAACTCGTATAGCACCACACTGTGATCATCGTCAACTGTTAGATCATCAGTGTAGCAATCGAGCGTGATTGGAAGCACCTCATAATAGCCGGCCTCACGCCCCGACTTGGCCAGCACCCGATCACGGTACGAATCGAGGCAGAATTTCAGCGATGAGCCAACCGTTTGTGTACGCAAGTCTTCCACGGCATAAACCGTCCGAGAACTAGAAAACTGATTCCATTTGAAAGACGCCCGGAAATATCTCGCCATATCGGTGGCATCGATATATTTCTCCAATTTGGCTTGAATGATACCCGATGTTTTGACTGGCCGGTCTACGAGCGCCTGAGGACTGGCCTCTCCTATTTCTGTCGATTTCAAATTTTTACCCTCCTTCTTGATCTAGTAGATAATTTTGGCAAATTTGGCACGATTTATACCTGAAATTGCCCTAAATTACCCCTCTCCTTCCATTATAGCACACATCGGGCAAAAAGTCAATACGTTTATGCTTAAAATCGCGATTCTGAACACTGGCTGGGGATTTTTACTGAGTTTTATAAAAAAGTGCTGGCGAAAATTTTTACTAGGTTTTATGTGAAATTCTGGCGGATTTTACTAGATTTTTAAATAAAAATTGCCAAAACCGGCGAAAACGCTTATACTTAAATTAAACTTAAAATTTTCAAAAAGGAGTCTTTTATGGCTAAAACTGCGAACAATATCCGAACGGTGGAACGAATTCCTGAGAGTTATCGCCCAATTTCGATGTGGGGCTATTTCGGTTACGAAATCCTCTTCATGATTCCGCTGATTGGCTGGATTATTGTGATTATTTTTGCGCTGACCGCCGAAAACGTTAACTTGAGGAATTTTGCACGTTCGCAGTTCTGCCTGTTAATCATTAACGTGATGCTCTGGATGTTCCTTTGCGTGACCGGTTTTATGGCGGCGATGGTGAACGGCATGATGCGCTAGACAAAACCGTTTTTCCGATTATAATAGAAAGATAAAGGAGATAATTATGACAGGAGCATGGATTGCCTTGATTGTAGTCGCAGTAGTGGTGGTGCTACTAATTGCGCTCGTGATGGGCACTTATAACAGTTTGGTAAAACTTGACGAAAGGGTCAACGAAGCTTGGTCGGACATCACCGTGCAGCTCAAACGCCGGGCGGATTTGATTCCTAATCTAGTAGAGACCGTCAAGGGCTACACTAAGCACGAGACTGAGGCGATTAAGGCGGTTTCGGATGCGCGAGCTAAAATGATGGGTGCTCGTACGGTAGCTGATTCGGCGCAGGCTGACGGTTCGCTGACCGGTGCGCTGTCGCGTTTGATGGCGGTGACGGAATCCTATCCAGAGCTGAAAGCGGACAAGAATTTCCAACAGCTCAGCGGCGAAATTTCTGACACCGAGGATAAGATTCAGGCGGCTCGCCGGTTCTATAATGCCGGTGCCAAAGAGCTGAACACCAAGATTAAACTTTTCCCATCTAATATTATTAATAATCTGGTCGGGCATTTCAAAAAGCGCGATTACTACGAAGTTCCAGAGGCGGAACAAGAGCGCATCGACCAAGCTCCTGAGGTAAAATTTAGCTAAATGTACAAGCAAATCGCCGCCAACAAACGTAACACCGTATTCATCATGATGGGATTTATCATTTTGATTGGTGCGATTGGTGTGGCGATTGCTTATTTTGTGGGGGATTGGTGGGTGTCGGTCTGGGTGCTAGTGGTGGCGACGATTTATGCTTTGTTACAGTATTTCTTGTCGGCAAGACTAGCCGTGGCGATGACTGGCGCGCACGAAATCAAGAAAAAGGACAACCCTCGGCTCTGGAACACAGTCGAGAACCTAGCCATTAGCACTGGTTTACCGATGCCAAAAGTTTATATCATTAACGATGATGCGCCAAATGCTTTTGCCACCGGTCGTGACCCGGAGCACGCCGTGGTGGCAGCGACCACCGGCCTTCTAAATATCATGGATAACAAAGAATTAACTGCAGTGATGGCGCACGAAATGTCTCACGTGAAGAACTATGATATTCGAGTGTCGGCGCTGACCTTTGGCCTGGTTTGTATCGTGGGCTATATTGCGGATCTGGGACTGAGGATGATGTTTTATACTAATCGGCACGATGACGATGATAATAGCCCGATTGGTTTAATTGCGATTGTGCTGGTGTCGATTCTGGCGCCGATTGCGGCGTCGGTGGCGCAGATGGCGGTTTCGCGTGAGCGAGAATATCTGGCTGATGCGAGTGCAGCGCACATTACCCGTTATCCAGAAGGGATGATTTCGGCACTGAAGAAACTAGACACGCATGCCCAACCAATGAAACATCAGAATCCAGCAGCGGAGGCATTGTTTATCAATAATCCACTCAAGAAGGGAATGATCAATAATCTCTTTAGCACTCATCCACCTATTGAGCGGCGGATTGAACGGCTCGAACATGGCAAGGAGAAATTCTAGATGAGCGAGCAAGTGGCTGGGGAACGAGGCGCTGATGGTCGTGGGCGCGGCACTGATGCGCGCGAGCATGGCACCGATGGGAAGATTAGTCGGCGAGCAGCTAAGCGTGATTCGGTAGAACGGACCAGTCGGCGAGCGGCGAGACGAGCCAAACATCCCAAGTTTTATCAAAAATGGGATAAACTGTCTGGGCAGGTTCGTGAATTTCGGGGGCGACACATTCATCTGCATAAGAGTTTTCGACGATCTTATCGCGAAGATTACCTGCGTCCAGTCGAGACGCCGGGGCTACTCAGTCATGCCATGCAGACGTTCAAGATGATTTTTAAAAATTGGCGACTTTTCTTGCCGTTCATTGCGATTATGGTAGCTTCGTATATTTTGCTGGTGGGTTTGATGAACGAAGAATTTTACCAAAAATACCAGACCGCTATCGACGAGAGTTCGGCCGAAGTCGGCGGCAAAAGTCTGGGGAATTTTGCCAGAGCTGGCGTGCTTTTAGTCTCAACCGTGATGACTGGCGGCTTGGATGTGGGGATGGGGGATCTCGCAGTGTTTTTGATGATTTTTCTCTTCCTGACGATGTGGCTAGTGACGATTTATCTGCTCCGGCGATTGATGGCTGGTAGCAAAATCCGTTTGCGCGACGCTCTATATAACGCACTTTCTCCACTGATTTCGACTATTGTGGTGTTCGCGGTGATTTTTGTGCAGTGCATTCCGATTATGTTTGTAATTATCTCATATTCGGCCGCTCTGGAGACTGGTTTTCTCACTACGCCGTTCTATGCGCTCGTCTACTTCCTCTTCGCTGGGTCGATGTTGCTATTGTCGGGCTATTTGTTGTCGGGTTCGATTATGTCGCTGATTGCGGTAACGGCGCCGGGGCTATATCCGCTGCGCGCGATTTTTGCCGCGTCCGATTTGGTGGCTGGACGGCGTACGCGCATTGTTCTCCGGGTGTTATTCTTGGGCGTGGTGCTGGCGCTGATTTATTTGATTGTGATGATGCCGATTATTCTGCTCGACTTGTGGTTTAAGAGTATGGGATGGCTCGCAAATTGGCCTATTGTGCCGTTCTTCCTGCTTGTAACAACTTGTTTTGTGTTTATTTATACTACTACCTATCTATATATTTACTATCGTTGGCTACTGGATTATAAAGAAAAATAAAGCTACTACTAAGGGAGATTCTGGTGTCTACCTGGCCCTAGTAGCGCAGTTTTGTGCTATAATTAAGTAAATTGTGGAGGAAAAATGGACAAAAATCAGGCGAACGAACGAATTTTGAAATTGCGCGAGTTGATTAACGACTATCGTTATCATTACCATGTGCTCGATGAATCGATTATGTCGGAAGCGGCGGCGGACTCGCTTAAACATGAACTTTCGGAGCTAGAAAAACAATTTCCCGAACTTATTACGCCGGATTCGCCGACTCAACGCGTGGCTGGTCGCCCACTGGATAAATTCACTAAGGTGACGCACGAGGAGCGGATGATTTCGCTGGCGGATGTTTTTTCAGAAGACGAAGTGCGCGAGTGGCTGAGTGGTATCGAGAAGAGCGTCGGTAAGATTCAAGAATTTTTCACCGATATTAAGATGGACGGCCTGGCTTGTGCGCTCAAATATCACGACGGTCTGTTTGTCCAGGCGGTGACGCGTGGTGACGGTCTAGTGGGCGAGGACGTTACGATGAACGTGCGCACGATCGAAAATGTGCCACTTAGTATCGACGCCACCGGTGACGTCGAGGTGCGTGGCGAAATCGTGATTTTTAAAAAGGATTTTGAGGAGTTAAACGAAAAACAGAAAAAAGCCGGCGAGAAATCTTATGCTAATCCACGCAACCTAGCCGCTGGCAGTATTCGGCAGCTAGACCCACGGATTGCTGCGAAGCGCCGACTAAAATTCATGGCCTATGATCTCGTAAAACCTAATCTGGCCAAGCATTCGGAGGCTTATGCCTGGCTTCGCGAAAAAGGTTTCCGGACTAGTGGCGAGGACAAAGTTTTTACTCAGCTCGACGGTCCGGAATCGGTGTTCGCCGAGATTAAACATCTAGAAAATTACCGCCAAACTCTGCCATTTAACACGGACGGCATGGTGATTAAGGTGAACGACCGCGCTATTTATCAGAAGCTCGGCATCGTCGGCAAAACTCCACGCGCGGCAGTGGCGTTTAAGTTCCCAGCCGAAGAGGCGACTACAATTGTCAAAGACATTGTGATTAGTATCGGGCGGACTGGTGCGGCGACGCCGGTGGCGATTTTGAAATCAGTGCAGGTGGCTGGCAGTACGGTCCGCCACGCTAGTTTGCATAATGCCGACGAAATCGCGCGACTCGACGTGCGAATCGGCGACACGGTGATTATTTATAAGGCTGGTGACATTATTCCGCAGGTTAAAGAAGTGCTGACTGACCTGCGCACTGGCGACGAAAAACCATTTGACTATATGGCCGCGCTGAAAAAACAGTATCCAGAGTTGGAGTTTGAACGTCCCGAAGGTGAGGCGGTTTACCGTGTGAAGGGCGAAAACGCTGATCTTGTTCTGAAACGCAGTATTGAATATTTCGCCTCGAAAAGTGCGCTCGACATCGAAGGTCTGGGTGAGAAAAACGTTGAGGCTCTCGTTGATAGTAATTTGGTCAAAAGCTTGCCAGATTTGTATAGACTGCAAGCGAATAAGGTTGGTGCGCTGGGGCGATTTGGGCAAATTTCGGCGCGCAAACTAGTCGATAGTATCCAGGCTAGCAAGCATCCTAAACTTGAGCGGTTTATTACAGCACTGGGAATCCGCCACGTGGGTAATCAAACGGCGATTACTCTGGCGAATGGTTTTGGCTCGCTCGAACGTCTGGCCGAAGCCACCGAGGATGAGCTGCTGGCGATGAATGATGTGGGCAAGGTAGTGGCGGAATCGATTCTGGCGTGGTTTGCGGATGAAGATAACGAAAATATGCTTGCCGAGTTCAAGAAACTAGGCGTCGAACCAGTTTTTGAAGACAAAAGCACACAGAAACTAGCCGGTCAAAGTTACGTGATTTCGGGAACGTTGAGTGACATGGGTAGGGAAGAAGCCGAAGAAAAACTGCGCGAACTCGGCGCTACTGTTACCGGCGGCGTGACCAAAACCACGACGGCTTTGATCGTTGGCGATAAACCTGGCAAAAGCAAAACCGACAAAGCCGCCAAACTTGGCATTACGGTTCTGGACGAAAATGGGCTGAAAGAACTGCTTGGGTAGTTGTTGTCACGTACGTTTTTGCGTTGTTGTGATTTTTCCTATTCCTGCAAACAGCGGAGAGATAAACCGAGGTAACGAACCCATGGGCCGAGCGACGGGTACGTATCTACAACATTGAAGGCAAGAACATAAGCATTAATTGAAAAAGACCCACTAGACGACCAGTAGCGAGTACGTTCGCCGGCATATTTCAAAAGCCCATCATCAACGCCAATACGGCCGCTGCGCACGAGAAAAAGCTATAATTTGCGCCAAAAAACAAAAAAGTGCTAAAAAGTACGCCACCAAAAATCAAAAAAATAATTGCAAAAAATAATATCCCAAAACCTCGAAAAATTAAATTTTTCGAAGTTTAGAAATCTAAATTAACAGAGGTCAGGTGAAAAATAGAAGTTACAAATTTACATTTTTTCGAGGTTTGAGAAAGACAGAAAAACCTACATTTTTCACTATTCTTGTGCGCAGCGGCGATTTGGGCACTCAATTAACCTATCTACGAGATGTGGGATTAAATGGACGTTATTGGGCAATAACTGGCAGTTCATCTGGGCGTGCCTTTTATTTAGATTTTTGGAGCACAGGCTTAGATTTATCAAATTGGCCTTTTTATCGTTACGACGGTTTCTCTCTCCGCTGTTTGCAGGAGTAAAGCGCTTGTTCGTATTTTCTAGGCTCCCCACTCGCGCGCCCATAAACTTCGCTTCACTCAGAATTCTGGGCGTCGTCTCGGAATAGAAAAATACTAGTATTTTTCTATTCTCTCGAACTCCTACAGAATACACAGGGCGCTCATTCTGCAAGGTGTGCTACGCCTTGCTTTTAGTCGCTAGAAAATACGAACTACGCTTGATGTTTTAATATTCTTTAAAAAATATAGATCTCACTCAAGCGATTTATCTCCCAAAAATCAAATTATTTTTAATTAGAATTCCTGATTCAAATTGCGGTTTTGAATCAGGAATTTTTTATCGCTACCTCTGTTATTTCTTAGCTATTAGTGATTCAAAATAGCGATTTGAATCGTTATTATAATATTAGCGTGCGACGCAGCGAATGTTGAATCCATAACTACGATAATCTGGACCAGAATTTCCTACATATGCTGGTGACATCTGAGTTCTAAGTATATATAGATATTGAGCAGATGATGAGCCGGGGGCACCCACCGCCGTCGACGACCATAGTGTCGATACTGTGCCTATATTCTGAAAGTTATGGTAATATGGAGCGGCATAACCTGATGCGAAAAAATATAATGGAGGACTAAAAATATTATAATCATCTGTTTCGATTTTGCCGGCTGTAGAACTAGTAGTTAAACCATACTGTCGCAACAAATAAGCAAACGACCCACTCGTATTAAAACCGGAAGTGCGATTGGCTGATGGTAGCCGCCAGTTTTTTGGACAAATACTATTGGTGGCATCTTGTGCATCTTGCGCTCGCTCGCCACTGCCGGCCGTCGCAGTATTCCATTGATAATAATTCCCAATCAAGTAATGAGAATCGTATCTCCCACCTTGGCTCAAATCATTGGCGTTATTTGGCTGCAATGCAATTAGTCCATTGTATGATGAACCGTCTGATAGGATATATGTTCCTTGCTGCGCAGTAAAAGATGGTATCCATTCTTCACTTTCAACATTAATGACGTCGACACTTTTGCAAGCGTTTGCCATTGCTGCTGCCGCATTAAAGTCATCACAAGATTTACTTCGCGTGGGAAGCGATACGACACTTTTTCCAAGGTCCCATGAGTAGGTTGCCCCATACGCGCCGCTGACAGCATTGATAATAAGTACCTTGTTCGTCTCCGTCGGTGGATAGGCATCTCTTATCGTCCAGTCTAACTCAATATCTGTATCAGTTGCTTTAAGACCGGTCTCTGGAATATCCAGCGCCAAATTCTGTGTCATCCAGCAATTACCATCAGCTAGTTTGGCTACCCAGTATTTGTTACCGTCACGTGTATCAATGAGTTGTTTGGTAACTGGGTGCATAAGATCGGCCGTAGTTGGGTCCATATTGCTATTAATATCATAGGCAGTATTAGCGCAGATTTCGCTAGTCATATGTTGCATGTAGGTCAGCTGTGACAAACCAGTAATTGTCACAGGGTTAGCTACAGCAGAAATGTTGACCATGTTAGAATAATTATCTGCTGGCAGGTTAAGGTCAACCATCGCAGCAAATGTTAAAGTCAGCTCGTCGGTCAAATCAGAAGTATTAGTATGATGAACTGCTGAAGTATTTGTGGTGGGTACTGGATGATAAACTTTTTGCTCACCATCATCCAGACTGTAGCCCCAACTATTCATCGTAAAATCCTTTGCCGTAGAATCATTAGGCAATGGTACAATCGCGGCCGTATTGGCGGCGTCGCTACTAGTAAGATTAGGGCCATACATAGCGGTCATATATAGAGAATATCCTTCTGTGCTATTGGTGTTAACCTTAACCGTAGCTTCGCTCGCGTTAAACTGACCAACTGAATCTGGCGTTATCTCCATGTTAACTTTTGACTGTATACCGACCGCGATGGCTGGATTGACCGTTACTTCGGCCTGAGTGGTGGCTCCGTCAGTAGCGCGTGTCTGTGCTGTAGTTGGACAGACTAGCGCCATAATTATTAAAAGAATAGCCGTAGCTGCTGCTCCGCCGATTGTTGGCAGTATTTTGGGCTTATTAAAACATTGGATGTTCCTGTTCACTCGTACCTCCTCGAAGTGAATTAAAAGTATCAAAAACCAAGGCGAATAGCCAACTCTCAGTTACTTGATACCGTCTTATTATTGACACCTCGCGCGTCACTATTGCTAGCAAAAGGTTAAAGTTTGTCCTACTACTTTAGCTACCGTGTTCGCCTACAAAAAGCGACACCGCGAGGTGTCCAAACCTTTATCATAACCATAAGAATTTTCTTCTAGTCAGCTATGCGCGATGTCGCTTTTTACTGACTACCAAGAAACTGAACGTTATGGCTATGAATATTTCTATCAAAATAATGTTATGATTAATGGTTTGGACAATTCCATTATAGCACACTTTTCCGTTTGTGTATAAAAATCAAAATCCTACATTAACGGCTACGAAAGCACGACTAAGTTCTAGTAACCAAGTTCTAGCGAGTTTCTGTCATCTCGCCAAAATCCGCAGAATCTAGTATAATATATATATGCCAAAATTTGAACTAGTGTCAAAATACCAGCCAACTGGCGACCAGCCAGCCGCGATTAAGCAACTGACTCAGGGGCTACGCGACGGAGTAAAAGAACAGACCTTGCTCGGTGTGACCGGGTCGGGGAAGACTTTTACCATGGCCAATATTATTCAGAATGTGCAGAAACCGACCCTCATCCTTGCCCATAACAAAACTTTGGCTGCTCAACTTTATTCGGAATTTCGGGAGTTTTTCCCCAAGAACGAGGTACATTATTTTGTCTCTTACTTCGATTACTACCAACCAGAAGCCTATATCGCTTCTACCGATACCTACATCGAAAAAGATTCCGCCATTAACGACGAAATCGACCGTCTACGCCATGCGGCGACTGTGGCGCTTCTGACTCGCCCGGACACTATCGTAGTGGCGTCGGTATCTTGTATCTACGGCATCGGTTCGCCAGACCATTACACGGAGATGTCGTTGCCACTAGTGAAGCAGGACGGCGCGTGGAAAATCGTTGGCATGGAAAGCAAAAAAGAATTTCTCGCTGACGCTATTCATAACGCCGAAGAGTACGCCGATTTTTATCTAGCACGCCCACTAGTCAATGTGGAGACTCAGAGTGAGGATTCGCTCAGCCAAGAAAACTTCACCAAATATCTCATCGCCATGCAGTATCATCGTAATGATTTGGCGTTTGAGCGTGGTAATTTTCGGGTCAAAGGCGATACGATTGATTTGTTCCCAGCAAGTGGCGAGGTGGCTTATCGGTTTGAGTTTGGTTTTGGCGTACTAGATAGCGTGCGGATTATCGACCCATTGACCGCCGAAACTTTAGAAAAACCTGAGCGCATCCATATCTTCCCAAACACTCACTATGCCACCCCTAAAGACGACCTAGAGACGGCCTTGGTCAAAATCGAGGCCGAGTACAAGGAGCGGCTAAAATATTTTGAGAAACACGAAAAATTCCTCGAAGCCCAGCGTCTCTCTCAGCGCACTAAGTACGACTTAGAAATGCTTAGAGAGACCGGCTTTGTCAAAGGCATCGAAAACTATTCGCGCCATCTCGATGGGCGGCGAGCTGGCGAGCCGCCGGCGACTTTGATTGATTTCTTCCCACCGGATTTCTTGCTGCTAGTCGACGAGAGTCACATGACTTTGCCACAAGTGCGCGGAATGTATAATGGCGACCACGCGCGCAAAATGACTCTGGTCGAATACGGCTTTCGTTTGCCAAGCGCGCTAGATAACCGGCCTTTGACTTTTGGCGAATTTTATAAACATATTCAGCACGCTGTGTATGTTTCGGCTACGCCAGGCCCTTACGAAATCGAAAACACGCCTAAGCCAGCCGAGCAAGTGATTCGCCCGACCGGGCTGCTCGATCCAGAGATTGAAGTACGCACTTCGGAAGGACAAATCGATAATTTAATGGAAGAAATCGACCGTCGCATCGCCAAGAATCAGCGCACGCTAGTCACGACTTTAACCAAAAAAATGGCCGAGGACCTCACAGATTATCTGCGTGAACGCGCCGTAAAAGTTGCCTACATTCACTCCGACATTGATACGTTGGAGCGCGGAGATATTTTGCGCGACCTTAGAGCTGGAGTTTATGATGTACTAGTCGGCATTAACCTGCTGCGCGAAGGTTTGGATTTGCCTGAAGTGAGCCTTGTGGCGATTCTTGACGCGGACAAAGAGGGCTTTTTGCGTAGCGAAAGCGCCCTGATCCAGACCATTGGTCGTGCCGCTCGTCACGAAGAAGGTAAGGTAATCATGTACGCCGACAATGTGACCGAGAGCATGCATAAAGCCATCGAAGAAACCATGCGCCGCCGCGAAATCCAGCAAGCCTACAACGAAAAACACGGCATCGTACCACATTCCGTTAAGAAAGAAATCAGCGCTGGTCTGCGCGCCATCATTCCCGAAAAAGAAGAAAAATCCGAACTCGACCTCAAGCGTGTGCCGCGCGAAGAGCTGCCGAGCCTGGTCAAAGAGCTCCAACAACAAATGCAACTCGCCGCCGCTAATCTTGATTTCGAACAAGCCGCCCTGCTTCGCGACCAAATCACCGAAATCCAGAAGCTCACCGAGAAAAAGAAGACCTAACCTACTTGTCATACTCTAGCCACCGATGTTATAATGTGGAGGTAAAATCTAGGTTCTTTGATATTGAAGGAGGTGATAGGATGGCGGAGCAAATTCGCATTGCTCATTGCGAAAAAGCCGAACTTTATACCAGTGATGGGAGTTTGATTGCTCAGGCCGTAGTTCGTACCACCGAGTCTAGTCCGCAGGTGATTCTGCCGCAGCAAGTTTTTGCCGATTTGGCACAGCCGCAGTGTAGAGTGCTATTCTACGACGAACGCGGTTTGATTGACTGCGAATGCTGTTTTATTAAGCCGGTGGAAATGGATGGTGAAAAACGGCGTTGGCAATGCAAAATTTTGCAGGTCAACGGCATCAACAACCGTCGCAAAGATGTCAAAGTCGCCACCGACCTAAAAATTACCATTGCGGACGCCAGACACGCGGCGCAGGAAAAACGCCCCAACAGCTTGAACGCTCGACTGATTAACCTCAGCGCGAGAGGCGCCTACATTTCGTCGTTTTTGCAGTTTCAGCAGGGCGATTCGATGAGGGTTTATCTGCCTATTGCGGAGCAGCGTGAACTGGTGGTGTCGGCGACGGTGGTACGGCCGGTGGATAATCTGGAGCCAGAAGGCGGTTGCCGGATGTACGGTCACGGTTGCCAGTTTGACAATCTCACCATGGAAGACGAGGGGACATTGCGCCAGTTTGTTTTTTCTGAGCAACTAAAAAATCGCAACAAAGCCCGTGGCATAACTCCGAGCAAAACTCAAACTACCTAACTGCTTGGGAGAGCCTAGAACCAAACGTGCTGCCAGCCAGAACATCGGCTGGCATTTTAACGCCAAGCCCCGAAGATTATGGTCAATTTCACCTAGTATTCGTTATACAGAAACGCCAGCCATTCGTAAACTATGGCAATCGCTGACCGAAAACGCCAGAGCATTCGCAAAACCACGCTGACCCCAGGCAGAAAACCATTGACTTTTTAACAAATGTGTGCTACAATTAAGGTAAGAGGCCTCGACGAGGCTAGTTTGGCAGTGCCTTTTGCTAGCAAAATTCGGGGTAGCACCTGAACAAACTAGCATCTATAATCTATAAATTTCTGCAGGCCAAATCTTTCTGGTCAATAACTTTTATCAGCAATTTTTCGTGAGCAAAAACTTTTGTCAAACTAGTCAATAGTCGACCAAAACTAAGGAGGGAAAACATGGATTTTGTGACAACTGTAACGGAAAAGTTACAAAAGTACGAGGTCACATCGAGCGAAGAAGCCATAACGGTGTTCGGCGAGATGTGGCAGGTGACGCAACTGGGGCCAGGGCTGAATGCTCGCGCTGGTTTTGGCAGAGACGGTTTTAACGAGAACGAAGGTCTCGAACTGGAGCTGCCGGATCGCAAAACGCTACTTTCTAAACATGGTGGAAGAGCCGCGCTTTTGCAGGGGCTGAACATCGCCAATCTGGCCCGGTCGTACTCAAAATTTTTTAACGACATGGCGAGTGTTCTGCTGTTAAAAAATGTAGCACTCGACCCACAGAAGCGGACTTTGTATGCGACGGTGACGCTGGATTTTAGTCTGGCGACGCATGTTCTGCTGATACAGCCGCTCTGCAAAGTCAGATGTAAGGTGCCGCGCAAGCTGCGGCGCAAGGCGATTTTTAACATTCAGCGTGAGCTGGAGGCAGATTATCGCGTTCAATACGTGGCGCTGCCGATTGCGTACCACGAGGAGTATATTTCGAACTTCAGTGTGCTACGGGATCATCGGGAATATCAATACATACAGTATTTGATTAATAATTTCAAGATGGTCGAGCCGCGAGTGGGCGAAGACGGCGTGGAAAATCCTGACGAAGAGATTTTTCCAAATGTCGAGCAGGATACTGAGGAAAAAATCGAGCAAAATGCTGGGCTGGATACTGGACAAGACACTCTGGTAATTAATCGTCAGGACGTAGTTGGCTCAGATTCGGAAGGACGGGCTTCAGGTTCGGTAACGCGAGTTTTGACCAAGAAAACAGTCTCGCTCTATAGGGAGATTTGGAATCTTGATTATGGCGAGCTGACTGGCGAATCGCAGAAGCTTTTGCATTATGAAAGTCCTTATGGCAGGGAATTGAACTATGTGTTGCTACCGGATGGCCGTTTGCTGAATCCTCATCAGGTTGAAAGCAAAAATTCTTTCGCCGATGCTACGGTGTCAGAAACCCAAATCTGGAACGTTGCCCCATCAAAGGCGGCGGTGCTTAAATTTTACAGTGCTTGCTGGGGGCAGATTTGTGTCTATGATTTCATCCAGCATCCGCAGGGTAATATTTATACCGAACGTATGCTGTTTACGCTGGCGATGTTGGAGCAGGAGCTTAGCAAGGACCTGACTATGTATGGCGCAGAGACCGCAGAAGCTGAGGAAACTGAGGAGATGACTGAAGAGACCGAGGTAGCTGAGTCAGCTAAGGAAACGAGAGTGGGCTTTAACCCGAACGAGGTTTCCGTTGTAAAAAGTCCGACTTGGACCGAGCAAATCATGAACAAAACCGCTTTTCAGGAGTTCGTGGAGGAATTTGGTCAAGGTCTAGACGAGGAAGACTAAAAATTGCAACAATTAGCGTCTGGTAATGAAGATTGGGAGGCTATGGTAAATTGGCGCCCAGCGATGAATTATTGTCGAAGCAATTATCAGATGTTCTGGATGGACGAAAAGATGCTAGCTAAAAACCCGGTGACATACGCCACCGGGTTTTTCGTATAAGCTGCTACCGAAGTCCGACCTTAAGTCTCAAGGTTAAAATAGTGATACTGCGAGCTACTGGGCTTAACTTTTCAGGTTACTCACGTTCAAATAATCCTGCGCCACCTGCGCAACGATTGCTTCGGCATAAATCGTCAGCGCGCTTTCTAACCGGACGCCACTCGGCCAATCTTCGCGATGGTAGAGATGCTGCATGCGTGCCTGCCAAGCCGCCCGATATTCGGTCAAATAACCGTAACGATGCTCCGGCTCCTGATGCAAAAACGCCACATAATAGCCTTCGGCAGTCATATCCTCAGACAGGCCGAGCAGGGTGCATTCCAGAGTTTCGTCGGCGATGAGGATTTGACGAACACCGAATCGGTCATGGAGCTTGCGCACTTGATCGACGAAAAGATCTTCGACCTGTTCGCGGTTAGACCAGTCAGGCCGGAGAAATGTCTCGATTATCCGATAGCTATCGTTTGGCAGTCGGCGCCCCATCACGCTTGAGTCAAAATCGTCCGTGGCCGTGGCCAGTTCGTTACATAGCCCATAGCCGCCAATGATGCCAAACCACGGCAGAGGCTGATTAGTTTCGAACACGCATTCTTGTAGCCAACTGTGCATAAAATCGCTCATGGTTAGAACCTGTATTCCTTCGTCCGGACCGTAATTATCGGCAAAGAACCCTAGTAGCGGTCCATAAACCGGGTCGGGAAACACGATGTAGCCCGGCTGGGCAATTTCTTCAGTTGCTTCGGCTGCCAACTCACCAATCATGTCCACGATAAATTGCGCGTCCAGACCTTCCGCCTCGTCATCAGTGTCAATGTCTGTATCGATGTTGACTCCTGCGGTCGGCGTGACCCCAGAATCTGCATCAAGTTCTGCTCCGGCTGAACCGTCAGGTGCTTCCGTGGTCTCTGCACTTGGGAATTCGTCAGCTGCGGCCAGCAATTCGATTTTGCGGAACAGATCCGGCAGAGTCTTTTTCGGCTGGTCATAGTATTCCAGAAGCTCGCTAAAAGTCGCGTTGCTCACCACCTCTACGCGTCCGCGCAAATCCGCCGTGTCGCAGTACGCGAACATTTGACTCAGTAAATCACGGAAAAACTGCCGCGTCCCCTTCTGTGTCTCTAGTACACAGACTGTTGCTTTTTTGTCTTCATAAGACAAAATAATCACCACCTTTCTTTATTAAAGAGCGCCACTTTGATAGTCCGCCCCTTTGGTTTCTCTATTATACAATAATTTCTGAGTTACACAAGAGGGTTATGCCAACGACCTCAGTATTTTTTTGCCTAAAATTCGACATAATTTTGCCAAATGTAAAAATAAGCATAAAAACTCTTGACAAATATACATAAGTTTGATATAATGTAATTAGGACCTAATAATCCTAGCACCTTAGCAAATTACTACTTTGAGTAAGTTTTGGTGCTATCAGTATTAGGCAAGACACTGTTAAACGAAGCTGGCGCAGAGCGTCGAGAAAGAGGGGGTTATAATATGAAAAAAGTTAGTGAATCATTAGTGCATGGACAGATTTTCTGTGTGGTAGTCGCGCTACTAAATGTAATGTGGCGAGTACTCCAGTTAATCTGGGAACTCGGCGATTGGTACTGCTGGTACGTCCTGCAATATCTGTGGTGGTCAGTTGTGCTCCTTGTCGTGACGATAGGGATGCTGAAGGTGGCCATATTCGCCGATTCGTGCATTGAAGAAGAAGCGAAGCCGGCAATCTTACCTGCACTCTGCTGCATGGGATTCATGATATCCTTCATGAAGGACTTTGAATATGTGGTGCTGCTGGGGCTCTGGGACGGATTAGAGTTCCGTACCATAGTGCTGGGCTTTACTATGGTTACTTATTATATGCTAGCGCTGGTAAGTGCATCGGGGTATGTAGAAAAGGCAGAAAAAGCAGAAACAAAGTAGTATGATAAAAACACCCCGGTCTTCCGGGGCTTGTTTTTTAGCGAGTTGCTTCGTCAAGTTGCCAAGCGGTATGTTAAGAAATTCGTTAAGTGACTTGTTTGGTAACTTGTGGGGCAATTTACTCTTTACAACTTCGCCAAAATCAGATATTATTATAGAGTAGTAGTCGAGGCTGGTTAATATTAGTGCCTCGACAAAATAATAATTTAAAAGGAGAAAGAATGGCAGAATTTGACCGTTCCAAACCACATATCAACGTTGGTACGATGGGCCACGTTGACCATGGTAAGACGACTCTTACCGCTGCGATTACTAATGTTCTCGCAAAGAAACTCCCATCTGATGTAAACAAAGCCGTTGCTTACGATCAAATCGATAACGCTCCAGAAGAGAAGGCTCGTGGTATTACTATCGCTACCTCTCACCAGGAATACGAATCTGAAAAGCGTCACTATGCTCACGTCGACATGCCAGGCCACGCCGACTACATTAAGAACATGATTACCGGTG
>CAYNHE010000023.1:0-18346 GCA_964397215.1 uncultured Candidatus Saccharibacteria bacterium
CGTACTCTCACCTAGAGGTACAAAACGCCCCACCCCACCAAAACCAATCCCCCCCATTTACCCATACAACTGCGCAGAAGGATGGAAAACTAAGCAGAGACCTAACACAAAATAGGACACTGCTCAGCAGTGTCTTAAACAGCCTTTCATGACGTGCAACGTAAATGTTTCCATCTATGTAACCCTCATCAAGGAGCAGTGTCCTACCTACAGGATTACAAACCTAGCTAGAAACATCGTAAAAGCACGCCAATCATCTTAGTATTCAGAATACCAAAACAACGTCATTGAACTGTTTAAGACACCACTATTATACCACACGTTTTCAACAAATTATAAAGTTTATGTTGTAAAAATTACAACATTATAGGACAAATACCCAAGTGAGATTTTTCCATACGCGTGCCTCACTAACGCTATTTGACAACCTTTTCCTCTTTTTAATTAAAGTTCCTAATTAGCTTTTGCGCGATGGCCCAGGTCAATTATATATTGCTAAACAATCCCCACTAATTATCCAAGCACCTAACCTCTCAGAATCGCTTTCCTTTCGTCAGCAAGTTCTTTCTGGAAATCCTTAAAAACCCTCAACGTCATTTCTCGATAAGTTGGCGCATGTTGTGCAAGCCAACTAGAGGCCGCTCCAGCATCCGTAATTCCCTCAAATTCTTTCAACTCGTCATCGGTCAAAAGTTTTCCAAGTCCTTGACCAACCCGAGTTTCTAATTCCGCCTGAGCTAACTCAGTAAATGCCACTTTTTCGTCTTCTGGCATGCTCGTAAGCCCCACCTTTTCCAGAAACGCTTCATCCACCCTAATTGCCATTTTATGCTCCTAACTTTCGTTGTCGGCGTTCACGAGTAAAGAATTCCAATTTATCACCCACTTCAACCTGAATTTTTTTATCAGTTTTAATGGCTAAACCACCAATTTCACCCTCAATTAGCTCTTTAGCCTCAATTTTTTCCTTCTGGACGCTAGAAACCTCACCTTCGCCTAACAATTCCTTCTTACGGAAAATTCTCGCCAGCAGATCTTTTTCAACTTTACCGCCCTTCATTTTACCGCCAGCGATTACCTCGCTCTTAGTTACCCGGAAAACCCCCATCACTTCCATCTCACCCATGGTAGTCTCGACTACTTCTTCGCCCAGGAGCTTTTCCATTTCGCTCTTGGCGTCGTCTAGCAGTTCATAAATCACCTTAAAGGTGCGCACCGCTACGCCATCACGCGCCGCCAGTTTCGCAATGTTAGTTGGTACATTCACGTTAAAACCATAAACCACCGTATTATCATCACCACCGGCCATGTAGACATCATTTTCAGTCACATCGCCAACTCCAGTCGCCACGATATTCAGAGTTACTTCACCCTTGGTGTCAATCATTTTGAGCGAATCGACTACACTAGTCACCGAACCCAGCACATCGCCTTTTACAATTACGTTGAAAACTTTGCTCGAATCCGCCACATTCATCATCCGCAGCAAATCTGTACTAGTCACATTAGCGCTTGCGCTTTCATCCTGAATCCGTACAGCATTCAACGCGGCCTGCTTACGAGCGTTCTTCTCGCCTTCTACCTCTTCAAATCGATCACCGAAATTTGGCAATTCCTTAAACCCAGTCACCGTTACGGGAGTAGATGGACCAGCTTTGCCTTTAGGCTTACCGCGAAAATCAGTCATCGTGCGAATTTTACCATAAGTGCCACCAGCCACTACAAATTCACCCACCTTCAACTCGCCACCGGTTACCAGCAAATTCACTACCGAACCTTTACCAGTTTCCATGTGACTCTCGATCACCAAGCCTTCGGCCGGAATCTTCACATCCGCCTTCAACTCTTCAACATCAGCAATGAGCAAAATCCGTTCCACCAGCTCGTCCAAACCTTCACCAGTCTTAGCCGAAACCGGCAACATCATAATATCGCCGCCCCATTCTTCTGGCATCAGCCCATGCTCCGCTAAGCTCGCCTTAGTGCGCTCGATGTCGGCGCCCTCTCGGTCGATTTTGTTAATCGCCACGATCATCTTAGCGTTAGCACCTTGAGCGAACTTAATCGCCTCGACCGTCTGCGGTTTAACACCGTCATCCGCCGCCACCACAATCATCACAATATCGGTCAACATCGCGCCGTGCTGACGAATCGCCGCAAAAGCCTCATGCCCCGGCGTATCCAAGAAAGTAATCACTCGATCACCGTGTTTCAACTGATAGGCCGAAATGTGCTGCGTGATACCACCAGCCTCGGTTTCGACAGTTTTTTTCTGCAAAAGATTATCAAGCAGCGTCGTCTTACCGTGGTCAACATGCCCCATCACCGCCACTACTGGTGGTCGAGAAACCGCATCTTTAGACAGAGCGCGCTGTTTTTCGTTGCCGAGTTTGATCCCAGTTTCTTTGCGCTCCAGACGAACGTTCCCCATGCCGAGCTCACCCACCATAATCTCCGCCGTTTCAAAATCCAAACGCTGATTGATCGTGGCCACAATGCCGTTTTTGAACAATTCGCCAATTAAAGTCGTCACCGAAAGCCCCAAAGCCGTCGCCAATTCGTCCACCGTAATTGAACCAGCAATCTTAATTACCTTCTCCGATCCATCCACACCAAGATTTTCCGCCCTCTCGCTCATTCTGGCACTCCTTTCGGTTTTTGTTAGTTTATTGAAACAATTCCTTTTATTTTACCATAAAAATTGAATTTTTGGGAATTTTTAGGCAAATTTTAAGAAAACTGCCAATTAAACCACTACCAACATCGATGTTTAAGTTAAAGATTAATAGTTTTATGATCTTTTGCCATTTCAATCCGATCGGATTTTCGCATATTACGAAGAATCATCTCAAACATTTTTGGATATTTTGTATAAATTTGGTATGTCTTATCACTACTACGAATTACCAACAAACAGTTATCTATCACCTCTGTAGAAAGAATTTTCTTGGCGCTTAACTCAATCGGGCTCGCCATCTTTTCTTGTGGCAAAAACACCATACGCTCCGTCGTCAGCGCCAAAAATCCCGGCAATGACGCAAAACCCACCTCATAAATTGCTTTCGAAAAACCATGGTCCGTTCGCCGATTTCGATAACTCAAAATCGCATCATAAGACTCGCTACTGTACGAATACCCCATCAGTTGTTTTTGCTGTACAACTTGTATTGCGATTGCGAAAAACAAACACATTTCACCTTTCTTTAATAATAAAAGTCCAGATTCTTGACCATCGCGCGTCAATTCGATGCTGACGAAATTCCCTTTCGTAATCGCCTCACGTACTTCCGGAATCATCGCGCCGTCGCTACTTGCTGCAACAATTTTCGCTAGCTTATCGTGCAATTTTTCTGCTGGCGTCTTGATATTAAACATTTTTTTCAAAAATCCCATATTTTTATTATACCAATTTTTCTAAACTGTGCTATAATATACCTATATTCCCCGGTAGCTCAATGGTGGAGCAAGAAGCTGTTAACTTCGAGGTTACTGGTTCGAGTCCAGTCCGGGGAGCCAAAGAAAATACTTCTAACTTTAGTTAGAAGTATTTTCTTTTCTGGAGACTGGAGCGGACTACAAGGCGAAAGCCTTGTGGTCCGTAGGTGGTAGGAGCGTGAGCGAAAAACTTAAATTTACTTAAGTTTTTCCGAACCAACGCCCCACCGCTGAGGGCGGCGAAGCCGCCCGAAGGCTCCAGTCTAGAAAGATAAAAAATAATCTTTTGCTCCAGTCCAGCAACAGCCCAACAACAACCTAGAAATCGCGTTGTCCAGTCCGGGGCTCCACTCCAAAAAGTAATCCTCGCCAGTTTCCTAGCGAGGATCAAGTTTTTTGTGCGACATTTTCAAACACGCCAAATCTGTTCCAACGGAAATTTCTTGCCGTCAATAAAAGGACAGAATTTTACCCTGTTGCTACAATGCCCGAAAAACTCCTGCGCCTCCAAACCACCAAGAAGCGAACATTTCATATCTTCGTCCGGCTCTCCGATAAAGATACTAATGGTGAGCGCCATAAAATTCGCCCCGTCCAGCGTGATTATTGTACAATAGGCACCCTCGCGTTTTGACAAACCACTGCCTTCAGCCGTAGGATCAGCCGATAAATGCAACGAGGGATTACATCTCATATGCTCATACTCAAGCCACGTTTTACGAGATATATACGCCGCCATAGCTGCCGTAGAAACTTCGGTATGAATAATACCAATACTTCCATCAGGATTGCGGCGATGAACCGTATGATGCCCCTTAACATCAGCCTTAAAAATAAACTGTCGCTCGCAGACATCATGGTGAGCGCCGAAAAGTACAGACTCAAAACCGCTCATTCCACCCAACCAATCGTCCGCATCCCTACAAAGTGGCACCATTTCGATTCTAATGCATCCATCGTGGCTTTCGCGAAAGGCAGATATAGTTCGAGCTTGTCTTCGCGCTGCGCCGACAATTCGCCAAGCCAAATCTTGATATTTCAAGTCCGACAGGTTTGATTTATTCTCCATAAAATCACCTCCTTAGTCAATGGAGAAAGTTAAAATGCTCCCACAAGTTAATTTTGCAAGCCTTACCTTCTTATTGTATCACATCAAACAAATTTTGTCAATAGCATATTCCAATTACAAATCTAGAAACGCGACCACACACCTTTTCCAACTTAGAATCCCTGGCCTTTTACAGCCAGGGTTCGTTAAAAATTAGAAAAGCTCAGGATAAATGATGAAAATTTGTTACAGCATAGAGACTTTCATGCCTGGATTCAGGCAGAAAAATCCGCGCTTCTTGTCAGCTCGCGTAAAACTCGCCAGCCAACGCGCTTTTCCGCATCCTGTTGCTTTGGCGCGAACGCCATCCTTAAACAACATCTGTACCCAATCATCATCGAGTGAGCCAGAAGCCTCGAAACTTACCAGCTGTCCATCGTTAATTTTCTTAACAATGTCCAAGCAGCTCTTCTCAGCTTCCAACTCATCGGCGGTAGATGTCTGGAGTAACTCCTCAAGACTTATTGTCTTGTAGTTCTCCAGCATCAAAATCTCTACTTTCATCTTTGCTCCGTGTTTCGCCACGGTCATCGATTCTTCAAGACTACTCTGCCATCCTTCTCTTGCTGCACGTGCAGCTAAATCCTTATTTATCATCTCATCCAATAAATCCATCATATTTCCTCCATTTCTTCGCCCTACACGAGGACGACTAACACACATTTTAATAAAGTTATTCCCCTGTCAAGGCAGGATATAAGCCAACCTCAATTGACTTGTACCCTACCTCGACCTAACTAAATCCTAAAGCGTTAAGAGGAATTTTATGATAAAAACTCGCTTCTCTAATTTTGTAATTTACATAAGCTCTTAAGGCATCTGTCAATCCTACTTAGTAGGATTGGATTATATTGATATAACCGTTTTCGTAAGACTTCTATATCAAGCTTATGCTTCCATTGTATCACACCAAACAAAATTTGTCAATAGCATTTTAAGATTTTTTGCATTTTTACTACTCTTACACCATCAAAATTAGCACTTATTACCGAGAAAAGCAATCGAAATCAACCCATATATCGCTAAACCAAGTAACTTCCCCTACTGGGCAGCATTCGCCCTCAAATATTCCTCAAACACCCCATACACCTCTGGATGTGGGCACAATTCGGGCTCGCGATTCTTCACCATTTCTAGAAATTTCGCAATCGGCAGGTAAAACACCTCTGATACCTCTTCTTTTTGCAGAATCATCTTCTCAGCCGGCGCCGTCGTATGCCAGACATAAACATCGTAAAAATGGCTATGCAACAACCACGCCTCAGAATGCGGAAACCGTGCCCCAGAAGTTACAGTGCTAGCCACATCACCGTGATACTCAACACTACGTTTACCCTTACTCTCACCATGGTCGTCACTCGTTCCAGTACTGGTTACACTATCAGAATGCTGGAATCCGCCAGCTTTGCACCTCCGAGTTTGGACTTTTACCTCTCCGAGATGCAAAAGTTCGTCCGCTTTAATCATCAAACCCAGCTCTTCCCTCCCCTCACGCACCGCAGTTGATAAGGCATCATCGCCAGCCATCACGTGTCCGGCATAAGACAAATCAAGCATCCCGGCCCCAGTTTCCTTCTCTAGGCTCCGCCGTTGAAGCAACACCTGATCGCCATTCAATACAAAAACCATCACCGCCCGGTGCCAATCACCATCCCGATGCACCGCCGAGCGCTCCTTAATCTCCCCGGTTTTTCGACCGTTTTCATCCAAAACGTCCACGTATTCCGTCATTATTTCTTATTTTAACACAAATTTTCCCGTAATTTCCCGGACTCCCAACCGTAAGCCCTCAATCGTAAACTTCCAATTACATAACCTGCTTAGCGCTAAATTCATACAAAAAACAAGAATCTGCAAGAATCTGGGCTGCGGAGCGAAAATCTAAGCCCATACGGAAATTTGAGCAAAAATCTAAAAATATGTTCACGTTCAAAATTTTCTTTACAAATTCACAATTTCACATCTACCTTCATCATATCATTTTGTTTTAAGCAAAAAGATTATCTGCCAGTCTCCATACTTGCAAAAAACACAAATCCGTGCTAAACTAACAGTATCCTTACTCACTAAGGTATTGTTTTGCTATGGATAAAATTATGATGTGCGTTGCTGGGGTGGCTTTTATCTTGTTTTTGATTATCTCTGTTATTGCTAGCATTCAAATGACCAAACGCCGTCGTGCCTCCATCGGCAGATACCATTATCGACCAAGAAAACAACTCATGGTAGGCAATGAAAGGCGTTGTTTTCAACTCTTAAACGACATTTTTGGCCAAAAATTCTACATTATCCCTAGCGTCAGCCTCGAAGCCCTGCTTAATCACCGCGTCGGCGGTCAAAATCGCGAAGAAGCTTATGGTTTCATCAATAATAAAATTGTCGACTTTGTTTTTTGCAATAAAAGAACCCTCAGGCCGGTTTGCGCCGTCAAACTCGATGACAGCTCGGTCAAAGACCGCTCGCCAGGCGCCGATCCAAAAGACATGGAAAAATTCTTCCGCAGCGCCCATTTACCGTTCGTCCGCATTACCAACCCCAAAACCGTCAGCCGCGAAGCCATTATCGAAGAATTTTCGCGCGTTGTCTACGAAACCAGCATCACGCCACCCGACATCCCCCCTAGCAAAGAAGAATGGGAAAAATCTGCAGAGTTCTAATTAATTAGCCTTCAGAATTCTAGCCAGTTACTCTGTAAAGTTCTAGCCCACAGCCTCCCGAAGTCCGCAGAATTCTAGCCAAAATTTTACCAAATCTGCAAAATTCCAACTAAATATCCCTGCTCCTGCAAACAGCGGAGAGAGAAACCGTAGAAACGACTAAGTGGCCCTGCCGACGGAATTAACCCAGATACATCGACAAAGAGATTGTACGCATCGGTAGACACAACACCACTAGGTGACCAATAGTAGCCGCGAACACCTGCATACCTCAAAAAGCCGTAGTCTATATGAATAAAGCCGCTGCGCACGAAAAACTGGCAACCCTTCCGAATTGCCAGTTTTCTTGTTTCACGATAAAATTACATAATCGTTAGGCTAATCTTGCGACCTTCGCGGTCCACATCGAGAACTTTGAACTTCTTGCGCTCGTTCAGAGTGAAAACCTTCTCTGGATCAGCGTCATTGCCATTGCCAAGTTCCGAAACATGCACGAGAGCCTCAACTGCACTAGAAATTTGTACAAAAGCGCCAAACGGAGTAATCCGGGTAATCGTACCTTCAACCACGTCGCCACGCTTGAGTTTTTCAACTTCTGACAGCCATGGGTCCTCGGTGAGCTGCTTCATCGACAAGCTCAAACGCTCCTTATCGATGGCAATAATCTTGGCCTCAACCGTATCACCAACTTTTACATAGTCGGCTGGGTTATTCACACGTTCCCAAGAAATCTCCGAAATATGAATCAAACCTTCGACCCCGTCCACGTTCACAAACGCACCGAAGTCAACTACGCCGGTCACCACGCCTTTTACCGTGTCACCAACATTAAGCTCAGCAAAACGCTCTGCTAGACCGTCTTTAACCGCCTCTTTTTCAGAGAAAATTAACTTATTATCCTTGCGATTAGCATCCAAGACACGCACCTTCATTGGCTGGCCAACTAGGCTGTTCAACCTCTGGAGAATCTCGTCCTTGTCCGCCGAACCTACCCGTGGATAATGCTCAGCCGAAAGTTGAGACACTGGCAAGAAACCACGAATCCCCTCATACTCAGCCAAAAGGCCACCGCGGTTAGCATCAAACGGCGTAATCTCAATAATCTCTGAACTATCGAGTTTGCCCTGAATCTCGTCCCAACCCTTCTCTTTAGCAGCCTTGCGAAGCGACAAGAGAACGCTACCATCTGCCATCTCAGCTTCAATCACTGAAGCTGTTACTTCGTCACCGACGTTCAAATTACGCGCAAACGAAACCTCACGACGTGGAACAACCCCTACGCCACGGGCGCCGAGATCAATCAAAATCTCATGTTTTTTAATAGAAAGTACCTTACCGGTAACCGTCTCCCCCACAGCTGCACGCTTAGCGCCATCTTCAGCACCAGCAAGCAACTCATCCATTGTTAATTTGGCTTTTGCCATTTAATTTATTATCCTTTCTTCAGATCCGCTCAGAAACCCAAAATCAAACCCCAACCCCAGTTCCCAGATATTTGCCTACCTGATTGTCTCAGATAAGCCCTCGCAGTAACTGATTCCGAAAATCTGAGCGAATCCGAAATCTATTCTGATTATAGCAAACTTACCTCTTGTTGTCTACATTTTTTATACAGTTTGTACAAAAATTGTAGACTTTTTCACAGCCCAGTTTCGGCCAAAATTCCACGCCCAGCACTCCCTAGTTAAGCCAGAACTCTACGCCCAGCACCCCAGTTTCGCCGTTTACAACTTTTACTCACCATTATGGCAAAACTCCTCGCACTCTGGACAATGATATTCACCCCGGTCGTCCTGAAATCTTGTCACCTGACAACGCGGACAACGCGACCTGGCATGCAGCCAATCCCGGTAACTATCAAGCGCGGTTTCGACGTAGTCCTCATCGTACTCCACCCCATAAGTCGAGCAGAGTTCACGCGCTTTTTCCCAGGCCGCACGCTCCATTTTAAGTCGTTCAAGGTCAGTTGTATAAAAATTATGCTCAAGCAGCGCATGTCCGACTTCGTGCAAAATTTGTAAGCGAAAAAACCCACATTTTTCCTCAGATAAATCAAAATTTGCTTCAGGTGAAGCATTTTTTTCTACAGAGGCACAATTTGACGGATTTTTATTACTTTTCTCAACTGCCAAATCATTTTCTACCACATCAGTCAAAATTTGATTTGTTTGCTTCCCTGCCTCCACAGAGGTGACAAATTTTTCATAAAAAATCGTCCGCGGCGATCGAAACATAAACTTCCGCCCCGGCCTAAATCTGAACTGCAAAAAATCCTGTTCCAGCCGAATAACAAATTGTCTTTTTACCTCCTCCACCTCTGTCATAAACCTAATTATAGCGCAATTAATTTATTTTACGAGCATAAGCAATTTAGTGCGCTGAAAAGCAAAATTTGTTCAACACCACCACAACAAAAGTCCAACGTCTGTTACAACACAGGGTCACGACTACTGCAACATCAAAATTCAAATCCCCAAAATCATCGCGCCGTTCCCAATAACCCACTCTTATAGCCCGAACAAAATCACCCCAGTCGGAGGGGCGATTTTGTACTCTACCAATAAGTGTTTTTGTATTAAGCAGCCTTCTTGGCTGGACCACGGCGTGAGATGCGACCACCCTTGGCGCCTGCAATACGAGCAAGTGCTGGGTTAGCAGCGAAACCGCCAGTGTGACCATTCTGGCCACCCTTGCGACCAATCTGAGAGTAAAACTCTTTACCGTACTTCTCGCGGTTGGTCTGTGCAGCCTTAAGGCCGCCGGCTTTCGTACCTGACATAATTATATTCTCCTTTTCCAATTAATTTATTTCCCACCCAGGCGACCTTGGTTTACTTCACCCAAGCCGCTTTGTTTGGATGTTATGTCCATTGTAGCATACCGCTTCAGTTTTGTCAATATGTTTTTGGTAAAAAATGCGACTTTTTCAATTTTATGTCATTCTACCCCTGTTAGATTATTTATAAAATTATGGTATAAAATATGTTTTAATTACAAAATCTTCTAAATTTCTTGCTGGATTTTTGCGACATTTACGAGCATTTTTGCAACAAACCTTAAGCAAAATTCTCCACACCATGTGGAAAACCGCCCGATTATTCCCTTCCAAAAAATGCGTCCGGTGATATATTACAGGTTAACATCACGAAAACTGGCAATTTCTCGTGGTTTTTAAAGGTCCAATTCAGCTCAAGAGCCTTACGAGTCTATTCTTGCGCGATTTTTTGAAGGCGAATACCCCATATTTTTGCCCTTCTAAGGCCATTTAAGGGCCGTAGCGGCACTTTTGGATCAAAACCATTAGCTATATAGCATCCTGACTTTTGCATGCCGTAAAAGGGCTCAAAATGCGTTAAATCGTTATTTTAAACGCTATTTTAACTATTCATATCCGTATTATACGCATCTGCCTAACGATGCTAAATATTCGTCTGCTTCTTCTCGTGTCTTAAAAATAATAATCTTTTTACTGTCTTGATATTTAGCAAATAGTTCGTAAGTCTGCGGCAATTTTTCGGTTGCGAAGTTCAGCGTTTTCTGTTCAAGCTCCTTATCCAATTCATCCGCCACCCAAGGAAAATCCTCACGTTTTTGGCCAAGACGCTCATTAATTCCGGCAAGACAAACTTCCAGCGGATAGTCCAACAAAAATACCGTATCACAAGCTCGCAGGCGTACTTCCAGCGTTCTTTGATAATTTCCATCTAGAATCCAAGCCTCTCGTTGCAAAATTTTAGCCAGTTCAGCATCAAATTCATCTCTCGGAATCACCGTTTTGTCGTCTCGGTGGTATAGCAAATCCAGATGCACCAACGGCAATTTCGTAACCTTACTTAACTTTTGCGCAAAAACGCTCTTACCAGCACCAGGACTTCCGATTACTAGAACTTTTTGCATTTTTGCGGTTTTTGTCAGACTTTCCTGTATTTTATCTTCTAAACTCAACTAGTAATCCTCCGTAAATTCATCGTCAAAATCAATCGTTGCATCTTGCGCACTGTGGTAGGCATTATCATACAAATCGCGTTGCCGATCGGTCAAATTGCTTAGGTCAAAAGATGCACCATAATTGCCGTACTGCGGCATCCGTAGATTCGCGTCGCTTTCGCCGTCCATAAAACCAGCACTTTCGATGTCATAGTCGCTTAATCCAGCCCTGCTAGCCTCTGAGCCGGCATCATCATCTTCACTGACTTCATCTGCGTCATCAATATCAGATGAGTAAGTCATTCGATCAAGATCGTCTTCCATAGCCAAATTATACCACTGATAAGATAAAAAGTCTTCAAGACGCCAAAGTGCGCTGGTTCTCGACCTCGCGTCAAGAGGTAACAGGGACAAAACTTCGTTTTTTCCAAAATATGCGCCTCCTTAGAAAAACTTGGTTTTACAAAACCCACACCGATTCTCATCCCCAAGCCAAGGAAAAACCCGTACATAAAGTACGGATTTTTCCTTGGTGGAGTAACAGGGACTCAAACCCTGGACCTCCGCCTTGCAAAGGCGGCGCTCTAATCAACTGAGCTATTACCCCATAAACATTATTTTAATCTTGGCTGATAACTCAGTTAATTAGCGCGCAAGCGCTCTATCTCTGATTTACTCGGACATACGTCCTCGAACAGAACTGAGCCATTACCCCATGAACAATGTTAATTGTCCTAGCACACCATTCATGTTCTGAACTTTGCTGGTGGGGATATGTGGACTTGAACCACAGACCTCTAAATTATCAGTTTAGCGCTCTAACCAGCTGAGCTATATCCCCAGCTCGTCAGAAACACGAACACGTGCACTGTACCCTCTTATCTTACCCTACATCAGACAAAAAATCAAGGGACTTTTTGCCATTTTTACGAAATTCAGCTTACTCCATACCTCGCAGTACTTCGTGAATCCAACTTGTTAACCAGACAAGACTCCTACCAGAATAGCTCTCAAGACCGGCTGGACTTTTTAACAAAATTACTTGCACTTTTACTTAAGCGTGATACAATAGAAATGTCTGAATCTAAATTAACGACCAGTTTTTGGGAATATTTTTGCGCCCTACTATCAGCGAGGCTTAAGCGGCACCGCATAAGTAATCACTGATAATAGTGGTCGCGAACGGATTCAGACACCTTGCGGTGTCGCTTTTTGTTTGAGTGTACAGTTATTTTAACCAATAGTAGGACAAAACGGTATCTAATAACAATATCAACGAGAAGCCCACCCAAGGTGTCAATAATCTAACACATCGAGGAGGTACGAGTGTGAAAAAACTCAAATTTCGGCAACAAAATGGGCCGTTCCCTAAAAGTGCCAATATTATTAATTTTGCCGGCTTAACCAGTATCGGGCTGCTACTATTATTGTTCGGGCTCGTTATTATCCAGCCAAATTTTCAGCCAACTGGCGCATCTGCCCTAGAATGCACGGCCGAAAATTCCGCACAATGTATGGCGACGAGTAATCTAGCTGGTTCGGCTTTAGACGTGGTTATCAGGCCAGCCATCTCTGTTGGCGCACAGGCCAGTGTCAAAATGGATATCACGCCCGATTTAACTAGCGACCAGTTCAAAAGCGAAACCGCCCAATTATCAGTTTCTACCAATAGCAATGCTGGCTATTCCGTCTACATGTGGACTATCGATGGCTCTACCGAACTACGAAATGCAAACGCTAGCGAAACAGCAGTCATTGCTTCTATCACTAATCAAGTTTCGGCCAATGATTTTAGCACAAATTCTTGGGGATACCGAGTTGCGCCAATCGATACTTTATATAGTCCAGTTCCCACTAGTTCTGACACATCTATTATTACCTCTGATGCTGCCTCGCGCAATGATGCAACAGATAATTATAATATTGAATTTGGCGTCAACATCGACAAAACTCTCCCTACCGGGCAATATTACAATTCGGTCGTTTTCTCTGCCGTTGCCAACCCGATTAGCGTTTCTAGCCTCTACGACCTGACCTATATGCAAGACATCACGTCAGAAATTTGTAAAAATTCTGCGCTCCACGCCAGCAAACAGCTCATCGATACTCGCGATGGTAAATCATATTGGGTAGCCAAACTCAAAGACGGCCATTGCTGGATGACTCAAAATCTAGCGCTTGATCTTAACACTAGTCGAGGCCTAACGCCTGCCGACACTCATCTATCCACCGGATATGTACCAGGCGCCAACACTCTCACCACACCACCAGCCAGTGGCACCCTTTCGACTAGCACGCTTTCATCACAAGCTTCCTGGAATTTTGGCAAATTAGTATTAGCCGTTCCAGCCTACGGAACTTCATGTGGCGACAACATTTCCAACCTCATTGGCCAATGTGGCAAAGTCAGCCTTGTTGATGTCAGCGACAGTACAAAATTTACTCCTTCTTATATCGCCGCCGAACACCAATCGTGGACTTTGACAGACGGAAAAACTGTTGATGATACCCTTGTCAGCGTCAATTGCACCGAATGGGACGGTCATACCTGCATAGCTGGCACCTACGATGCCCATTATCTAATTGGTAATTATTATGCTTGGGGTGCCGCCACCGCCAAAAATACTTCCTCAGCCGTCGACACTGACATCTGCCCTAAAGGGTGGAAACTCCCAATTCAAGCCAGCAATATTTTCGCAGACGGAAGTTTTGCCAATATGCTCAAGCAATATGGTTTCGTCAAGACTGCTGCCCAAAACAATAGCACCGGCAACGTCACTCGTGCCACCGTTGATGGTCAAGAGTACTACACTTTTGGTGATCCAGTTCACTACGTAGAATCAGGATATATTCACTATCAAAGAGGATTGAACCAAATAGGATCAGCTATGGCAATTTTTCCTGCTAACGCCGGCGTGACAGTCATTGTTAGTCCTACCACTATCATGCCATCCCTTATAGTAAATTATAACGATGGTATAGTCGCTGAGAGTATTCGCTGTATTTCTATCTAATTAACCTAAATAATGCCCGTTTCCATTCTCTTGAACTGTTATGGGCATTTTTCTGTTCTCAAGCAGCGAGAGTTCCCTACGGCCTAAAACTCCCATACCGATACCCAGCCGACAATTTTACCCCTCGCGCCTCGGCCAGTTCGGAAATTGTTAAAAACTCGTAGCCCCGTGCGCGCAAATCATCAATAATCCCAGCAATCGCATCAATGGTCGAATTATGAATATCGTGCACCAAAATCACCGCCCCGTCAAACGCCGCGCCAACCACCGCCGCACGCACCCGACCGGCATCCCGATATTTCCAATCCTCAGGGTCAATCGACCAGAGAATCATCGGATACGGCATCGTGTCGTAAACCAACTGACTAAGCGCACCATACGGAGGACGCATAATTTGCACCTTTTGCCCCAAATTATTCTGGAACAGCGCCTCCATCTCATTCATGTTCGCCGTCAGCTCAGCCGCGCTGAGTCGAGGTAAATTCTGATGTCCAGTCGAGTGGCTACCGATTTCGTGCCCCTCTAACTTCTCTCGTTTGAGTACATCGAGGTTTTTGTACGCCATGTTCCCCACCACAAAAAACGTCGCACGCACGTTTTTGGCTGCCAAAATATCCAGCAACCGTGGCGTAGTAAGGCCCGACGGCCCATCATCAAAAGTCAGCGCAATCAACTTTTTCCCAGTCAAATCCATGGTTTTCACCCTAGCAGGCGGTTTCAACCCAATCGAACTATACTGTCCGCCCTCGGTATAATCATCTGGCAAACTATCCTTATGCAGCAACGTAAAACCCATCAGCCCCACCAAACAGCCGAGCAACAAAAACAGCGCGCACTTCAACCAAGGCCACCGAGCATTCAGTCGCCTCAATTTTCCATCATGCTTAGTTTCGCTAGAGTCCGATTCCATCACGTCCTGCTTGTTACTGATGTTTGTTTTGTTTAATTTTCCCTTTAATTATAACACGTTTTGGCAGAAATTTAGCGCAAGGTTCTGGCAAAAATTTCGTTGCGGAGTTCTGATAAAAAATAAAAGCCCCAAAATTGGGACTCTTATCTCTAACGTTCAAGTTCGCGCTGCATGGTGGTCAAATGTGCGGCGCAGAATTATATAGGCTCGCATCTAGCAAACCACGTAGAATCCTGCAGATTTGCACTAGCGTAAGCTATGGTTTTTCCAGAATGATCCGCTCATGCTTACCGCTGTCAAACGACACGAAAAGCACTAATTTGCCATCTTCCACGCGATATTTTTGAATCACGCCGCGGCGCAGCCGATAATCCACGCTAAAGGCATGGTCAGCAACTCTTTTGGCCGCCGGCGACAATACACATTCGCGCACCTCGCCAGATTTGGCAGTACTAGCGATTTTGCGCCGCCAGCCACGCTGATAGCAGCCAAAAACTTCTTCCACCTCTTTTACCGACGGTAAACCAAGCCCCATCACCTGCTCTAGTTCCCACGCCCTTGGCACATTGTTATCATAAATCACCAACAAATCAAACATTAACTGTTTAATACCGAGCTCCGCAAACCGCTGTGTAGGCGACCTCAGTAAACAGCTCTGCATCGATGGACATTCGAGCGCCGCCAACAGCACATAGTGCCAATCGGTCTTATCGCTTGCGGTAATTAGAGCCATCAGGTTACGCTCACGTAGCGGCGTCAAACCGTTTTTGCGCAAAAACTCCACCTGAACGAACAGCCACTCAATCAAATCATCAGGCCACTCCGGCAGGCAATCCATCAGCCGTTGATAGAGATCTTCAGTTTCGGCCGGGGGTTCCGCTTCATTCCGCACCCCTAGAGCAATCAGCTGCTCCTCCAGGCTGGTACTTTGAACTGGCGAATTATTTGAAGTGGTGTCTTCACAAGGTTCTGAAACACTTTGAAGTGGTACATTATTTGAACCGCCAAGTTCAAAGTGTTTTGGCATTCTTTGAACTTCTAAATCGCTTTGAATCGCTTCTCTACAGGACGCCAAACTTTCTCCGTTAGATACTTCCGCTTCAGGGGCGGTTTCAATGGAAACAGTCCCTGCTGGTTGAACAGTTTCGTCCAGTGACTGCTGGGATTGGAGAAAATTTTCAACAGTTTTTTCACCAAAAACTCGTTTCAGCCAACCCTCCTCCGAACGCCTCTCGTAGGCCATTTTTAACAGAGTATCCGACCAAACCATATCCTTCCCTATCTGTGGCCAAATTTGCGTGTAAGCCGGCGTGCCAAGCTTGTCGTAAAGTTCGTTCACACGAGATACCGTCGGCACCGCCTTGTACACTATCAGCAAGCACCACAAATACTCCCAGAGATTATCATCGGACCAGCCAGACATTGGTTGCGTAGCGGACGACAGCCATTTTACCACTTCAAAACGGTAATCCTCCTCCGCACCGGGATATTTCTTGACCAAATACTGCCGTAGCCAAGTCTTCGTCTTCTGAGATAGCGTGCATGGATCAAAATCCAGCTTTGGGTACTTCGACCAATCCTCCTCCAAATTGGCTGTTTGATTGATACATTTTTGTTCTTCCATTTTCTTTCCCTCCTTCAATGTCAAAAGCCCCTAACCCTACCGAGTCAGAGACTTTTAAAGAACTCTTGTCGCTCTACTGCAAAACCAGCCCTTTTTCGCCATTCAGTGCTTCATCATTAGAAGCTACTCCCTCTGGTGCTGCGCCCAATAGTCATCAATCAGCGCTGCCCAACCTGACTGCGGCCCCAAATAGCGCACCAAAGTCATATAGCTCCTGATCTCACCCGGATAACGACGTGCCAAATTCTGCAAATCGTACTGACCGGGGACTTTGTTGCCCAGCATCTTGTAATAATGCACCAGCTTCTTCAACTCTTCCTCAGGGGTCGAACGCGCACGCGGACCACGTTTCTTGAGTGCAGGCTTAGTAGGTTCCATAACCTCCGGCTCCGAATTAACAGGTTCCACTGGTTCCGGCTGAGACTTAGCAGATTCCACGGGTTCCGTTTTGGAACTGATAGGCTCCGTCGATTCAGACTTCAGCTCGCCAGCAGTAGATTCCACGGCCTCCGGTTTAGGCTCATCGGCAATTTTGACCTCAGGAGTGGTCTCAAGATTAGGCTTTGCCTTCTTGCGGTCATTCTTGCCGCTAAATTCGGCTTTCGGCATATTGCCAATGTGACTACGGCGCTCAATCTCACGTTTCAAGGACGCTAAAACGCCGGGCCAGCCCTGCCCTTTGCCAATCTTCTGCAAAAGATCGTCGGCCTTCATCATCGAATTCTTGCTCATCTGACGCTGCGACGGCAGAACATAACCATTATTACGATACATGTCAATCAGAATGTCGAAATAATACTTTTCTTCCTCTGTTGGTACTGAATTAACGCGCGGCTTTTTGGCCACAGGCTTCACCCCCTTGATATTATGATTCAGATATGGCGCCACCAAACCTTTTTTAGCGCCGGAATTTTGCGTTGCTACGTACCGAACTTTTGCCACAGCTCTCGCACCATCCTTTTGCCAAGATGGAGTCCAGCCCGGATGTTCTGCTTTTAGCGAAGCAACCGCCTTATCTATGGCCAGTTCTAACCTGCCATAATACGACGAAAAAAACGTTCGGATCCTTCGGTAAATCTTCGCCGTTCGCCTGCGCCGTTCGCAAAGTCTCGAACGTTGGCTGCTCAGTTCCCGTGTAGTTCAACAAGAACTTTTTCAGCTGTTCTAAACAATTTCCAGCACAAGTCGTAATACAACTTTTTCCCATCATTACTTGACACCTCCCCAATAGACGGCGCGATATGGTATCGCTGCTAGAGTTTTGCGCTAATTCTCAAAGTGCGCCCACATGTTCCAACTCTTATTATACTCTTATTTTGCCTAATTAGGTGCAAAAAAGTGAAATCCCCCGTTTTGCCGAGGGATTTAAAAATACTTGCTTAAAAATAATACCAACTACAAAAAATCACCCCTTACGGAGTGATTTTCCTGTTAACAACTTAGTTGTGCAATTCATCATCAGTCGAAAAGCTTCGTCGTGTCCCTTGCAGGCTACATTGTGATCTAAGCTTATTTACCACAATCACGACCGACCTAGCTAGAATGTAGGCTTCGTGTCTGACTTGCGTCATCCACTCGCAACGCTCGCTCGAAACAAAGTTTCTCGCTCGCTTCTACATCCGCATCAAACTCCCTAGAAAGGAGGTAATCCATCGACACGTTCTCGTACCG
>CAYNHE010000024.1:0-18130 GCA_964397215.1 uncultured Candidatus Saccharibacteria bacterium
CAATGACCTTACGAATGTGAATCGTACGCTCTAGCCAACTGAGCTAAGGGACCCAATGTATTGTGATGCTTCTTATTCCACCCTTACTATGCTATAATAGCATATATGGACATTGATTACCAGAAGTTTGAGCAAGAAAAAGCCGCGATTGAGGAATTTTTGGCGCAGCCAGATGCTTTTCAGCGACCGGATTTTGCTGAGAAATCGCGTCGTTTGGCGGAATTGAATGATTTAATTGGCTTGATGCGCGATATTGAGCAGGCTAAGAAGAATTTGGTTGAAGCGAACGAATTAGTGAACGATCCGGATCTCGGTGAGGTAGCGCGCGAAGATGTGCAGACGCTAGTAGCAAAGATTGAGCAGTGGAATGCTGAGCTGGAAGAAAAACTTTTGCCGCATGACCCGGCGGATGACAAGCCGGCCATTATGGAAATTCGGGCTGGGGCTGGTGGTGACGAAGCGTCGCTGTTTGCTGGTGAGTTATACCGAATGTACGTGCGTTACGCGGAGCGGCATGGCCTGAAGACGGAATTAATGAGCCAGAACGAGAACGAAGCTGGCGGTATGAAAGAAGTGGTAATCAGAATGACCGGTGAACGACCGTATGGTCAGTTGAAGTTTGAGGGTGGCGTGCATCGTGTGCAACGTGTGCCAGTGACCGAGAGTCAGGGACGTATTCATACTTCGACGGCTACGGTGGCGGTTTTGCCGGAAGCGGAGGAAAGTGAGGTCGATATTAACCCTGATGATTTGCGCATTGATATTTATCGTTCGGGCGGACACGGTGGCCAAGGTGTTAACACGACAGATTCGGCGGTACGGATTACGCATTTGCCGACCGGAATTGTGGTGGCGATGCAAGACGAGCGCTCGCAACAGCAGAATCGGGTTAAAGCAATGGCGGTGCTACGAAGTCGTTTGATGGAGCGCCAGAAGCAAGAAGAAATGAAAGCCGCCAGTGACGCGCGCAAATCTCTGATTGGTTCGGGTGACCGGAGCGAAAAAATCCGGACTTACAATTTTCCTCAAGACAGAATTACTGATCACCGCGTGCATTATAGTCGTTCTAATGTTTCGGCGGCGATGGATGGTGATATCGACGATTTGATAAAAGAATTAACAAAGGCTGAACGCGAAAATGCTAAGCAAGAACTATAGAGTTCTTGAGAAAAGAGAGTAAAAGTGAAAATTAGAGAATGGTTAGACTGGGCGAAGACCCAAATAGATCCCCTAGACGCAGAGTTGATTGCGGCAGGGTTTTTGGCACCGACGGACGGTGACCGTAGTTGGTTGGTGGCGCATAGTGAACGTGAAATCAAGGAAATGTCAGAAGATGTTTTGCACGATATGGTGATTAAGCGCAAATGTGGTTTACCGCTCGCTTATGTGTTGTGTCGTAAGGAATTTTATGGGCGAATGTTTTTTGCCCTGATTGGGGCGTTGATTCCCCGTCCAGAAACTGAGACATTGATTGATCTCGTAAAAGAATTAAAATTACCAAAACGTGCCAGAATTCTCGACATGGGTACCGGTAGCGGTTGTATTGGTATTACGCTAGCGCTTGAAATTCCGCAATCCTATGTTTTAGGCGTCGATATTAGTAGAGAGGCTCTTGACGCGGCACGTGCGAATAATCGACGGTTTGAGGGGCGCATGGAACTTGTGCAGTCGAATTTGTTTAATGACCTGGAGTTTAATCCAGGATTTCCGGAGTATGATGAATGTTCTGATAGTGATGAATATTTTGACGGTTATGATCCAGAACTCGATGAACGACGTTTTGACGTGATTGTGGCGAATTTGCCGTATGTGAGCAAAAGTTGGCGTTGGGTCAATCCGAAACAGCTGCAGTTTGAGCCAAAAGAAGCTATCTATGCCAAAGGCCAGAATGGACTGTCAATGTACAAGCGATTTTTTAGCGAATGTAATGATCACGTGATGGCTCATTATATTGTTGTAGAGGCTGATCCGTGCCAGCACGACGAGTTGGTCGAACTAGCCGAAAACCATGGGTTTAAACATCTGAAAACTGAAGGATACGGTCTGGTTTTTGAAAATCCAGAGTTCAAAGAAATTGAATAATTAAGTATAAAAGACTTTTTAGAGAGGAGAGTGAACTTACTCTCCTCTTCTGGTTTTTAATAATTTTGACTACTTACTGTAACTGCCGAGGGTAAGTTTAAGCGTCTTTTCTTTGCCATCGCGCAAAATGGTGAGCTGAATAGTGTCGCCTGGCTTGTATTCGCCGATAATTGACGAAACCGAACCGGCTTGGCCGAGGCTAATTCCGTTGATTTTGGTGATGATATCCTTCTCCTTAAGGCCAGCTTTGGCGCCTGGGCCGTCAGCTACGATAGCAGAATATTGTGAGGCGCTATAGAGATAGGCACCAGAAGTGACTGGTAAATCGTAGGCAGTGGCGACGTCTGGCGTAATCGTGACGTAATATACTCCAATGTAGGCGCGGTCGGCTTTGCCGTTCTGGATGATGTTGTTCAGCTGTCCTTTAACGCTAGAAATCGGAATGGCAAAACCAATCCCGTCGGCTTCGGCGCTGGTGGCGGTGTTGATGCCGATGACTTCGCCGGTGGCGTTAACGAGTGGCCCACCGGAGTTGCCGGAGTTAATGGCGGCGTCAGTCTGAATCATGTCGGTGAGGGTTTCTGAAGTGGAGTAGTCACTGCTAGTGGCGGTGAGTGAGCGTCCAGTGCCAGAAATCACGCCGGAAGTAACAGTGTTTTGGTATTGTCCGAGCGCGTTGCCGATGGCGATGACTTGTTGACCGGCAGTGACGGTCTTGGAATCGCCAAGTTTGACAGTTGGGAGGTTCTCGACGTTTTTAATCTTGAGAAAAGCTACGTCATTAAGTGGGTCAGCACCGATGATTTCGACATCAGAATAGGTGCTACCATCGTCAAGTACGACCTGAACGGCGTTGGCGCCTTCGATAACGTGTTTGTTGGTGAGAATGTAACCATCTCCTGATACAATCATGCCCGTGCCGGCTGCGTTAGAAGTGTATGATTGTCCGAAAAATCCGGTGCTGCGGATTTCGGTTACGATTGAAACGACGCCTGGCGCGACTTTTGATACGACGTCCGCAATGGAACCTTCGGTAAAATTAGCCGAGTTGCCATCAGTGCCGGGATAATTAACCGTGATTGGCGTGTCGTTTTCGAATAGATCAAACAAGCAGTAAGTTGCACTAAACACTGAACAACCCATGGCGATACAAATCATAATATATAGTGGAATATGATAATGGTCGCGCTTAGGGCGAAAGGCAGTTAGTTCGGCGGTAACAGCGGCGGAATCGTCAATGTCGTCGGTTGATTTGGCGCGAGATTTGCGTTTTGTGTCCTTTTTGTCATTTTTGTTGGGGGATGGCTTAGCCTCGGCCAAAATTGATTTGGCCTCGGTTGAAGCGGATTTGACAGATTCGGCTTTGGCTAATTTGGCCTTTTTAGATTTTTTATCCTGAGCATCAGCGGACTTGGCAATGGATTTAGTGGTTTTGGTAGTTGTAGTAGACTTGTCGGAGGATTTGTCGGAGGATTTTTTGCTCTTAGGGGTTTTGGTTTTGTTTGCTTTGGTTTCGGTCTTAGATTCGGCAGCGGAATCGGCTGATTTTTTGAGGTCTTTTTCCATGATTACTCCTTTTAATGAATATTAAATCGCGGTTGGCTGAAACTAACTAATAGCACAACGATAACTAGGATGCTGAATAAAATTGGCAGCATTACTTCGGATAAACGTAATTTGCCATTGTGGGCCGCAAGGTTGGCGTGGATTTTGAAAAACACGAACGCCACGACGGCTAACACGATGCTAAGTTGCGAAACACAAATCCCAGTCGTACCGATAGTATAAATGATAAGCCAAGAGTGCGCAAGCCAGCCGATTTCGGCAAAGAAAAGTCCGCAGACCAGCGAGATAAAAATCGGATCGCCTGGATCGTTCTGGACGAGTACGTGATGCGAAGCGGCGAAACCGAGCAAGAAGCAAGCTACCACGATAATTGACGAATCGGCAATGGCAGCAAAAACCGTGGCAGCTGTTCCTCCCACTACAATGGCGGTTAAAGCTTGAATCACGGTAAAAATAGGCGATGATTTAGGCTTAATCACGATGAGCCAGAGCGCATAGAGCACAATGAGCAAAAAATGCACTGGTAATAGTGTCGTGCCGGCCGCATAAGCTAGCAAAACGAAACTAATACCTACGATAAAATCAACTAAACTTGACCGTAAATTAAGTAGCCAGTAACGATGACTGACAGCAAACACGCGCCATTTAGAAACTACAACGAGAATCACACCAATTAAATAATTACCAGTAATAATCGTAGCGCCAATCGAAACGACCGCTAGTGCGAGGTTAAGTACGACGTGGAGGACGGAACTGAGAGCGTTGCGACCTTTGCGGATAAAAATGTAATCAGCCATACCCCAATTATAACAGACAAAAATAAATATTTTGTTAAAAATCTAAAATCTAGAATCCTGTAGGCAAATTACAAAATTACTTTCTCGGACCGGGTGTCGCCACGGCCCGTCTTTACGGGCGTGGCGCACCCTACGCTCTCGGTAGCAACCTCCGAGAGTTCCTTGTAAGTAACTTTGCAATTTGCCTACAGGATTCTACTTAATGCTTTTAACAAAAGATTTAATAAAATATTTAGTCTTGCGAAGAGTTATCTTGTGGGCTAACGCTCTCACTATGCGGTTTTAATAAAATATTTAACAAAATGTTTATTTTTGTAGCGAGCTAAAAAATATATTAATTTTTTACAAAAATTGGTTTTGCTTTATGGTTGTGTGCTATAATTAAGTAATGGAACCAAAACCAAAATTTTTCCAAAAACATCCGTTGATGAAGGACCTGCTGAGTCTCGTGATTTTTGTGGGTTGCGTGGTACTCGGCACGATGATTTTGAATGCTTTTATTTTTCGTTCATACAATGTGGTAGGTTCTAGTATGGAAAATACTTTGCAGAATGACGATCGAGTGATCGTGAACCGTTTGCCGGTGACTTGGTCGCATTTTATGGAACAAGAATATGTGCCGGAACGTGGTCAAGTGATTGTATTTGCGAATGGTGACGCGGATGGTCCGTTAACTTGTGAGGCGCCGCTTGGGCAGGTTGATCAATATATTATTAAGCGAGTGATTGCTTTTCCGGGGGAGCGCGTGGTAGTAAAAGATGGCACGTTGACGGTTTATAACGAGGAGAATCCTGACGGCTTCCATCCGGATGACGCGACGCGAGTGGACGAAAACAATGGTCCAAAAGAATATACGTCGGGTGATGTAGACATTACGGTGCCGGAGGGCGAGATTTTTGTGTCGGGTGACAACCGTGAAGGTTCGCATAGTTTTGACTCGCGGTCGGGGTTGGGCACGATTCCGTTTTGTCGAATTATTGGGCCAGTGGTATTGAGATTGTATCCGTTTGACAAGGTGAGGACGTTCTAGAAAACGTTACGATTGTAACAAACTTGATAATTGTCGAGAATTGAAAAGACCGGCATTGCCGGTCTTTATATTACCACCTAAGTGGTGTTTTAACTAACTCCTTTCTTTTTGATTCCCTTTCTTTAGTTCTGGTGGGCGACGCTGTCGGAAATCCGCAAGCTGGTTTTAGTGATAATCCTGCCGTAGCTCAACTTATGTGTGTAAACAAAAGCACCTACCGCTGCGGTAATGGTTGTGCTATTCTTGATGCGCCAGCTGGCCAAAAAATCTAAATAAAACTCGTATTTTTCGGGGTTTTCTGGTATCCATAACGTGGGCACGAGCTGTTTGGCATTAGCGGTATCATGAAAATCTTTGGTACGTGGGTTCATCAGATGTTTCCACGGAGCTACGCCTTTGTACTCTCGCATATAACAATTATATTGGTTAGTATATGCGGTAGTTTCATGAACAAGCCGAAAATACTCGTCCCGACTGCGAATTATGAGGTTGCCGAAATTGTCTTCGTAAATCCGCTGCAAAGTTTTTTCGTAGCGTTGCTTGACATTCGTGGACGTTCGCAGCTGTTCGTCAACCGAAAATGCCCAATCGGTCAAAATTCTTTTTTCATAATCATTACCATTGGGGTCGTAGGGCTCTTTGAACTCGATAGATTCTCCGCCAAACTCGCATCTTTCGTCCGTAATCAGGGCTTCGAACTGTTCAGCAAGAATCGGTGTACCGATGATTTGCCACTCGATTTGTCTCTGTGATAACAGCGGCTGCAGAATGATATATTGCTGATCTGACTCTTGTTTGGCGCAAATTTCGAACCAGCAATAATGAATTTGCAAATTCTGCATACGCTCCGAAAAGCTAATAATCTGCCCTCTGGTCACGCCGAAGCATAAGGTTTGGCCATCCTGAGGCGAGGATTCTCTCGCTCGTTTGATAATTTGCTTGAGACCGCTGGTTGTTTCATAACTTGTGTATTTCATGTTCCCTCCTGTGTCGTGCACGGAATATTCCGTGAAAAAATCTCTAGCCACTCTTAGAAAAGAGCTGAAAATTTAAGCTACTAGAGACGTGAATAGCGTCTATTCTTCCATTGTATCATAGATTTGTAAAAAAGTCAATGGTAAAATCGAAGATTTTACCATTGCTGCCTGCGACACTCAGAAGAAAAATGGCTCGAAAATTGCTTTTCGAGCCACCAAGATTCCGTTTATATAGCGGATAAGATGCGATGGAGATGATTTTTTGCTGTTTTTACTACGGTTAATTGCGTGTTGCTTGATTTGTGAGTTAAGACTGTTCTGGCGCAAAAGTAAGGCCGTGGCCCTGGAATTTGCGTAAGATTTCGGCTTGCGATGCTTGGCCTAAATTACGGATTTTTTGCACGGCGGACCATTTCTTGCTGACCAAATCGGCTGTGCAGCGGATGCCGGCACGGTACAAACTGTTGTAAGTGCGTACCGAAAAATCCCAAGCTTCCAAATCCCACGTGAGCGGATTTTCTTCGTCGTATTCCAGACCAGTGCGACAGGCCGCGTAGAGATTGGATTTTGCCTCAAGCGCAGTGGACTTATTAGCGATGACTTCCAGTAAGCGACTGGTGTATTCGGCCAACAAATAATCTGGTAGTACCGGGTCCAAAGGTTGTCGATACATCATGTAAATCACCTCGCCATAATCTCTCTTTAACGTAGCGAGAACTTGCGCGAAGTCATCCAGTTCGGCTGCCGAGTAAAAAGTAACGCCGAGATTGGTGAGTTCCTCTATGAAGTCTGCAAGTTTGACCGCTGAACAATGTGCGGCATCTTTAGTTTCAGCTTCAGTTGCGGTCTTAGCCTGAGTTTCGTCGACGGTTGGTGCGATTCTGACGTCGTATGAACGGTTACTGTGTTCCAGAAAATCATAGAAATCGTCTCCGTGTTTGATGGAACTGATGATGGTCCAGAGAGATTTTTTGAACACTGGCAAACAGTCGTGTTTGGGCCACTTGCCGAAAAGCAAATAATACAGGCTTTTGGTGTCGTTGGAATTTTCGTCGTTAATTGTGTCGAGTAGCATCTTTTGATTTGCTGTCATTAATAATCTCCTCCTTTAATTTTGTAAACGCTCTGTGCAGGACTTTAAAATAGCAATTCCAGATTATACCTCCAGACAAAATGCCGACCACTAAGACGGTCTGAGTAATACGCTCTTGGTTAATACCTTGAGCTGTAACGATTGATGCAGCCGAGACAAGCGCCAAAATACCTATGCCGATCCAGATGCCGCTCTGAATCGTCTTAAAATTGAAACGTGGCAAATTATGACTGTCAAGGAGACTGCCCAACTTAGGCAGCAATAAGCATAGTAAACTTATCTGCATGCCTATCCATGTGCCGCTGCTAAGTGTGTTCAGTACTAGGACTTCTCCTTCTTCGGAGATGCCGATAGTGTGGTCAATCACCCAAATAAGCACGATTGATAATAGGACAGACATGATTGACATGGTGAATGAGAATATTGTCGGCAAAAGGGCGAGTTTGATTAAGTTGAAATGCCTGCGCCGACGGGGTGGTTTGGTGCTGTTGTTTGTGGTTGGGGTGACGTTGTGCTGATTTTCTGACATTCTGATTCCTCCATTTTCTAAAATGTAAAATTGCAGGGGTGATATGTTTTTGCCAAGTTTTGCCAAGAAATTGTGAAAATCCCGGGGTTATTCCCTGGTTTTTCTAAGGTATTTGCAAGTTTTGGTAAAAATGCATAAAAATATCCCCTATCTTTCTATTATACCAAACATAAGCAAAAAAGTCAATATCTTTTGCATCTGTAAAAGATATTGCTGCCTGCGTCGCTCGAAAAAAGCAAAAAAGCAAAAAAGCAAAAAAGCAAAAAAGTTTTGCTTTTTACTCGCTATCCTCAGCAGTTCAACCCCAGAATTGAAAATTCTTAGGTTGCTGTCTGCGTCATTCAAAATCGGCGATTTTAACACTGCAATGATAATTATATTGGCTTTTTATCTTGCCGCTAGGCTGCTATTTTTGCGGAAATATGTTATTATATATACTATGACAAATATCTGGCAAAATTTACCAAAACCTTTTACCGCGTTGGCGCCGATGGAAGGCGTGACGGACGTGATTTTTCGGCAGGTGGTGGCGCGAGCTGGGCGGCCAGATTTGTTTTTTACTGAATTTACCAATGTGAGTAGTTTTGCGAGTGAGCGCGGTCGCGATAATGCGCTGGAGCGGCTGACGGTGGCGCCGAGTGATCGGCCGATTATTGCTCAGATTTGGGGTAAAAATCCGGAGCATTTTGCCGAACTGGCTGGTGCGCTGGAGGGGCTGGGTTTTGCTGGGCTGGATATTAACATGGGCTGTCCAGATCGTCATGTGAATGCGGCTGGTGGCGGCGCGGCGATGATTCGAACGCCGGAGCTCGCCGTAGAATGTCTCAGGCAAGCGCGAGCGGCGACGGTGTTGCCGGTGTCGGTGAAAACTCGTCTCGGTTATACTTATACTTACGAATATCGTGATTGGCTGCCGGTGCTACTTAAGGAGCGGCCGGCGGCACTCACTGTGCACCTCAGGACGCGCAAAGAAATGTCCAAAGTTCCGGCGCACTACGAGTTGATCCCAGAAATTATCGGCCTCACGAAGGCTTTTTCGCCGGAAACGAAATTGGTGGTGAATGGCGATATTAAAGATTTGGCGCAAGTTGAGGCGCTTAGCGCGAAATATCCGCAAGTGGATGGCTTTATGATTGGGCGTGGAGTGTTTGAGAATCCGTATTGTTTTACCAAGCACCAGCCGACGCGCGATGAATTGCGCGATTTGCTGTTTTATCACCTCGATCTCTATGACGAAGTGGATGCGCAGATTAAAGCCAAACGTGCGCTCAAGCTCAGTCAGGGTGGCGATGAAGAAGTGCGTGGGCTGCCGTATGAGCCGCTGAAGCATTATTTTAAGATTTATATTCATGGTTTTGACGGGGCGAGCGAAATTCGGGCAAAACTCATGGAAACCAAAACCACGGCCGAGGCACGGAAAGTGCTGGATACGAGTTGGCGTTAAAGTATTATTAGGATTGAGCTTTTGCTAAATTTTTGATGTTTGCTTTAGGCTAGATAAAAATGCGAAATTTCTTTGGCGTAGTCGATGATTTGGTCGAGAGTGAGGTCGATTTCGTCGCGAAAGTATTTTGTTAGTAGACCGATGAGACCGTCAACGAAAAAGTTAATATCGATTTTGAGATGATAAATTGGACGTCGATGCAAATCGCCGCGATGTTTGAGAAAACGGAAACATTGCTCGCAAATGGTTTGGTTAAGCGCTAGGCCGTATTCAAGAGCTTCGCTCGACGAGAGCAGCTGGCGATAAGTGGTTTCGTTGGCACGGAGAAAATCGGCTAGACGATCGAAAAAGTCGTCGATGGTAGGTGCGCTATTGTCGGCAAGATTAGGGTTTTGTTCGGAAGCGTTTTCGCTAAAAACGTGGTTTTGGCTAGGATTATTTCCGGTGGAGTGAGGGGTCTTGATGGCGGCAAAAAAGTTGTCAAAAATCTCGGTCTGAAAATCGACCACAACGGCATGAAGATTTTTATAATGAGTATAAAAAGTGGAGCGCGACACGTTAGCGCGTTCGGTTAACTCGGTAATGGTAATATTGCTGAGAGATTTTTTCTCTTCGAGGAGCGAAGCCAGAGCTTTGCGGATTCGTTCCCTGGTGCGTGCTGGCGCAGAATTAATTTTAGACATAATTAGATTATAACAAAAAACTGGACAAGTGTACATTTTTAGACAAGTGTTCGGTGGGCGTGAGATTTAGCGTGGAATTTGGTTGGGATTCGTCAAAAACTGGACAAGTGTCCATTTTTGGACAGATGTCCGATTTTTGTACTTTACTTTGGGGAGATGAATCGCTATAATGACATGATGTACAGGGGCGAACCCTGGCAGAGCAAAATCTTGGCTGACCTAGATGATAAGATTTTGCGCATGAATGAAGAGATTTTAAACTAAATTATAAGTAGAGGTAAAAAATGTTAAAGAAAATTACTGATTTTATTGTCGAAAAACGCTATTTTATTCTGGGGCTGTTCGCGATTTTGACGGCGGTCGGCGTGGTTTTGATGGGTAAGGTGAAGATTAATAGCGACATGATGGAATATTTGCCGAAGGATTCGGAAACTCGGCAAGGTCTTGATCTCATGACGGCGGAGTTTGGCGAGGATGAAACGAGTGATTTGACTTTGATGTTTGCTAATTTGGAGGCCGAGCAGCGCGAGGATGTTTTGAACTATTTGCGCGGCATTGATGGCGTGAGCGAGGTAGCTTATGATGAATCAGAAACTTACAATCGTGACGAATACACGCGCATGGTGCTGACGATTGATGGGCAGGCGGATTCAGAAACGGCGCGGCGAGTTTATGAAGAAATCACCAGCGCAGAGTTTAATGATGAACTAGAAACTTATTATTCTGGCACGGTGGAGGACGAAAATGGTGAGGTGCTACATTTTAGCATTATCGTGCTAGCAGTGGTATGCGCGCTGATTATTTTGATTATTATGAGTGAGTCGTACGTGGAACCGTTTTTGTTCTTGATTACGATTCTGGTTGCGGTAGTGCTAAACAAAGCGACGAATTTGATGTTCCCAAGTATTTCGAATATTACCAATGCGATTGTGGCGATTTTGCAAATGGCGCTCTCGATGGATTATTCGATTATGCTGATGAACCGTTATGTGCAAGAACGCGAGACTGAAGAAAATCGAGTGAAGGCGATGAAAAAGGCGCTCTATGCGGCGTTTGCGGCGATCTCTAGTTCGTCGGTGACGACCATTGTGGGGCTATTGGCGCTGGTGTTTATGAGTTTTACGATTGGGCAGGATCTCGGTTTTGTTTTGGCGAAGGGTGTGTTGTTTAGCTTAATTGCAATTTTTACTTGTCTGCCAGGACTGATTTTGCTCTGCGATAAGTTGATTGCTAAAACTAAGAAGCCGAGCCTACATTTTAATCTGACTTGGGCTGGGAATTTGGCGTACAAAATGCGTTATGTGGGGCTACCGATTTTTGTGGTGGTGTTTGCTGGATGTTTTATGCTGAAGGGCAATTTGGGGATTTTTTACAGTAGTCCGCTTGAAGATAAGGTGAAGGAAGTTTTTGGCGAGAAAAATCAGTTTGCGCTGATTTATAATAACGCCGATGAGCATGGCGCAGCGGAATATTGCCGTCAGCTAGCCGATGACGAGAAGGTGAGCCAAGTGCTGTGCTATGGCAATACGATTGGCGATGGCTTGACGGTGAATGGCTTGACTGCACGCATGGAAAAGTTGGGCGCAGACGTTGAAGTGGATGATTATCTGCTTAAGCTAGTTTATTACTATTATTATCATGATGGTCAAGGGCGTGATTTGACGCTGGATGAGTTTGTGAGTTTCGTGCAGAATGAAGTGGTGAATAACCCAGCCTTTAGCGAGCAACTAACGCCGGAGATGCAGGCAAAAATTGCTCAACTGGCTAATTTTGCTAGCGTGAATGCGGTGCAACAGCAACGTAACGCGGCAAGTCTCGCGGTGGCACTGGAAGTTGATCGTGAGCAAACGGACGACTTGTTGATTTATTATAATTCTCATAATGATCAGCAGAGTTTGACGGTGACGGAGTTTGTGAATTTCTTGCAAAACTACGTGATGCAGTCTAAATATGGGGCCAATTTTGGCACGGCAGAACGGGCAAAAATTACTCAACTGGCCGGCATGATGAATCTCGCAAAAAGTTCTCAGTCGCTTGACGCGGCAACGATGGCGAAAACTTTTGGTGTGACGCCGGAACTAGTGCAACAAGTTTATACTACACGAGCCTTAGAAATGGTAATGGCGCAGAGTGGTATGGCTGGTGGCGTTCAGGCTGGGGCTGGTGCGGAATTGACACTCGCGCAGATTATGCAAAGTCTGCCGGCGAATGTGCAAATAACTGTATTGCAAAATGCGGCGACTTTAACTATGACGCCGAGTGAGTTTATTAACCTAGCGGCCAAATATTCGAGCGAGGTAGATCCAGTAACCCGAACGATGATTATGCAGGCACAGCAAATCTTTAATTTGGTGCAAAAATCAGTTCGGCTAAACACGAAGCAAATGGCATCTTTTACCAACATGCCGACCGAAAATCTCGAATTGCTATATTCCCTCTACGAAGTAAAGCAGCTCGGCAAGGACGTAACTTTGTCGCTGAGTGAGTTTGTCGATTTCTTGCTGGGTGACGTAGCGCAGAACCCGACTTATGCGAGTAATTTAGATAACGCAACGATTAATAAGTTAACTGTTGTGCAGCAGATTATGCAGAGTACACTTGCTAAATGTGCCTACACGCCGAGCGAGCTCGTGGGTACGTTATCAACGTTTACTAATGACTTGAATCAAGATTTGGTGGAGCTGGTGTATTTGTACCGCGGCAGTGTTTATGATTATGATGAAACGTGGAAGTTGTCGGTAGAAGATTTTGTGACGTATCTTGATAGAGTGATTTTGGTGGATGAACGATTGACGGATTTTGTGCCGGAAAAAGTGCGTACAGATATTAATACTGCGGTACAGACGGTGGCGGATGCTAAGGAAATGTTAGTGGGCGAAAACTATTCGCGCGTTGTCGTGATGACTGATTATGATGAAGAATCGGCGGAGACTTTTGATTTTATTGAGCGTGTAAAAAATAATTTAACCGAGCGCACCGACCAGAGTTATTACGTCGTGGGTAATTCTCTGATGGCTTATGAGATGTCGCAAAGTTTCGATGCGGAGATGAATTTTATCACGATTCTCACTATGGTGTTTATCTTCATCGTGGTGGCGGTGACGTTTAAGTCACTGATTACTCCGGTGATTCTGGTGGCGTTGATTCAGTGCGCGGTTTACTTCACTATGGGATTAATGACGGTGCTAGACGGTGAAATGTATTTCATTGCGATTCTGATTGTCCAAAGTATTCTGATGGGCGCGACGATTGACTACGCGATTCTTTATACGTCGTATTATATCGAGGCGCGTCACGATCAAAAAACGATTAAAGAAGCACTGGGCTATGCATACACGAATTCGATTCACGCCATTATGACTTCTGGTTTGATTCTGATTCTAGTGACGCTGGTGGTGGGTAATTTTGCCTCGGCGGTCGCGGCGAAAATTTGCTTGGCGATTTCGCAAGGCACGACTTGTTCGATTCTGTTGATTCTCCTGTTACTCCCGGCTATGCTAGCGGCTTGTGACAAAATGGTGGTGCGCAAACCAAAAGTACGCAAATCAAAAGTGCGCAAGTAAAGTTAGGCGTCGGCCGAGTGTGTTATAATCATTATAGAAATGGAGGATATAATGATTAAATATGATTTTACCGATAAAGTGGTGGTGATTACCGGTGCGGCACGTGGGCTAGGTCGGGCGGTTGCGGAAGAATTTGCTAAGGCTCAGGCGAAGGTGATAATGACCGACATGGATTTTGATGAGCTGCAAACCGCGGCGGCGGAAATCCGGGAGCGATTTGATGGCACGGTTGATTATGCTGAACTTAATGTGACGAGTTTTGATGATTTTACTCAACTGGTGGAGCGAGTACGTGCCGATTATGGACGAATTGATATTCTAGTAAATAATGCTGGGATTTGCACGGCGGCGCCACTAATTGATATGTCAATAGAAACTTGTGATAAAATGATTCAGGTAAATCTAAATGGTACGATTTATGGCTGTAAAGCGGTGCTACCAATTATGCGTGAGCAACATTATGGTAAAATCGTTAATTTGTCATCAATCGCGGCGAAACTCGGCAGCGCTGGCACGGCGGTTTACGGTGCGACGAAGGCTGGGGTGTTGGAACTCACGGCGTGCCTCGCGCGTGAACATGCTAAAGACGGCATTAATATTAACTGTGTGTTACCAGGGATTATTCGTACTCCGCTTTGGGAACATATGCTAGAAGAAATGACCGGTGGAACCGATCAGAATGCTAAAGACGCGACTTTTGGTGAGTTTACCAATGGAATTCCGATGGGCGTGCCGCAAGAACCGATTGATATTGCTAATGCGGTATTATTCCTCTGTACGGATGAGGCGCGTTATATCACTGCGCAGAATTTGGGCATTGATGGTGGACAAACTTACTAAAACGAAAGGACAAGCATGATTCTAGATAAAATAAATAACCCGGCGGATTTGAAAACATTGTCGGTAGAAGAATTGGAAACTTTAGCAGAAGAAATCCGAGCGGCACTCTTGCAACGGGGTAGTGTGCATGGTGGACATTTGGGGCCGAATTTTGGCATGGTGGAAGCGATTATTGCGCTGCACTATGTGTTTAATTCGCCAGTGGATAAATTAGTGTTTGATGTTTCGCATCAGAGTTATCCACACAAGATTTTGACTGGACGTAAAGAAGCTTATATTGATCCAGAGCATTATGACGATGTTTCTGGTTATACTAATCCGGACGAAAGCGAGCATGATTTATTTAACGTTGGGCATACTTCGACGTCGGTGGCTTTGGCGGCTGGTCTGGCTAAAGCGCGCGACCAAAAGCACGGTACGGAGAATGTTATTGCCATTATTGGCGACGGAAGTTTAAGCGGCGGTGAAGCACTCGAAGGGTTAGATTATATCGGCGCGCAAAAAACGAATTTTATCGTGGTAGTTAATGATAACGAAATGTCAATCGCCGAGAATCATGGTGGGCTGTATGAGAACTTACGCGAGCTGCGTGAGACAAACGGAGCAGCAGAAAATAATTTGTTCCGTGCGATGGGGCTTGACCATGTTTATCAAGGAAATGGTAATGACATCGCTAAGTTGATTAAAACTTTTTCGGCCGTGAAAGATACCGACCATCCAATCGTGATACATATTCATACCGAAAAAGGTCGTGGTTATACGCCGGCTGTGCAGAACAAAGAAAACTGGCATTATACTGGACCATTTGATGTGGAAACTGGCGAAATGTTAGGCGGTCATGGTGGAGAAAGTTATCCAGAAATTGTTGCAAATTACCTGCTCGAAAAAATGGCGCAAGATGAGGATGTAGTCGTGATTACGGCTGGCGTACCAAAAACTCTAGGGTTTGACGCGGCAAAACGCGCACAAGCTGGCAAACAATTCGTTGATGTGGGTATCGCTGAACAATGTGCGGTGGCACTAGCGTCTGGTATGGCCAAAGGTGGTGGTAAGCCGGTGTTTGGTGTGGCGGCGAGTTTCTTGCAGCGCGCGTACGATCAGATTTCGCAAGATTTGTGTATTAATAATAATCCGGCGACGATTCTGGTGAATTCGGCTTCGGTGTATGGAATGAATGACGTAACGCATTTGGGGATTTTTGACATTCCGATGCTGAGCAATATTCCAAATTTGGTTTACCTTGCGCCAACTTCTAAAGCAGAATATTTGGCCATGCTGGATTGGTCGATTGAACAGACTGGTCATCCAGTCGCGATTAAAATTCCTTGCAACGGCGTAGTTGAAGATAATCGCGCTGTGGACACAAGTTATGATGTGCTAAATAAGTTCAAAGTAGAACAGAATGGCGCTGAAGTAGCGGTTGTCGCGCTAGGTGATTTTTATCAGTTGGGTGAAGAAGTGGTGGCACTTATCGCGAGTGAGCTTAACCTTAATGCGACGTTGATTAATCCGAGATTCGCGTCGGGTATCGATGAAGAACTCCTTGAAGAACTAAAAGCTAACCATAGCGTTATGGTAACGCTTGAGGATGGCGTGCTGGATGGTGGATTTGGTGAGAAAATCGCACGTTTCTATGGTGATTCGGCTATGAAAGTGCTCTGCTATGGTCTCAAGAAGGAGTTTATCGATCGATATGACGTACAAGATGTCCTGCACGAAAATCGACTGGAAGCCAGATTGATTTGTGAGGATGTACGCAAGTTGATTGGCGAATAGTAGCGAAAAAAGCCTTGTTCATAAACCTCGAAAAATTAAATTTTTCGAGGTTTATAGGTGGTAAATAACAGAGGTCAGACGAAAAATGTAACTTACAAATTTTCGGTTTTTCGAGGTTTGTAAAATCTGCAATTTCAATGTATTTTTGGGCTTTTACCATTCTTGTGCGCAGCGGCCGCACCGCCATGGGCCTCGGTTTCTTGAGGAGCGCAGGCATCAATGGCCACTATTGGTCGCGTAGCGGCGTTGCCTCTACTATTGCGTACTACCTCTACTTCGATGCCTCTGGGGTGTACCCGTCGTACGGCCCGTATGATCGTTACCTCGGTTTCTCTCTCCGCTGTTTGCAGGAGTAGGGCGCTTGTTCGTATTTTCTAGGCTCCCCACTCGCGCGCCCGTCTTTACGGGGCGCTCGTTCTGCAAGGTGTGCTACGCCTTGCTTTTAGTCGCTAGAAAATACGAACTACGCTTGGTGTTTTAGTGTCTTCAAAAAAGTATGGACCTCACTTAGTGCTTAATGTCTCATACAACTAATGTTGAACTGCGGAGGATAGTGAGTAAAGAAAAAAGTACTTATACTTTTTTCTTTCGAACGACGCACGCAGCGGAATTTTCTTACGGAAAATTCCGTAACTTTTTTAAAATCTGCTTTATACTAGGCGTGGAACAGCGGAGGTCCCTGGACACAAGTTGGTCGATACTTAATAGTAAAGGTTAACATTTAGAAGATGTGGAAGGGATGCCTATGGATGGTAATTAACCAAATTAATATAGGTTCATTTTAACACGATTTTTAAAGAGTGTCTATACCTTTGCTGTTCCAGCCTCGTTTACCCTTACGAGGCTTCCTTTCTCCCCATATATTTCTTGGTCAGAGATAAATCTCTGACCAAGAAAAGCTAACGAGCAATACAACGTGCGCGATTAGTCGCAGCAGTATTTGCCACAAAAGGAAGTAAATAAGAAGGTTGATAGCTTCTAAGGCTAGCCATCGTACTATTCTTGGTGGCCTCGTTGGACATGTAATAGTAGGCAAAGCCTAAGTAGGCAATTTGACCTTCTCCTCGAAGGTATCCTGCAAGTGTAACATAAAAAGGCGTTGCAGGGTAAGTAATGTCGCCGAATTGGAAGCTATGCCTTATGCCATGGCCATCGGCTTTAATAGTCCAGCCCTCACTATCATATGAGCTAAACAGCTGATAGTATTCTGATGTCGGATAGCCAGTGCTTATATCGGTTGAGTCACTAGTTGGTAATCTCCAATTCTTAGGGCAAATATCATATCCAGCGCTAGTGCTAGTGTAATCAGCGGTTATTATTTTTTTATTATAATAATTTCCCACAAGATAATGGGCATCGTATGTTTTGTTTTCTGGGTTAGTCGTTGCGCTCTCAGTTGAGATAAAATCATCTTTCCAGCCCTCTACATTTGTTACAAAAGATGCGCAGCGTTCATCTCCTAATGAATAATAAGTATTTGTTTGCCAGTTCTCGTTTGAGGCCGATTCTTTACACCAATCAGTATATATAGGTGATAACATAACGTATTCTCCTGGGTTAAACGAACCGTATGGGTTATTGTTGAACCCTTCCCCACTGTCGTGTTGTGTCGTTAATGGCACCACCCACGGTTCTGGAACGTTCGTATCAGATGGAGAAAGGGATTTTCCTTGCTCTAAGTCTAGTTTAAGATCTTGCACCATCCAACAATTCCCATCTTTGAGCTTAGATACCCAGTATTTCTTACCAT
>CAYNHE010000025.1:0-16781 GCA_964397215.1 uncultured Candidatus Saccharibacteria bacterium
ATGCCTAGTATATTAAATTTATTATCAAAAACCTTCACCACGTAGTACCTCCTCTTGTGATAAATTTTTGTTAAAACGGCATCAAAAACTGGCGTAAGCGTAATCCATAGTTTACGCCAGTTCTAGATGATAAATTTGACATAGCCACGAATTTTATAATTTGTCCTACTATTTATAAATTATTCGGTCGGCTATTTTGCGGCCCTTTTTATAGAATGATACAAAAAGGACACCACGAGGGTGTACTATCCTTATTATGCAATCGTGTCAAACACAACTACTTTTGGGAACTCCTACATGGTGTCCACTCTGTAGTCGTATTTGACGCAATCATACAAAAAATCCGATTGCGATATAATAAAGATAGTACAACTTTATTATATCACAGTTTTGCAAAGCGCAAGCGAATTTTACAAAAAATGAGGATTTTGTTTTATAGAACGTACTAGTTTACTTAATTATTATGTTGTAGGTAAGATTGTTCCTGAATGCTTTTTACTCCTGCAAATAGCGGAGAGAGAAACCGTAGTAACGAGAATTGGGGCCACCTGATGGATTGGTTTCTGATCGGTCAATGAAGAAACAGTGTGCGCTATGAGATGCAACGCCACTTTTTGACCAATAATCGCCAAGAAAACCGACGTGCCTTAATGCTCCATGGTCGACATTTATATCGCCGCTGCGCACAGAAATAAATTAGAGCTAATTTGATTAAAAGATGTATCAAAAATGCAGGTTTTCTCCAAAATTGCCTAAGTAAAAAACGATTTTTCATTTAGCATACCTCACGTTTTTGTAAAAACGTGAGGTCACCAATGCGATAATAACAGAGTTAGAGTAAGAAAAGTCTGTTATCGTTTTTTAAAAAACGATAGGGTAAAATAATTGGTCTTGCAGACTTAAAATTACTTTTTTGCGCAGCGGCTATGTTTTTATACCTTATGGATTTTTGCGAAACATAGGAATTAATGGTCGCTATTGGTGTAATAGTGGTGCTATTTCTGGTGACGCATACCTCTTAAATTTTAACCCCTTGAATGTGGGCACGTCAGATGGCCCAGGTGGTCGTTACGCCGGTTTCTCTCTCCGCTGTTTGCAGGAGTAGGTAGATAGAGGCGGTGATTTGTGCTATAATTACGGTATGGCCTGGTAGCTCAATGGATAGAGCAGTTCCGTCCTAAGGAAAAGGTTGTGCGTTCGACTCGCACCCAGGTCACCAGAGTAATAGGTTGAGCGTTTGTTCGACCTATTACTCTTTTACCAGGATTTTTATGCGCGGTTTTAGGTTGTTTATGCTAAAATAGATATAGAAATATTGAGAGTGTGATTTTTATGAAATTATTTAAACCAAAACCGAAGACTGAACGAGAGAAAGTCGAGGAACGTCGCGAAGAAGTGCTTGCGCAGGGTCGTAAGTTCAAATATCCGATGCAGTATGCTAAGCATAAACTGATTATTAACACTTTGATTGTGGCGTTGGTGGCGATTGCATTGATGATTGGAGCTGGTTGGGCGATGCTTTACAAAATGCAAGATACTGGTGACATGATTTATCGTATTACGCAAGTGATTCCGGTGCCGGTGGCAGAAGTGGCCGGCGAAAAGGTGCGCTACAGCGACTATTTAATGATTTATCGTAGTAATTTGATTACCGCGGAGCAGCAAGGTGGTCAGCTTGGTGATAGTAGCGATGAGGATTATTTGCGTGCGATGTACAAGCAAGCGGCGCTTGATGCGGCAATCGATTATACCTACGCGCTAAAACTTGGTAAGGAACTGGGGATTAGCGTGACGAATGCGGAGATTGATGAGGCGTTTAATTCGCATCGGATTGTGGGTGGGGTGGAGCGCAGCGAGGAGAGTTTTCTTAAAATTATCAAGAATAATTTTGGTATGAACCGTACGGAGTATCGTCGGATGCTGTATCTGAGCCTGATGAAGGCAAAAGTGGTGGCGGAGATTGATAGTAAGGCCAAGGAAACTGTGGCGCAGGTGGAGCGGATTTTGGCCGAAAATGATAATAATTATCTTAAAGTAACGGAAGAACTTGGCGAGGCGGTGGAATATCAGGAAACCGGTCAGTTGGTTGACAACATGAACGTTGATGGTGGGCGTTCGGACATGGCGATGACGCTGGAACCAGGGCAGAGCAGCGGTAAGTTTTTGTCGAGCAGCGGTGACGGATACTATTTTGTTAAACTGAATGAAAAAACCGAGACAGAAGTCAATTACGCTTCGCTCAAGGTAATGTTTACGGAGTTTGATTTGCGCCTGTTAGAATTATATGAAGATGGCGAAGTTGAAGAGTATATTAAACTCGATGTTGCCGAAGACGCTGAGCGCGCAGCTGAATCGACGGAAGATGGTGGAGGGAGATAGAAGCCTTCTGCTCTTGTAAATAACGGAGGGGTGTTTACGAGAGGGTTAGGTTTTGAATTATTTTTGACTTGTGGCCTCTAAGGCTGCAATAATTTGTTTGGTTACATGCCACATTACGACTGGTGCGACAGCATTTCCCAGGGCTTTGTAATTGGTGGCTTTAGTGCCAGCTAATTGGTAAGAATCAGGGAATGACTGGATGCGTGCTACTTCTCGTGGAGTAAACATCCTATAGCGTCCGTTTGTGAGCATGACTGGGTCGGTACTGTTCAGGCTTACTTTGCTCAAGTGTGCACCGACGGTGTTGCAGGGAGCGTCAATGTTTTGGGCGCGTCCTTTGTTCATGGTTTTGGTATTTTTTGATTTTAGCATACCTTGTACGGCTTTTTCGCTGAAGAAATACTTTTCTTCAATTTCTTCTTCTAAAATTTCTCGGATTGTGATAGGGATTTTGACTGTAGGTTTTGGAAAATCGAAAATATCATAAGCATCTTTATCTTTAAACCCAATGATAAAAACCCTTTGGCGTTTTTGGGGTACACCATAATCTGCTGCATTGAGAACCTGATATTTTACATGGTAGCCGGATTTTTTGAACTCATCTAGAATAAGCGGAAAGGCTTCGCCTTTATTTGCTGAAAGAATGCCTTTTACATTTTCGGCAACAAAAACTTGTGGTTGCTTGTCCCTCAAAATTCTACACATTTCAAAAAATAGTTTACCTTTAGTTTGGTCTTTGTAACCAAGCCTCTTGGGATTTTGAGCGATGATTGAAAACGACTGGCATGGGAAGCCGCCCGTTAAAATGTCGTGATTGGGAATATCATTAGAGTTAAGTAGATTAATGTCTTGTGTATGACATTGATGAGAAAAATTAGAGTTGTAGAGTTCGCAGATTCGCGCATCAAAATCCATAGCGTATACAATGTTGGTGTTTAACTTTTTGTAATTTTGGTCGAGAAAGTCAAATCCGCCCGTGCACCCTAGATCCATTCCGCCGCAGCCTGAAAAAAGGGAAGCGACTCTGAAAGTTTTCATACTAGAAGATCCTCATGTTGACCTGATTGTTCGTTATATCTAATATCTGCTCCATCACGAGGTATCATTTCTAGTAAATCACGTTTATATTGACCGACTGGATCGTTAATGACAAAAAGCGAAACTTCGCCTTTAGATATGGCTAATCGGTAGACATAGTAGTTTTTTCGGTTTGTCTCTGCGGCGCTCCACTCGCTTGGCGTCATGTGAAAATTATAAATATGCAATTTTTTATAGCTAATGGTTGTTTTAACCTCGATGTATCGGCGTGTCGCTTGTACTCCATCGTAAGAACTAATATCGTAGCCTACGGCGTAAAGCTCAGGGATTTTTTTGACGAGTTTAGCCAAATCTTGTCGGTTAAGTTTAATTAGCCTATTTTGTTCGTGGAAAATTGTGATCGCCTCGCCGGTATCGCCGATGTCTTTGGTCTTTATGATGGCACCCTGATCTGCGCGAGATCTGATTTTTAGTAGCATTTCTTTGATAAAATCACTGTTATTCAGTACTGAAGTCGAGGTGTCGTCATCGTCGTCGGAGATGATTGATAAGATATTTGTTTCAAATTTGAGGTTTTGTAAATTAGCATTTACATAGGAGAACCAGTCTTGTCTGAGATTTGTTAATGTAGACATGACGATATGAGATGATGCTTGGTAAAATTCATCATATTTATCAAACCAAGAATTGTCAGTTAGAAAAGTGCTAATGACATCCATGTTGGTGGTGTTAAGATAGTATTTAGAATTAACTTGGCGTTTTAATAAACCGGCGAGTACCATGTAATCTAGGATATCTCCAGCATATCTTGTAATATCGCCGCTATTATCGTATTCTACGGTATTTTTTCGATTTGTGATAATATTGCGAACTGTTATACTGGGCGATTGCCCATCTCTAGTTATTCTCAGATCATTGAAGATGCAGTGCGTGGCTTCGGCTTTTGTAATGCCAAAATGTCCATCATTAATCTTCATGCCTTCGAGTAAGACTTGCAAGAGATATTTGGTTGGTTTGAACCTGACGCCGGCCTCTATCATTTTTGCGATTTCGTGTGGTTTAAGATGGCCGCCCGGATATTGAAAACGTATGAGGAATTTGCGGAAAAATTCCACTAAATCTTCGTTATCGGCCAAATCGATGGCTATTTTGCTGGGCATTCTATCGTTACCATCGTATTCGATAAGGCCAAACAGGGAAGATATTTCTGTTCGCCAATTATCAATGGTTTTTTCTTTAGCGATGCCATTACCAGGATATAAACGTATTGCGGCATTTAATTCTTGGTTAAAATTTTCTGCTGGGGCCCGGTCGATGTGGGCGATTTCTGACGCCATGAAAAGCAATACACTTTCGATATCGTTTTTAAATCTTGGTCTGACATGATGTAGTCTAAAATAATATTCGTTAGGTATTTTGTAATTAGTCATGATTTAACTCCAAATATTGTCGGAGGCTTTCTCCGATTGCGCGTGCGAGCAGGGGCGGTACTGCGTTGCCCACTTGTTTGTATTGACTAGTCTTGGAACCGTAAAAGATAAAATCATCTGGGAAAGATTGTAGTCGGGCAGATTCGCGTACAGTTGGAATACGATTGTATTGGTAGTGAAAATGGTGGCGATGTCCAGTGTCGATAGTTAAACTTGGTTTTTTGCTGTTGTATCTCGTCCAGGCAATGTGCACTTTTCTAGTATTTTGATATGATTCAGGTAAATCTTTATAATTGCCGCCGTCGGGGACGAGGCTGATGATTTTTTGGGTTTGTTCGCTATGGCTGCATACTTCGTGGTTATAAATTAACTCGGTGTTAGCGCGCATTTCTCGTTGATAATCGGACAAAAACGGACTTAGGTTAGTCGAGCCGTCCGCAACACTTTTTTCGGGCAAATCAGAGATGGCATCGCTCGTAGTGCGCTTCTTGGAATCGTTAAATTGTGGTTCAGGATAGTTGAACGGAACGTCACACAATGTCCCCACGAATACTACACGTCGTCGGTTTTGCGGTACACCATAATCGGAAGCGAGCAGCACTTTGTATTGAACATGATAACCTAATTCCGAGAAATCATTGATGAGGGCATCTCGGATTTTGCCGTGATTCATGGAAGCTAAATTGGGAACATTCTCTAATAGAAATGCTTGAGGTCTAAAAAACGCAACTGCTTTAACAAAACCTTTGTACAGAGTATTTCTTGGGTCGTCTGGGTTACGTTTTCCTGATAAGGAAAAGCCTTGACATGGTGGACCGCCAATTATGACATCTACTTTTCCAATTTGTTTTTCGAGGTCGGCAGGGTTGAAATTGCCTAAATCCGTGAGGATAGTTTTGGAGTTTTTGTGATTATTTCCATATGTGACGAGAGCGTCAGACCAGTTATCTACGCCAGCAACAATATGAAAGCCGGCTTGTTCAAAACCGTATGAGAGACCACCGCAACCTGAAAAAAGGTCGAGGACTTCTAATGGTTTGTCTTGTGAATTATCCTCCATATTTACTATATTTTACTATAATAACCTCTGGAAGTCCACCGTTGGTGAGTGCATAGGGAGTCAAATTTTGCTACGCAAAATTATGCTGGCTGCGTCGCTCAAAAGGCACAGGGAAACTGGATTTGTATAGTAAATCCAGCGGCAGGGCGTCAGTTCTAAATGGTACAGGGAAACATGATTTTGTAAAACAAAATCATGCTACAGTTGTAGCGGCTAGAGAAAATAAGTAAACTTATTTTCTCTAGCCTACTGCCACTCCTGTAGGACGGACCCTTCGGGTTCTTCTCCCTGTACGCCTATAAAGATAGAAATAATAAAAATAAATCCTAACGGATTCATCTTTATTATTTCTCTGGTGCACCACTTTATATAAGGTTTGTACCCTTTTATTATACCATAGTTGATCCCATTATATTATTTTTAATTAGTAGACGCGAACAGCTCCTTCGAGCCGCCCCCAGCTATTTACCTTGATGTTTTTACATCGACTTGTGTCGGGAGGGATTCATCCCTCCCATTTCTTATAGCTCCCCTATTAGGCTTCTAGCTATCTCGTCTAGCACCGCTAGGTCAATGATTTCAGTCAAGGCATAGTTGTCTGTGCGTAGCCCAGCATCTTGCATAGCCTTGATGGGCTCGTAGTAGATTTCCTCAATCATACCCATAGCTACATTTTCCATATCCTCAGATAGTAGTTGCCCACGCACCCCTATACGCAGGGCTACCCCATACGTAAAGCTTCGTCCATACAGGTCGTGAATATGGATAATGCTCTCCAATCTCCCCTTTAGATCTTCTGCTATGTTCATCGCTTACTCCTTTCAGTTAATTTACGCTTCTCTGCAAGACGATCAGAATGATCGTCAAGAATATACCCCTAGAGCCCCCAGTTGGTCTAGTTTGGTACAACCTTAAGCGAAGATTATGTAGCGAGGTTGTAATCTTCTATAGTACCTCTCGCAAAGTATGTTCCCCTGTAAACATAATGCTTGCCGAAAAACTCGCTTCCTGTTTTCGCAATCAAAATCTAGTCGCTAACGCATACTTCAAAAAAGTTTATTTTCTGCTTTATTATGATATAATTATAGTGTTCTAAGTTTCTATATTCTGTGTACCGGTCTGTATAGCGGACAGGTAAAGAATAAGTTGTAAGTGGAGCACTCGCTCCAGCTTGGCTTATTCGCCGGTCTGCAGAAAAGAAGCTTAGAACACTCCTAGCGAGTGTTCCACTTTTTATATCAAGGGCACTCATTTGTCTAATAGAGAAAGGGTACCCATATGGAATTAACTGGAAATAGTGCTAACAGATGGGAGCAAGTTAGTAACAAAATTGGCGATATAGCCCTCGAAACAGATAAACAACGAGAACAACTAGAAAAACTCATTGCAGAACTTGTTGATCTAGCAGGTCATATCCGCTTTAATCAAGAAACTCTAACAAAATTGAGCGGTGTAGTCTACAAAGAAGTGTTCCGAGAGGAATCAAAGATGCTCAACGATGATAGTAACGAGTTGATTGCAGCTACTGCTGAACCATCAATGGAACTAGAGGGTACTAAAACAACCAAGAAACAGAGCACTCAAAAAGAAACTGCTACGAACCAACTCCATAAAATAGCTAAGAAGATAGATCGGATAGCCACAACGGAAAAAGAGCAACTTCCACTGCTGTCAAAGGACGAACGACACCATGAGCAGTAATATCGACTTGTCCGATCTCAACGAAGAAAAAGCACGTCTTTTTCAGAAGATGGATCAAAGTGATGAAACCATGTATATTACAGGTAAAGCAGGCTCTGGAAAGTCGTATTTACTAGACTTCTTCGTCAAGCATACTCATAAAAACGTAGCTGTTGTAGCACCGACTGGAATCGCTGCCCTCAATGTCGGCGGACAAACGATCCACTCATTTTTTGCTTTGGACTTCGGTGTTCAAAACATTGATGATATTCGCCGTAAAGGAGTATTTGGCAAACGCAAGACGATCCTGCAGAAAATTGACACCTTAGTTATTGATGAAGCTTCAATGGTGCGAGTCGATATTCTAGACGCTATTGACGTTAAATTGCAGCTCGCCAATGAGAATCATGCTCCTTTTGGCGGCAAACAGGTTATCCTATTCGGTGATTTATATCAGCTTCCACCAGTAGTAGAAGCTCAAGTCAACCGTTATTTAGATGATAAATACAAGAGTATCTTCTTTTTTAAAGCACCAGTGTTCAACCGCATCCCTCTTAAGATGTATGAGCTTAAAGACATATTCAGGCAAAAAGACGATCCAACCTTTATTGCCATCTTAAATGGCATTAGAGTTGGGCAGATTACAGACGATATGCTAGATGCCCTGAATGCTCGATGCGTTCCCCACGAACGTTCAGTTGGAAAACAGTTCCTCACCTTAGCTCCAAGAAATGAAACCGTCAGTCGCATCAATCAAAATATGCTAGACAAAATCTCTCGACCTGAATACTCGTATGAAGCACGCATCGAGGGCGACTTTAAGCAGAGTGCCTATCCAACAGAAGCTACTTTGAAGCTCAAAGTCGGTGCTCAAGTTATCATGCTCAAGAACGATTCCTTAGATGATAAACAAGGCTCAGGCAACACTGGCAGGCGGTGGGTCAACGGAACACTTGGGGTTATCTCAGAACTCACACCGAATACGGTTAAGGTTATGATTAATGGTGTCGAGCATTCTATTGACAGGGTATCTTGGGATAAAAATGAGTATTCGTATGATGCTGTCTCTAAAAAGCTTGTCGCTCATCCAGTGGCTTCATTTACGCAATTTCCTATTCGTCTAGCATGGGCTCTTACAATCCATAAAGCACAGGGGCAAACCTATAAGTCTGTAGAGGTAGATTTGGAGGGTGGAGCATTTGATAGTGGTCAAACCTACGTCGCCCTATCTAGGTGTGTTTCCCTTAAAAACCTATATCTAGCACAACCTATCTCACGTGATGATATTATCGTCAATCAAGAAATTGTTAACTTCATGAATACTACACCAAACCTACTGAATGAAGCTAGTGCTACAGGTGATGATATAGCTAGTAAACGAGCAGAACTATTGCGGCAATTGGCTGAACTAGACTCAATGGAAGAACAAGAGAGGTTGAACGCCATAAACGATGTCCGCAAGGAGGATGATAGTGAGCTAAGGTTTGAATCCGATTATGATGACAGACCACCTGATTACAATGATGACCCATTGGGTTCCAGAAATGATTATAAACCATATTACAACACAGACTACTTGCTTTCCACTGATAAGGAGGATAATACTCCAGACGGTTGGCCAGACACTTTTTATGAATATTGATGCCGCATAGCCCATGAGGAGTGGAGTGCGATTCTCTAATCGTCTTTTATAAGTAACTACTCAAAACCCCTGTAGCTAAATTGCCGGAGCTCCCTAAAGAGCAACAAATATGATATAATATCATCATTATGCCAACACGATCATATCAGCAACAGCTCGACCACTTAAATTATATCGTAACAAAAATAACGAAGCATAAAAATAAGGCTCTTGATAGACTACGCAATCCCATTATATTTGATGAATGGGTTGTTGAAATGCACAATCTATTACACGAAGCCGATGATGAAGATGTCTTCACGATCTTAATTGAGAAAGAAAACAGCATTCCAGCAAACGCAAGTAATGATGAGAAGCTCGACTATTATATTGATGCCTTATCTCAAATAGCGACAAAACTTGCCAATAAAAAACAGAGCCTTCGAATAAATGAGCATGAAGCCAGTTCAGAATATTATTTATGTGCCGGTGATAGAGAATACGAACTAACAATGGGGCAATTCATGGTTAATGGTAGAAACGTTCATCTAAAACCACAAGAAAGATCCATAATGCAAATTATACTAAGCGATCCAGACAGAAACATTAGTGGACCTGATGCTGCTAGAAAAATATATGAAGATGCAGAGTTCGTAATCAAGATCCCACGCATAATAAGCGACATTAATAAAAAGATCGTACAGGCTAGAGGAGTATCACAAAATCCAATACAACGACTCGCTGCCATAAAACTACCATACGGTAAAAGTTCTTCAATCTGGCACCTGTACCTGCAGTCAGAGCTGGACCAATCTTAATTCTAAAATGTCCCCAAAAAGTCCCCAAAAGGGGCCTTTTTTCGAGGAATACGTATTTCCTATAATACCTACAAGAGCAAGGTAATAGTCGTATCCGAGCTCTAGCAATACTAATTAACAATAAGGCAAAAATGGCACCACCAATCTCAGAGCAGGGATCCGCAAGCCTCTTCTCAGATGAGCTAACGTCCGAGTTCCAATCAGTTCTTATGGAGCAGTTCGATAAAAAAGTAACTACAATCGAGGCTCAACAGATAGGACTTCGTGTCGCTCAGTTTGTCTTCATCAAAGAGGCAAGACACAAAAAGCACTTCAAACACCAACATAACGTCATTATATGACAAGAAAGGTCCACATTAATTATAAAACACAAAGGAGGTTATAATGCAAAACAACATAACTGCCGAAACACTACTCGACATTGCACTCAACTGCACCATGAACCTTAACGATAAAGCCGAAAAATATCTCATCCATAATGGTTTAAGTCCAGAGACTATTAAGAAGTATGATCTGGGATTTGGCGAATTCTATGGCACAAAATGGATCACAATCCCAATTTATGGGATAGACAAGGAAGTCAAGTACATAAAACTATTTCACTTTCCTGATGATCCACTAGACACTCAAGAAAAGTATGACACTTTCCCTAAAGAGTACGAACCTATTCTTTTCAACGAAGATACCCTCTTTGGTAAAGATGAATGCATGATAGTGGAAGGAGAGCTCAATGCAATCGTAGCAAGTCAATACCTAGAGATGCCAGTCATTGGCGTCTCAGAGGGTGGCAAATTTGAACATAGATTAGCAGAAAACTTACCCAGAGCAGGTACAATCTACTTATGGTTGAGCAACAAAACAGATGAAGAAAGTCTGCAAGATCAAGCTCACTTCATCGGAGAGCTCATCATGCAATGTCCGAACGGAACCATAGTGGAGTTAAGCCCTCCAGACGATAGTGAAGCTACTGAATATTTTATGTCCGGTGGCACCATTCATGAACTATTTGCTACCGCCTACTACACCTACGGCGATCCACCATTGAGTGCTGAAAATATGGACGAAATGAGCTTAGACGACCTAGCAAATGTACTAGACATAACAATCAAGAATGACAGACAAGTCAAAACTATTCTCTTCCTAGCTCTGCTTCTAATGTACACCGAATCAGATCAGATAAACGTGTGCCTACTCGGTCAATCATCAAGTGGCAAAACCTATACAGCCCAAGAAGTAGCCAAGTTCTTTCCTGAGGAAGATATTACGGAGTATGCGGAAGTCAGCCCTACTGCGTTCAAGCATATGTCGCCCAAAATCGATACTAATACTGGCAAGGAGTATGTTGACTGTGAACGCAGAGGACTAATGTTTACAGAGATGCCGCATCCTGGATTACTTTCAAACCTCAGACCCATACTCTCACACGATAGAAAAGAAGTAGAGTTTCTGACAACAGATAGGGGTAAAACTGGAGGTAATATCGCAAAGAGTACAATCATCAGAGGCTTCCCTACCGTCATATTCTGCTCGGCATACACTAAACTTAATGAACAAGAGCTTACTCGTTGCCTACTTCTTAGTCCAGAAGTTAGCGATGAAAAACTTGAAGCTAGCATAGAACTCACTAGTGAACGTGTTGCAGATCCAGAAACCTATAAGATTAAAGTAGAGGCCAATAAAGCGAGGAAAAGGCTAAAACAAAGAGTACGATTTATCAAGGATCTTCATATCAACTCTGTTATCATCAAAGATTACCGTAAAGTTCTAGCAAGGTTCAAAGAGCTAAATCCACGTTTAGCCCCTCGCAGCCAACGAGATATAGCCCACCTCAGTTCGCTTATCAAAGCAGTAGCAATGCTCAATGCTCCGCAGCGAATGGATAGCACAGGCGATATTATTGCAAATGATAGCGATATTGAAGCAGGCTTCAATCTTTGGAAATCAATCTGCCGAACCCAAACAATAGGAGTTCCACCAGCAACTTATGACTTCTACGAGAAGTATATACTGCCAGCCTATGAAAAGTCAAGAAAAGCAAAAGCCAATGTTCCATTGCCACATGATGACGGAGTAACGTATGACGAGATCGCTCAATACTATTATGATTGTATGAGTTCATTCTTCAGTCGAGATACGCTCCGCAAGCAAATCATCCCTACATTACAAATGGCAAACGCCATCACGTTAGAGCAGAGTGCAACTGACGGAAGAAAATGGATCATCAAACCTCAGCTTATGACACTCTAGCGATAAATCTATAGCCAATTACAAACCAAAATATTATAATAGTAATGTTCACATCAACCAGTTCAAAACATGAAGCTAAGTTTATTCTGACCAATATAGGCGACTTAGTATTCAGAAGGTAGCTTCAGTTACTGGATGATGTGAACAACTAAGTCGCCTTTTTGATTCCATATACAAATAAGGAGGAATATAACCATGACAAAACCATTAGATCAAAAAATAACGCAATACTTTGATAACAACACCAAAGATATCAAATATGTTGCATATGTTCGCAAATCTACGGAAGAAGCAGATAGGCAAGCTATGTCAATTGATGCCCAGATCGAAGCTATTAAAAAACAATTTCCCAACCTCAAGATTACTTTTATCAAAGAAAGTATGTCTGCCGCAAAACCAGGTCGCACCCTATTTAATAAAATGATGGAGGAAATCGAAACCAATAAATATCAAGGCATTATCGCTTGGCATCCAGACCGCTTAAGCCGCAATGCCCCAGACGCATCAAGAATAGTTTGGGATATTCAACAAGGGCAAATTAAAGACCTAAGATTTTGCAATTTTACATTCGAACCAACTCCAGAGGGCATTATGATGCTTCAAATGATTATGTCTCAAGCTCAATACTTCTCCGCTAAACTTAGCAAAGACGTAAAACGTGGAAATGCTCAGAAGCGAAAGAATGGAGGAATAACCTATTGTGCACCAACTGGCTACATCAATAATAAACTCACGAAAGAAATAGAACCAGATCCAGAACGTTTTCCATTAATGCAGAAAGCTTTTCGCTTAATGCTAACCGGAAGTTATAGTGTCGCAGAAATCGCACACATTATGCGTGAAGATTGGGGCTACAATACGCTAAAGAGAGCTCGTAGCGGCGGCAAACCAATTAGCAATAACGCAGTTTACAAAGCATTTCGCAATCCACTTTATGCTGGAATTATTGTAGATCCATACACAGGTGAACATTTTCAAGGCAAACACAAAGCAATGATTACGGAAGAAGAGCATAAAGAAATCTTAAAGCTCACAAGTAGAAAGGGGATGCCTCAAGGCACCCCCAGAAACAAAGAGTTCCCGCTTAGAGGATTCATCAAGTGTGGTAATTGCGGCTGCATGATTACCGCAGAAGAAAGAAGGAAGCATCAAAAGAATGGCAATACACACATCTATAGATACTATCGATGTACCCACAAGTCCAAGACTAAATGTTGTCATCAACCAGCGATACGAGAAGAAGCACTTTGGGAACAATTAGAAAAGATCATTGACCAATACGAAATCACACCAAAACTTTATGAGTTAGGAATGAAAGCCCTAAAAGAAATCGCCGACAAAGAGCTAAAAGAACGTGATAGTGTTCAAGACAATCAAACAACCGCCATTCGCACCACCCAAAAACAACTAGATCGCTTGCTTGACTTACTGACCGATAATATCATCACAACCGAAGATTACACCAAAAAATCAGCAGAGCTAAAACAACGTCTTACAGCACTGCAAGAAAAACAATCGGAAACAGCATTGCGTTCTCGAAATTGGTATGAAATAGTGGGATCGACCCTTACACAGTTAACAACTGCTACAAAGAGGTTTAACAACGGTACATTAGAAGATAAAAAACAAATTCTATTCGCTTTAGGTTCGAACCCCATTTTAACAGATGGAAGATTAAGCCTTGAAGAGTACTTCTGGTTACAACCCATAAAGAAAACCAAGCAAGTCTTGATAGAGAAGCTCGAAGAGGTTCGGACCACCCCACAACAGATGAAAAACACCTCCGAAGAGGCTGTTTATCACCACTGGTGCAGGTACAGGGAGTCGGACCCTGATCTCATCCTTGGGAAGGATGCATAATAGCCGCTATACGATACCTGCGACTACTATTATTATACTACAAATTTAGGGTTTTGGGGTAGTTTATCTGGTGAAGTAGGGAATTATGATAAAACGGTGGTTTGGATTTAGGAGAGTGGATTTAGAAAATCTTTTTACTCAAATTTGAGTTTGATTTTACCAAATTTATTCTAGTTATGCTATAATGAGGGAAATATATTAACTGTTTGTGGTGGTGGGCTTGTCATCACAGAATTAGGAGGAAAATGGCAACAAAAACAGCCAGCAAGAAGTCTGGAACTTCTGCGAAGTCGACCAAGTCGGCAAAAACAACCAAGAAATCTACTGCATCACATGCTAAGGCTGCACAGAGCAGTTCGGCCAGTGATATTTTTGGACCAATTATTCGTCGGATTAAAAGCACTGGTTGGCTAGGTATCCTCGAATCATTAGTGGTTGGTGTACTTGGTATTATGCTTCTGATTAATCCTGACGCTATCACTGAGGCGATTTTCTACATCATCGGTATTTTCTTGATGATTAAGGGTGTTTATAAGATTGTTAACTACTTTGCCGTGCATGGTCGTTTCGACTATTACAACAACGATTTGCTCTACGGTGTGATTGCGCTAGTGTTTGGTCTGATTGCAGTGATTTTCTGGGAACAACTTCGCAAGGTCATCGGCGTCGTGGTTGGCGTTTGGATGATTTATGGCGCATTGGTTCGCATGAACTCAGCTATCAAAATGCACGCAGCCGACATCAAAGCATGGTTCTACGTTTTGCTACTCGCTATGGTCATGTTAGCACTAGGTCTCTATATGATTATTAGCGTCAATGCCGTGATGGAAGTAATCGGTTGGATTATGATTGCCGCTGCTGTGGTTGGCATCGTGGATGACGTGATTTTCTTGCGTCGCATCGACATGGTCGAAAGATAATCTTGAGTAGGGAATCAGGAACGGTTGTAGAGATTCTCCCAAAGAGATTTAATTAAAGAGATTTCGCTAAAGAGGACTCCGCTTAAGAGGCGGAGTCCTGTCATGTGCCAGTTGATAACGGCGACCAGTGTGTTTTTTGCACGTGGTGAGCTGCTATTAGGGTGGAAAAATACTACTGGCTAGATAGTTAAGTGTGTTAATTTTGTTCGGCAATTTGTTCGTTTTCGATTACTGGATAATGGGCTAGTTCGGCGCCGTCCAAGTTTTCTTTATGCAAGTTTACCAGGGTGATTTGATGATTATTATAAGTGGTGTAGTAGAAATAGCCTTTTTCTAGATTACAGCAAGAACTGTAGAGGGTATGTTCGTATTTGTTATCGCCGAGGTCGCAGCAACCATACTGTTGATCGACCGAGTGCAAAATATGGAAGAACTGTGAAACGCTGTTCAAATCGTCGTCAGAAGCCTGAGTGTCGGAATTTTTTGGTGCGTTTACGGTGCTACCAGTGCGTAGTGTACTAGTGGCAGGCGAAACTTGAGAGTTGAGTTTGGTAAAGGCGGCTTTGACAAAGCGCGAACTAGAACTCAAATCACCTGGCAGACCAACACCGCCTAGACCACGACTGTACAAGTTTAGATCGATGGCAGGGGCAAAAAGATTAGTAGGTTGCGCTGCAGAACAATGCACATAATCACTAAGTTTCAAAAGTTGCTCAGGGAAGGGAGGATTATTAGTCATCACGCCAACTGGGTTATCGTAAATTTTGAGACCGTCAGCAACAGATTCCATGACGATGCAAGCACCGGTGGTATCGTACAGCATCCAGTGCAAGTCAGATGGCGGAAATTCGTCGCTAAAACCTACGTTTAAGACGTTAAGATTAGCAATTTTGGTACGTGCTTCGGCGACGTTGGCGCATTGACCAAGAATCCAAGGTACAAGTTCGAACTGCGCGATGTTGTCTTTGCCTGCGATTTCAGGGAAATAATGCGCATTACCAACGAAATTCAGTCCAGCCATACCGAGACCAGTCTCATTCATACCATCATAATAAAGTGGATAATCAACGCCATAGTTAGGTGCAATCATTGCAACGCCGATGATAGCGTAATGTGAATTAAGAGGGTCTGCTTTGCGAAACTGGAAGGGATAATTACGTGGAGTGATAGTTACCTGTTCACCGTATGAAATTTCGTAATCTAGATTTCGGCCAAAATAATGGTCATGACTCGCAAAACTGGCTGCGGTGCACATAAATAATAACTCCTTTTGTTTGTTGTGTTTGTTTAATCTATGTTCGTTGTGGAATAATATTAGTTTAGCATAAACTTTTCAATTTGTCTAGACTTGAAATCTACCCAAGATGTTTCATGAAATATTTTTAAGCGAAATTTAACACAAACACTAATTGGTATGTTATAATAGATGTGCTAACTTATAACAAGATGGAACGACCTGACTTTTTGTATAAAGTCGCTTTCGTCAGAATAGTAATAAGCAGGTACTGTTACCGGCCGTAATACGCTTTTCTGACGAAGGGTCGTTGTTATGAGTTAGCACCGGTATACGGTGCCTGCTTTTTATTAAGCACTTTGAGTGATTACGCAGATAGTAGGACATAGCGTAATACTAGCAGGTGCCTCTACTGGTCGAGAGTAAAATATACACCAATAGAGGAGGTACTACGTGGTGAAGGTTTTTGATAATAAATTTAATATACTAGGCAT
>CAYNHE010000026.1:0-16314 GCA_964397215.1 uncultured Candidatus Saccharibacteria bacterium
AGAAATACTGGGTATCTAAGCTCAAAGATGGGAATTGTTGGATGGTGCAGAATTTGGCACTGAATCTTGGTACGGCACCAAATGCGGAAGCTGAAGCCAAGTTAGGCAAGTTTGTATCTAAACTAACTCTGGCGGATAGTGATGTGGCTAACGATTTTATCCCCTCAAGTAACACCAACGATATAGAATTGACCGGTACTGCTATGGAAATCCCAAATGATGGTGCATGGTATCCATATTCATGGAATTTGGGGAAGTTTGTGCAGGCCACTCCACTTAATTTTGCAGAATGTCAGCGTGAAGGAATACTTGTTCACCTGCTGACTGGTGAAGACTTAGAAGAAATTTGTGGTGCATCTGGATATATCGACGTATCGGGCAGTACATGGAAAGATACTTTTACCCTGCAAAAAGGAACATATAGTTTTGATGCAAGCGCAAAAACTCCAACAAGTCTATCAAATCCTACTAGCAATCAATATATTGCTGCCGATACTCATGAGTTCGCCTATGATGCTCATTATCTAACCGGTAATTTTTATCAATATAATGCTCTGATAGTGGACTGGGATAGCAATCATTCAATTTGTCCTAAAGGATGGAGGGCGCCAGAAATCGTCGTCTCTGATGAACAAGCCCCTCTTCCCACAAGTGATTTCTATAATCTTCTTCTACAGTATGGGTACACGACTAGTGATTTTAGTCCTACAACATCCAGTCAATATCGCACTCAGATAAAAAATGCAAAAGAAAATGTCTCCGATAATCCAACGGCTCAACCAATTCATCTGACGCGAAGTGGTTTCGCAGACTATTATAATGGTTATTTTGCCCAACTTGGTAACAATGTTGGCATGTTTGGCCATCTTCAAGGAGGTGTTTCTGGTACTCCACGTTACACATTGATGTTTCAGGAAACATTATATCCAACATATAGATCATATTTTGGTAACGGTATTACGGTTCGCTGCCTCGCTCGCTAACTCTCGGTGGTCTCGCCAGATTTATCTGGCGAGACTCAAAAAGGGGAGAATGTGCCCTGTTCTTAAAATGAAGAACTCTTGTGGAGTGGCCAGGGGGTTTGCCTCGCCAAGATTCTTATAGTACTACCATAAGAAATCTTGACTGCCCTTCATTGGTGTGAGAGAATAGTGTTAGTTGGTTATAAGTTAACGGCTTATTAGACCGTTAACTTTTTTGTTAGAACTTTTGGTTTTCACAAAAGACAGTTTCAGTCTTAGGACGATACGTCCAATAGAAATCACTAGAGTCATAAGCAACTTCCTCCTTTCTCCCTCTTAATTTACCTTCGTGACAAACTCTTGCGCCACTCTAAGACCCAGTATAACCCATTTTTCTCTCTATATGAAAATGAAATGTCGAGTTACTTAACACTCTACTAAGTAACTCGACATTTTGTTAAAATCGCCTCTGTTATAGAAGTGTTATAAAATTTACAACATAAGTAATATAAGGCACTAAGAATCCTTCTGAGGACCGGGCGTCGTCACGACCCGTCTTTACGGGCGTGCCGCGCCCTGCGCTCTCGCCCAGCCGGCTCCGAGAGCTCCTCAGAAGAAACCTTAGTGCCTTATATTACCCATGCTACATTTATCAACTTCTCAAGCGAAGTCCATACTTTTTTGAGGATTTTAAAACATCAAGCGTAGTTCGTATTTTCTAGCGACTAAAAGCAAGGCGCGCTAGCCTTGCAGAATGAGCGCCCTGTGTATTCTGTAGGAGTTCGAGAGAATAGAAAAATACTAGTATTTTTCTATTCCGAGACGACGCCCAGAATTCTGAGTGAAGCGAAGTTTACAGGCGCGCGAGTGGGGAGCCTAGAAAATACGAACGAGCGCTTACTCCTGCAAACAGCGGAGAGAGAAACCGACGGAACGATAATACGGACCACCTGTTGTGGCTACTCCTGATATATTAAAATAAAAACAGTATGAAGTAGTAGGAGCCGCACCACCATGTGACCATTGCCCTCCATCAATGCCTGTATGAGTCATGAAATCACGACCCATAATATCGATATAGCCGCTGCGCACGAAAGACGCTTATTTAGGACAAAATATTGATTTGTTGAGCATGCTAGAGTGTGCGCGCTTTTTGCAAAACCACGCACACTTTTTCTGGCTCTATCCCTGTTAATCATCAAAATTCTATGCGCGGAAATCGAAAAATCGCGCATACTTCAGTAAGCGACAGTTGACCTAAAATTTAGCACTCGTGCGCAGCGGCCTCACCTACATGGGCGACGGTTTCTTGAGGTACGCAGGCAGCAATGGCTACTATTGGTCGCGTAGCGGCGTTGCATCTACTAGTGCGTACCACCTCCACTTCTATGCCTCTGGGGTGAACCCGTCGGGCGGCCCGAGCAATCGTTGCTACGGTTTCCCTCTCCGCTGTTTGCAGGAGTAGGAACATGCCCTGGTAGCTAGCGGTGTTGCTAAATTATGTTCTCAATTTTGTCACCCATTCGTCACTTTTACTTGTTAAAATCTAAAATATAATCTAATAATAGTAATAGGAGTCCAAATGAAGATTCTTGAAGTAAAGAAACTGAACAAGACTTACGGGAAGGGCGAGGCTGAAGTTCATGCGCTCGACGACGTGAGTTTTTCGGTCGATAAAGGTGAGTTTGTGGCGATTGTTGGTGCGAGTGGTTCTGGCAAATCGACGCTTTTGCACCTTTTGGGTGGCGTAGATCGCCCCACTTCTGGTCAAGTCATTATCGATGGTCAGAACATCTATGATCTGTCGAGCGATGCCTTGGCAATTTTTAGACGGCGCGAGGTAGGGATTATTTACCAATTTTATAACCTTATACCAATCCTTAACGTACGGGAAAATATTACCCTGCCTTGCGACCTCGATGGTCGAATCGTCGACGAAAACCGTCTGAACGAGTTGATTCACACGCTAGGTCTAGAAGGGCGCGAAACCCATTTGCCTAATCAACTTTCGGGTGGTCAGCAACAACGCGTGTCGATTGGCCGTGCTTTAATTTATGATCCGGCGATTATTTTAGCTGACGAGCCGACCGGTAACCTCGATTCCAAAATGGGTGAAGAAATTGTTTCGCTGCTTAAACTGTCCAATCGCAAATACAACCAAACCGTTATCATGATTACGCATGATTTAGAAATTGCTAAACAAGCTGATCGTATTATCACAATTGAAGATGGCCGCATTATTAAGAACGAGAAAATTTAGGGAGTGGCCATGAATATTCTGACTAAATTAACCGTAGAGAACCTTAAGAAAAACCACCGGCGCACTTTCATGACTGTGATGGGCGCAATGCTTAGCGCGGCTCTGATTATGGCGGTGGCCGGCATGGTAAGTAGTTTTCAGGCGATGATGATAGAATTTGCCGAAGTTGAGTACGGCGATTATCATGACATGTTCGAAGAAGTGCCGCACGATTTACTGCCGATTATCGAAAGCAATCCGCATGCGAAGGTAGCGTTTTATTCCAAGCCGCTCCAAGCTAACGCTGAGAATATTAGCGAAGCCGATATGGAAATCTACCAACTTTACCAGAACACGGCTATCGACCGCGAAGATTTGCTGATAGTTGATGAACCGGAGGAGGTGTCTAACGTTTTTGTTCGCTACGACCAACCTAAGAATTATCAGGAATATCGTCAATCTATTCAAACTGCGCTAGAGAATGAAAGTGGCAAGGGATTTAATATTCGCACCAATAGCGAGATGCTACGCAACGAAGGCGTGATGTCAAATAGTACGCTCGCTACACTTTATTGGCTGATGGCGATTGTGATTGCGATTATTATCGTGACGTCGGTGTTTGCCATTCGAAACAGTTTTAGTATTTCGGCGAACGAACGAACCAAACAGTTTGGCATGTTAGGTTCGATTGGTGCTACTCCTAAACAAATTCGCCATAGTGTAATTACGGAAGGTTTAATTATTGCTGCGCTCGGTATTCCGCTTGGTATTGTGTTAGGCATGATTGCGCTTTTAATCCTAATCGTGGTCATCAATTTACTGATGGAAGGTCTCATGGTGGAAGCGATTACGCTTTCGACGCCACTCTGGATTTTTATTGTGGCGATTCTGCTGGGTGTAGTGACAATTTTTCTCTCTAGTCTCATGCCAGCGATTCGAGCTGGTCGCATGTCGCCAGTTGAGGCCCTCCGTGGTGCCAAAGATGTCAAACTCAAGCCTAAAAAACTCAAAACCAACCGTCTCGTTGCTAAATGTTTTGGCATCGGTGGCACTATCGCGCACAAGAATCTGCAACGCAGTCGCAAAAAATATCGCACTACCGTAATTTCAATTGTCGTGGCGGTGGCAACTTTTATCGGTCTCACGAGTTTTATGACGATGATGACCGATAGCACCAACTTTATGTATGGTAATACTAATCTTGACCTTGGTATTTCTAACTCATCGGTTGAAGAAATGCGCGGATTTATCAAAGACTACAATTTCACTGATTATGCTTACTATATATCCCCACGAGCGTTTGATTTTCGAGTGCTTGTCATGAATGCTGAATCTTTTGAAAAATTTGCTAAGCAGAATGGCATTCGTAATAATTTTGACCAAGCTGTGCTAGTCTATGATTTTGAAGTTTCTTACGAAGATGGCAAATATTCTGGAACTCACACTAACAAATATCCAGCCGGTAGCAAGGCTCAGGTTAGGATTATGCCCGAACTCATTGATACCACTAAGCCGGGCGAACAATGGGATCATACGAAACAGTATGACTGCGTAGGCTACGCCAAATGTTATGACTGTGATAAATTCAAGGACTCTGATTGTTACGATCCGAAATCCATGACATACGTTGATCTTGATGTGACCAAGGTGATTGATGAACTGCCGCTTGGCTACGAGAACTCATACGGGACAATCTTTGTAATGTCTGAGAACTCTAAACCTGGCAAAGAACTTGCTAAAGGCGAAGTATCTACGGAATTAGTCGTGCAGAATTATAAGGACGTTGCAGAAACCTACGAAAAACTTCATCAACTCTACGAAGAACGTTCCAAAAATCCCGATAATAGCTTCTTTGTTATAAATATTGACGAAGCGGTGAACGCTAATCGTAGCGTAGCGATTCTTATCGGTATTTTCCTCTATGGTTTCTTAACGGTAGTGACGTTGATTGGTGTGACCAATATCTTCAACGTTATTACGACCAATATCGCTCTCCGTGCCAAAGAATTAGCCATGCTCCGTTCAATTGGTATGACGAACAAAGAGCTAAATCGCATGGTGCGTCTAGAAAGTCTCTTCTACACTGGCAAATCAATGTTGATTGGCTTGCCACTCGGCATCGCGATTTCGTACTTGTTCTACTGGAGTCTAAGTAATAGTCTAGAAATGGGTTATAAAATACCATTCACTGCTTGCATCATCGCAACCTTGGCGGTAGCACTGCTCATCTTCTGCATCATGAAGTACTCGGTCAAACAAGTTGAAAAACAAAACATTATCGAAACCTTGCGCGAAGATAATATTTAGGTACAGCATCATCGGTACCTGATGAGCTACCCACTCGTCAGGTACCACGCTTTGGTATATAATTACAAGTAAATTATATGAAACATATTCTCATCGTCGAAGATAATCAACTCACCGCAAAAGGCTTGCAATATTTACTAGAGCAAGCCAATTATCGCGTTTTTGTCGCGCATAGTTACGCGTCAGCGATGGAAACTTTAGCGAGCGAGAGAATCGATCTTGCCATCCTAGATATTGGACTCGGTGAGGCTAGCGGTTATGATTTGGCGAATAATTTGCGCACTAATTTTAGTAAGACGCCATTTCTTTTTCTTACAGCCAAAGATTCTCAAGATAATGTAATTCATGGGCTAGAACTCGGTGCGAGTGATTTTGTTACTAAACCATTTCATAGTCGAGAATTATTACTCCGTGTGCGCAATGCACTAAGTAGTAGCACAGTTTCTGCAGAGCAATCAATCGGTAACCTCCATTACAACTTAGAGGAATCAAAGTTTTTTACCGTTAACCCGGAAGGCTACGCCGCCGAGTTAGCCTTAACCGCTCTGGAACGACGTATTCTTGGTCGGTTCTTAGAAAACCCCGGCCAAGTCGTCACGCGCCAGAACTTACTAGACGAAATTTACGATGCATCTGGCAAAATCGTTAATGATAATACCATCTCCGTCTACCTAAAACGCTTACGCAATAAACTAGCTGGTATCGTTGCAATTCGGACAGTCAAAAATCTCGGTTATCAGCTGGAGGCGATACATGAAGAGTAAAACTCTGCGACGTTTGAGCTTTCTGGTTGTGGCTGTGGCGGTTAACCTAGTTGTCTTAGCTGCGATTGGTAGCAAACTCGTCGATAACTATCGTGAAGCTAGCAATCGTAAAATCGCTGCCGTAATAGGTGTACTGCTGGAGGGGCAAGACACTTCAATCCTGCAAGAGAGCACTCTTATGGAACTCCTGCAGGATGAAGAGACGCTGAAGACTTACACTAATAACCATGATTCCGCTTGCGCTTACTACCAGCAAAGTCTTAAGTTACTGCAGAAATATGGCTATAATGCAGAAGATTATGTGGATGTAGCAAGCCAAGATTTCATCAAGCAGATGATGATTCTGCTCGTGCTAATGTTACTGGCCGATGCTATAGTGTTTGTGGCTATTTACGAAATTCAACAATATCGAATGCGTAGAAGCCTCAACGAATTGCAAAAATATTTACAACGCATTGCCAGTGCAGATTATGATTTAGCCCTAGAAAGCAATAGCGAAAACATTTTTTCGTTGCTCAGAAATGAACTTTATAAAATCACGGTCACCCTGCGCGAAGCAGCCGAGCAAAACCGTAAAGCTACCGAGAATCTTGAAACGGCGCTCGAAGATATTTCGCACCAGTTGCGTACGCCACTGACGGCCCTGCAAATTACCCTTGATAATTTGCAGGAAGGTAAGAACTTATCCGAAAGCAGTCGGCAAGAAATGCTTAGTGCGGCACGTCGGCAGGTCGTAAGTATGACTGAGCTGGTGGTGACGTTGCTGAATCTAGCTAAGTTTGATAATAAAACTATTAAGCTACACCCCACACCAACTAAACTCAATGAAGTGATAGCACAAGCGGTCGATAAAATTTCGATTTTGGCCGAATTATCGGATGTTGAGATTATTGTTCAGGGTGACGAGCGCGCGGTGATCGATTGCGATGCTGCTTGGCAAACCGAAGCGGTGATGAACGTGATTAAAAATTGCGTCGAGTTCAGTCCGCCCGGCAAAAAGGTCGAGATAAAAATCGAAAACAGCCCGCTTTTTGCCAAAATTATTGTCACCGACCACGGTCCAGGCATCAGCAAGTCCGATCAAAAAAGGATTTTCCGCCGATTCTACCAAGCCGCCGGTGCGAATAGTAATCATGTTGGGATTGGTCTCAATTTTGCTAAGACTATTATTGAGAATGAATATGGCCGCATCACTGTTAATTCGGAACAAGGTAAGGGTGCGAGTTTTACGATTACTTATCCTAAGAATTAGAGGGCTTCGTGCAACGACGGCGCTCGTCCATACTTTTTTTGAGACCGCTCCAGGCCGCTTAGGCCAAGTCTTTAGTCTCAAAAAAGTATGGACTTCGCTTGAGTTTATATTATTCTAGGCAATACGAACTGCGCATAAGATTTAATGCTTTCGGCTAGTGTACAGTGCAACGGCCCGAATCCTCGTTTCGACGGTTTGGTTCTCCGCTTTTTATAAGAGTAGGGGGAAGTCGCCTGCATGTTTTTAAAAGGTATTTTAACTGGTGTAGGCAAAATATCTAGTCGAAAATAAGACAATGTGCTATAATTATTAGTAGCGATGGATCGTCGCCAAGTGGTAAGGCACTGGGTTTTGGTCCCAGCATTCGCAGGTTCGAATCCTGCCGATCCAGCCAAGCAAATAGCCCTAGCGTATGCTGGGGCTATTTGCTTCTGACAAATCCAGTGATTGGAAGGTTTTAGGTTCGTTATCGAGCGAAGCGAGATTACTCTTCCTGCCGATTTAATATCTTTAGTTTCACCATCGAGCAAAATCAATCATCGTTCCTGCCGTCCTATTTCTCGCAATGCACCACATTTTTGCCATAGATGACAATCGGTGTGGTGCGTCGTGGCACGAAAGTTTCTTCCTGTTGAAAAATATTAAATGGCGTCTTGAACCTTTGCGTCGCTTCGTCGATGTCGATGCAGACCGTTTCGGCGCGAGAATTCTCGATTTTATTGAGAGCTTTACCGGCCCTAGCGTGAAAATCTAGTGCAAAGAACGTCCTCAGACCAATCACTATTAGCATTCCTACGCAGAGCGCCGTGCTCGCAGCTAGTATTCCACCGATTTTAATGCCATCGAACCAATTTCGTGCTAGTACCGCTATGACCACGGTGAGCCCCAGATAGGCTGGCAAGCATAATCTGACCGGCATGATGATTTGCGAACCTGCCAAGACAACAAACGCCGCAAAAATCACAATCGCCAGAATCATACGTCGTTCCTCCGGTTTTTCTGGTAAAACTTTTACTCTGCTCTTGGTGATCCCGGCTCTAATCCAAGCAATACACCACAGCACAGCTACGATAATTAGCGCTGGCAGTAGAGTCCTACCGAAGTTTACCGCAATGTGTTTGACAATGCGCATTACCGACCCACCGAAATTTTGCCAAGTATCACCAAACGCCACATAATCGTAAGATACCGTGTAAACCGGATCAGCGGCATAGCCTGATACCCCAGGACCGAGCAGATAACCAGTCGCCATACTGACTAGCATTGCTAGAATCATCATCCATTCCCAACGCTCCGGCATTATGCCGTCCAGACTCTGCTGTTTGCTTCTTGCCCAGACGACCTGGCCGATTTTTACTACAATGTAAGTTGCCAAGAACGCTAATGGTGGAAAATTGGCGGACAGTCCAAAAACCAACCCCATCGGTATCGCAAACCACCATTTTTTATAGAGAAACGATACGGTTCCACCGCTCACTTTACGAATAAAAGGCAGACAGAATCCCAGCATAGCCAACGAAATAATCAGATAATTATGAATCATCGAAAAACCTCGGTAAAAAGTATAGCCAAACGGCGTAACAAAAATTATCAAAAACACCCCGGCATAAACCAACCCATCGCGGAGATCCAGTCTCGGTCTTCTACTAAGAATTACCCTCACCAGTAGAACAAGCATCCCGATCGCCGCCACAGCATCAATAATGCGCAGGATCGTGTCGAAACCAAATTTATACTGATAATCAAAGAAATTAATTACCGCCCAAGCATACATGTCGGCTAACCTAGCGTTATTATTAAATGCTGCAATCAAATCATGCCAGACATCCGGCGTAGTCCCGGCGCCTTGCAAAATATCTTCTTCGGTAGCAGTAATGCAAAAATAACAAACCACGAAGAATACTACAGGCAGTGCGTATAGCAGCCCAACAAGAATTTTCTTAACTAGGGCAGAGTTCATCAAAACTCCTTGCGCAGGCGCGGCATTTCCTCAATCACAACTTTAATACAGCCGGCCACCGGAATCGCCACGATTGCTCCCACCAGACCAAAGGCGTACATACCAATAATAATTGACATTAAAACAATAGCCGCCGGAAGATTCAACGCGTCACCCTGCAACTTAGGTGCAATAGCGTTGTTCTCGATTTGACCGTAAATAATATAGAAAATCAAGAAAATCACCGCCGCCACTGGAGAATTACAGAGCAAGAGCAAAGTAATCAGACCACAACTGATAATCGGTCCAAACATCGGAATCAGGTAGAACACCATCGCCATCAAGCCTAGCGGCAACGCCAACCCCAACGAGAAATCGCAAATCAGCGCCAAAAGCGAAATCACCACCGTCACCACGATACCGTCGAGCAAAGCAACCGTGACTTGCTTGGTCATATAGAGACCCACCACATCGGCCATTCTAGTCGCCAAACGCTTATAAGCCTCGACGCGCGGTTTCTTCTGACTGTGACCAATCGCATTCCAGAACGACTCCATAATCGCCGGTCCTTCAATCGCAAACAGCAACGTGAGCACCAACGTCAAAATCACATTCGTAATCGCCTGCGCTACCGTGCCAATCCCAGAGACAAAATAATTACTAAAATTCTTCATAAAACTACTAGAAAACTCTTCTAGCCCAGTCGTAATTTGCCCCTGTAAATCTTCAATCCCAATATTCTGGCCAAACTCATTAATGCCATCCCAGCCACCCAGTGAATGCTCGAAGGTCTCAGGTAATTTCTGCACAAACTGCGTTGTCTGATCTACTACCATCGGTCCAATCAGCGCCACTACAATACCAAAAATCCCTATAATTAATATATAGGCCATTACTGACGAGAATGCCGTGCCACCGTTTTTGAAAAGGTGACTAATCCGTCGTGCAAGCGGTTGTAAAGCAATCGCAATGAACGCCGCAATTCCGATGATAATCAACCCCGATAGTGCTTTCCAAATCACTAATCCGAGCACTGCAATCACAAAAATCACTGCCCAAAACCGGATAAAAGTCTTCGTGTCAACTTCAATTGCTCTGCTCAAAATGACCTCCTTTTCTCTAGTATAGCATAGAATCCGCCAAAAATGTAATTATCTGTGGCCAAATTTCTATTCCGTCGCTGAACCATAATAATTCTGCAGAAATTCCTGACGGTATTGTTCAAATTTGCCAGTCAACATGGCCTCGCGAATATTTTCCGTCAATCTCACGATAAAGCGCAAATTATGCGTCGATGCTAGAGTATAATATTGGCGTTTTTTGGCAGTATCACCGCTCCGCCACAGCGCTCGAAGCGCGCCCCTAGTCCAACCGGCTTGACAAGTCGCACAATCGCAGTGGTGGTCAAGCGGCTCGCCCGAACCGGCCAGTTTGCGCAAATTCATGCTCCCATGCTCGGTGTAAATTTTGCCGTGCCGAGCTTCACGCATCGGCGCTACGCAGTCAAAAGTGTCCGCTCCCATCGCCGCCCCCACAAAAATATCATCCGGGTGACTTAAACCCAGCAAGTGCCTAGGTTTGTCAAAAGGCAATTCTTCGTCGCACCAACGTAGAATTTCTCCCAAATCTTCTTTTAGAAACGCTCCGCCCAGTCCAAAACCATCAAACTCCACACCGGCGACGCTCATTTCGCCCAGCTTACGTGCTGTGCTGCGGCGCAAATCTTCCCAGCGCCCTCCCTGCAAAACTCCATATAAATTTTGTCGATAGCCCAAATCATCCCGGTGTTTCAGGTGTTCGGCCAGGCTCCGCTCTGCCCAACGCTCCGTGCGCCCCAACGCTTCAACATTATACTCGTAAGTGTCAGCCAAGCTAGTCAACTCGTCAAAAGCCATATGAATATCAGCTCCGATTTGGCATTGAAAACGCATCGATTCTTCCGGCCCGATGAAATCTGGCTGCCCATCGAACGGATCGGTAAAACTCACTCCGTCTTCACTGACAAGCGCCAAACGTTCTTTGTGTGCAGTATTGCGCACTTCGTCCACGCGTTCCATCGCCACCACTTTTCCTAGCCCTGACCCCAGACTCATCACCTGAAACCCACCCGAATCTGTCACGGTCGGTCCTTGCCAAGGCGCGTTATCCTGCTCGTCAATGCGCTCTGGTCGCCAACTGGCCAAACCGCCAGCTTCCGCAATCGTTGGGGCTTTGCGTCGCAGGTGATAGCCATTCGAAAGCATGACTTGCGCACCAGTTCCGGCCACGGCTGCGCTATCTAAAAACTTCACGTAACCATGCGTACCAACTGCCAGAAAAGCCGGCGTTTTTACCTCGCCGTGCGCAGTTTTTATCGTGCCCACTCGCCCCAAACCATTGTCTAAGACTTTTTCAACCTTGAATTCCATTGCCTAATTATAACATATTTCACTTTTGAATACCAAAAACCCAAAAACTATTGACAAAACACATAAGATTTGCTATAATAAGAAATGAGGGTGTGAAAAATTCAAATTATCTCAAAAGGAGGGAAGAGAAATGAATTTTTTAAGAAAAGGAAAGCAAAACTCAGACCAGAGCTTCAGGGCTGCGACCATTCGGGTCCCGGATGATATTTTGTCGCTACTCGCTGGGCTCTCGATTATTATGGGTGTCGTGGTGTTCTTGTCAAACATTCTGGCCGCCAAAATTTGGGTGCTCCAGCTACCGGAGAAGATTATAATCCCGGAGTTCACCGAGACATTTCTCATCTGTGGTTTTGCCGTGAAAAATCCGCTGAGCTTGCTCAGAAGCTGGCTAGGGGAGTCGATTCCGTTCGTCGGGTGGACTTTCACCTTCGACGCTGGTTTATTAATGTTTCCAGTGTCGTTTCTGGTCGGTGACATGATTGTCGAAATCTACGGCAAAAAGCGCGCCAATATGGTATCTTGGATGACTGCCACGGTTAATGTAGCAGCATTTTTTACCGTCTATCTGGCGACTCTACTACCAAGCTACGACGCTGCCGCTAATGTTAATCTCGGCGAGGTCTTTGGTGCTTCGGCAACCATCGTGCTGGGTAGCAGCGTGAGTTTCTTGGTGAGCCGCATGCTGAATAATGCGCTGTTTACTAAGTATCGCAAAAACCAGCAGGGAATTTTCAAATGGCGAGCGCTCCGCTCCTCGTTCTGGGGGAGACTCACGGACACCATTATTTTTAATTTTATTGCCTATCATGGCCGGCTAAATGACTGGGAACTCATCAGACACATGGCCTGCGCGTTCGGAATTGGCATGATTTTGGAGTGGGTGCTCTGCGAGTTTGTGACGTCGCGCATGGTCGAAAGCTTACGTAGGCGTTATCATTATGCTGACGGACGGATTTTGCCGTAGGTGTAAAACTTATACTGACGGGCGAAATTTGCCATAAGTGTAGAACTGATGCTGACGGGCGTATTCTACCGTGAGCGTAGAACTTTTCAAATAATATATTATTTACACCATGCTACCCCAATGGGGTAGCATTACTGCTTTTAGGGGATTTTTAGACTAGATTAAGTTCTCGGTAGTATAATAAAAATATGAGAGTTTTATATGTTGAAGATGAAGAGCGCTTGGCCGAGGCGGTGATTTATTTACTTGAGAAGGCCAATATTAAAGTTGATCATGCTGCCGATGGTGAGGCTGGTCTTAATTTGGCTGAGAAAAATCCTTATGATTGTATTATCCTTGATATTATGTTGCCAAAAATGTCCGGCCTGGAGATTTTGCATACTCTGCGCCGGCACGATAATTTGACGCCGGTGATTATGCTGTCAGCGCTTTCGCAAGTTGACGACAAGGTCCGCGCGCTGGAAGCAGGTGCTGATGACTATTTGGCTAAACCTTTCAAAACGGCTGAGCTCATCGCCCGTATTAAGGCCCTAACTCGTCGCCCACCGCTGGCGACTAGCCGGCTGCTCACGTACGGTGATTTGACTTTTGACCCAGATAATCGTACGCTTAACGGCCTAGAACTCACCGAAAAAGAGGCCGAACTCCTCGAGGTTTTGCTAAAAAATCCTAGCACCACCAGTTCTAAAGCCAACCTTCTCGCGCACACCTGGGGTGGCGACGCTGACGCTGCCGATAACTATGTGGAGGTCTATATCAGTTACATTCGCAAAAAACTCGCCAAACTCGGCTCCAAAGTCCAGATTCACACCGTGCGTAACCTCGGTTACAAGTTGACGATGGAGGACGATGTTTAGACGTCTCAAGCGCCACCTGATTTTGTTTAATATCCTGGTGACCGGAGTGATTTTGGTGGCGGCTTTTTCATCAATTTATATGGTGGTAAAAGGGAATCTTGAGACGCGGTCGCTTTTTAGCGTCTCTAGTCTCAATTCGGACGCCAGAACAGTCGAAATCATCAACGTCCGGATTAAAGATGAACGTAAAATTGCCCTAAATTCACTCCTAATCACACTCGTGGTAACTGGGCTGATTGTGGAATTTTGCGTGGCGGTTTTTTCTTATGTTTGGGCCAGCGACGCTATTCGCCCGGTCAAGCAGGCCTACGAATCGCAAAAAATCTTCATCGCGAACGCCAGCCACGAGATCAAAACTCCGCTAGCGGCCATTCAGACTAATCTTGAAGCGGCTGACATTCAGGGTAACAAATTTATTGACAACGTCGAGCAAGAAATACATAGTCTTGCCTCGCTGAATCAGGAGCTGCTTAATCTAGTGCGCACCGACATCGTGGATAGCGGTGTAAAAAGCGAGACTAATGTCAAAACTCTGATCGAAAAAGTCCTGCAAAATTTCCTGCCTCAGACGAGTAAGATTAAATTCAACGCCGAAATCGCTGATGAATCAGTTGAGCTAGTGGCGGAGGACTTTGAACGGCTCATCACAATTCTGCTTGACAACGCCCTGAAATATTGTGACAAAACCGTCGAAATAGTATATAAAAACCGAACATTCGCCATCGCTAATGATGGCGCCAAAATCCCTGAAGACCAGATGCCGTATATTTTTGACCGTTTTTATCAAACCGACAAAAGCGCAGATGGTGTCGGGCTAGGACTCTCAATCGCAGCCATGCTCGTCGAGCGCAATGACTGGAAAGTCAGCGTCGAATCCAATCGCAAAACAAAGTTTACGGTGAAAATTTGAGGAAGGTAAAAGGAGTCGGGCGCGGGCTTTGTAGGGGGGGCTGAAGTGCTGCTACGGCCAGTTTTTATAAAAGATAAAATACTTAAGCGAAGCTTTTATGGGGGCTAGAAAATTAGGGACAAGCGTCTTACTCCTGCAAACAGCGGAGAGAGAAACCGTAGAAACGAGCGTAAGGATCATTCAAGACGGACACGTCAAAATTATAAAATACAAGATTGTACGATTTAGCACTACTTGCTGCACTAGATGTCCGATAAAGTCCGGTGATTCCTACTGCTCGTAAGGCTTCAAGTTCTATATCAATACGGCCGCTGCGCACAAGAATAGTAAAAACGTAGGTTTTTCTGTCTTTCTCTAAACCTCGAAAAAATGAAAATTTGTAAGTTACATTTTTCTTCTGACCTCTGTTGTTCGCAGATTACAAACCTCGAAAATTTGAATTTTTCGAGGTTTTGACATTTCGTGCGCAGCGGCATCATTAGTATTTTATCGGGCATGGCAAAATATGTCGGCGCGAATGGTGATTTTGTTTCCGCAGGAGCTGACAGTTGGGACCATTTAACTTATTACCTAGACCTTAATAATGGCGAAGTAAATCCGTCACACGGTCCGTATACTCGTACCAACGGTTTCTCTCTCCGCTGTTTGCAGGAGTAGGGTGCTTGCTCCTAATTTTCTGAAATCGCGTTGTCGCTGCTTGGCCAAGTCTTATATTTCAGAAAATTAGGAGCTGCGCTTCGTGTTTAATTTTTTAGAAAATACGAACTGCGCTTAATGTTTTTAGTATTTATTAAATAAAGCGAGTGGCCAGGGGGTTTGCCTCGCCAACAGATTCTGCAATACTGTTGCAAAATTACTATTGACTGCCCATTATTGGTGTGAGAGAATGGTGTCAGATGGTTATAATTTAGTGACTGACAAGGTCACTAAATTTTTTGTTTCGCTTTTTATGCTTAACAAAAGACATTTTGATAGTGATGACGGATTTTAAGCGCCATATACGTACTACTATAGTCATAAGCAACTTCCTCCTTTCTCCCTGTTAACTTGATGCATGGCAAACTCTTGTGCCACTCTAAGACCTAGTATAACCCATTTTTCTCTCTATATGAAAATGAAATGTCGAGTTACTTAACACTCTACTAAGTAACTCGACATTTTGTTAAAATCACCTCTGTTATAGAAGTGTTGTAAAATTTACAGCATAAACTTTATAACAAACTAAAATTGTATGATATAATTATATTGCTTAGTTATATCATTTAGAAAGTCTACAATATTTTTGTAGCATATATAAAAGCAGGCATCGCGCCGGCATTGAGTGTATGCTGCAATTGTAGACTACATGATATGACTAAGCACCGGTAGACGGTGCCTGCTTTTTGTTATGGCATCTTAAGTATGGGCGTATAGTAGGACAATAAACTCTCATACATTTATTATATAAACGCAGGCACCTCTACCGAGTGTTAAGATAATATTCAATCACTTGAGGAGGTACAAAGTGAAGAAAACTCATTTCATCAACTTTAATATCATTGGCCTAATTGGTCTTGGGGGATTTGCGGCACTAGCCTTTCTAGTACTAGCACCTAGTCTCACAATGCCACACGAAGCAGTAGCTACAGAAACCGATTCTATCACCACCTCCCTCCATGCCCGTATCCGCCCTAGCATCTCCCTGTCTGCTCCCAGTAGTCTCAACCTAGAAC
>CAYNHE010000027.1:0-16239 GCA_964397215.1 uncultured Candidatus Saccharibacteria bacterium
ATGCTTAACCCTGCCTTTGCTTATTCTTAGGTTTTTTCTTGTTGATGACACGTAGCACGCCTTTACGACGAACAATGATGTCATCTGGGGAGATTTTTTTAACACTTGCACGTACTTTCATAAGTGTCAAAATCCTTTCCGTTTAATCGGTGATTAGTATGCCAAAAAACTCTCGACAGACTATTCGCCTCGTTAATATTCTTACGGCAACCGGAAACTAATGCGCCCCTTCTCCAAGTCATATGGGGAGAGTTCTACCTCTACGCGGTCACCTGGCACAAGGCGGATGTAGTTTTTACGCATTTTTCCGCTCATATGCGCGATGATTTTATGACCGTTCTCAAGCTCCACCCGGAATTGGGTGTTTGGCAAAGCCTCAACAACTTTACCAGTGAGTTTGATTACTTCTTTTTGGCTTTGATTCGCGAAATTGGAAGACTTCGCGGATTTCGCCGAAGCAGTTTTCTTTTGACTAGCCATAAATTACTTATTCATTTTATCACGAAAAGTAGCAGAAGTAAACCCCAAAAATGGAGATTTTTACGATTTTTATGGGATAGGGACTCTGGGTTTTGGGGCTGTAGAATTGGAAGCTGGAGTCTAGGGCTATGGGTTTCAAGGTCCTTGTTTTAGTTCTCCGTTTTTAGCTCCTGGTTTTCAGCTTCCCCTGGCTCTATTCTAGCACTGCGCGAACGAATAACCGCTGCATATAAGTTTGTAATCGCTGTGACCATTCGCCGGTACAGGTGATGAGTGTTAGAGATGGTGTCTTGCCATCTGGGCTTGAGAATGCGGTGGACATGTAGTTATTAGCGTCGTCTCCAATCTGCTTAGTAACGACGTCGGCTACGCGATAGGTAAAGAGTCGGCCGTCACCCATCTCGACGGTGATGGCGTCGCCCGGTTTGAGCTTTGGTAAATCTTTGAATACACCTACTCCTTGGCTACCACCGTGGGCATCCATGACAGATACACCGCGTTCGCCTGGGAGGCTAGAACCGTTGTACCAACCAATATTATAAATGTTGGAAGGTGTGGAAAGTTCGCCGTTGGCGCGTACGCCAATCTCGGTAATCCGGGCGTTGTAAATGCGGATGGACGGAATGGTAAGAAAGCGTGGCTTCTCTGGTGCGACCGTGTAAGCTTGGATCTCGACTTCGGTTGGTTTGGTCTCGTCGACTTCTTCGCCGTCGACGGTTTCGTAGAAGGTTTCACTGTGAGATTCCGGTGGTATGCGTTCGCTGCCTTCTTTGGCGGCTAGGTAATTGTTCTCCCAGATGGCCACTTTGGTGAAAAAAGCGCCAGCCAGAATCAAGAAAACGGCAAAAATCAGGTAGCTGATGCGCACGTGGATTTTGCGAACCACTGGTAGCTTCATTTCGGACTTCTTGGCAGGTTTTGGCTTTTTCTCGTCGTCGAGAACAGTTACTTCGATTACGCGAGGGGTTTTGCTAGTAGTAGATTTTGACGTTGAGGATTTTTTAGTCTGCTTCTTTTGATTATCGTCTTTTTTGGTTGATTTAGCGTTGGTTTGATCCTGATTTTTGGGAGAAGATTTTTCGTCTGGATTTTTATTACCTTTGTCGTCCTTGACGTCCTTGGTGTCCTTAGTTTCTTTGGTTCCGGTGTTCTTGCTCGATTTTTTGTCTTTTGCCTGCTCTTTAGGCTTCTGGTCAGTGCTTTCTGTCTTGTTCTGATTGTCCATTTTGTTGGTCTTTTTGGTTTTTTTCTTTTCTTCTTGATTAAGTTCGTCGATGTCCACCCGCATATTTTATCTCCTTTTTATTTATATTCGTCATAAGTTACCATAAGTGCCCGTGAGTGCAGCTGACGGATGTTCTCAAGAGCTACTGTTACGACAATCAAGAGACCGGTACCAGATAGTGAGAGGCCGATTGGCATGCCGGTAGCAACAATGAAGATATAGTCAGTGATGAATGGTAACATGGCAATAAATCCTAGGGCTAGCGCACCAAATAGATTCAAGCGGTTGATGGTTTTGCCGAGGTACTCGGCGGTCTGGTTGCCTGGGCGCACACCTTCGATGAAAGCGCCTTGTTTCTGCAAGTTGTCGGCAATCTCTTTGGTGTTGAAGATAATGCTAGTGTAGAAATAGGTAAACGCGACAACGAGGATGAAATATAGAGCTGGATAGAAGAACCATTGTGGGGTAATCCCATTAGGATACATGCTAGTAAAGTTGCTGGCGCTTGGTGCAGTGAAGAGTGTCATTAAGGTGTTGCCGAAGCCATTATCTGGACTATTAGTGACAATTAGCTGACCAACCAATGCTGGCAACGAAAGAAAAGCTGTGGCGAAGATGACTGGTACAACGCCGGCCGCGATGAGCTTGAGTGGTAGGATCGAGCGAATTCCGCCGTAGGTGCTGTTGCCGTGGACGCGCTTAGCGTAGTTGATAGTGACGATACGCTGCGCTTCATTGAGCTTGACTAGCCAATAGATAACGACTAATACGGCGACCGCAAAACCTAGGACAATCCAGAAGAAGGTTGGGTTGACTGGTAGGTTGAACCAACCGAATAATGATAGGCTACCTTCAGACGTGTCGAAGAGGGCTGCGCTAAGGCTGGCAAGGGTATTTGGCAACTGAGAAATAATACTAACAAAGATAACTACTGAGACGCCGTTGCCGATTCCCTGTTCGGTAATTAGCTCGCCGAACCACATGAGAATCATGGAACCAGTAACCATGGCGGTAACTGATAGTAACCAGTCGGCCGTAGTTGGCACATAGCTAGAATCGGTGACACCAATAACGGACTGATAGAGGATGAAAATGTAGGCTACAGACTGCACGATGGCTAGAGGTACGGTGAGAATTCTGGTCCATTGACTAATCTTGCGACGACCAGTCTCGCCGTCTTGTGAAAGTTCTTCGAGGCGTGGAATAGCCTTAGTGATAAGCTGAACAACAATTGAGGAAGTAATATATGGTGATAAGCCAACCAAGAGAATTGAGAATGTAGTAAAACCACCACCAGAAATCAAATTTAGAAAACTACCAAAGTCTGACCGCTCAAGGAGACTAGTGATCGCTTCTTGAAAAGTGGTAGGTTCACCTAGAGGTACTGGTACGTGTGCTAGGAAACGGTAAAGCACCAAAAGACCAACGATGACGAACACGCGCTTGAGCATGTCTTTGTTTTTGAACGATTTGAAAATTGTCTTGAAATCCATAAACTTCCTGTTCTCTCTGTATACTTTTATCATTATAGCATAAGTCGCCTATTTGTGGGAACTTTTATATACAAAAAGCGACCTATTTAAGGTCGCTTTTTAGAATGACGTAATTATTCGTCGGTTTTTTTAGCAATGCGCTGAGGTACTGCTACTTTGGTGAACTTGCCGCCGGCGTTCTTGATGGCTTCAATAGCGGTTTTGCTAGCAAATTGAGTCTCAAGTTCTACTTTGGCAGTTAGTTCGCCGCGTGAAATGACTTTAGTCTTGGCGTATGGGGTTTTGATTAGCCCGTTGTCAGCTAAGACGAAGTTGTCAACTTTGCCAGATAAATCATTCAAACGGTCAGTATAAACCACTTGGGCCTTATCATGTAAGCTTTTGAAACCTTTGAGTTTTGGAATGGCTTGCATGATAGCACGCTGACCACCCATGAAGCCAGCTGGCATTTTGCTGTGGCCAGTACGAGCCTTCTGACCCTTGGTACCACGACCAGCGGTTTTGCCCTGTCCGGCTGAGATACCGCGGCCTTTGCGGCTTGGTCGAGTATTCTTGTTTACCGTGAGATCATTGTATTTCATTACTTGCTCTCCTTATTGGCGACCTTTTTGGCAGGTTTTTCACCTGACTTGTCTTGATTGCCAACCCAGTTATCACGTGGAACTTGCTGACGTAAACCTTCGATAACGGCGTAAGCAATGTTGACTTTGTTGGTGCTACCGAGGCTCTTAGAAATTAGGTTTTTAATTCCTGTGAGACCGATAATGCTACGTACTACGCCACCAGCGATAATACCAGTACCCGGAGCTGCTGGCTTAAGCAATACGTTGGCGCCGGTTGAGCGAGTTTCAACTTCGTGACAAATGGTTTCGCCATCCATCGGGAACTCGATCATGTTCTTCTTGGCCTTGGTAGTAGCCTTGGCTACGGCGCTAGTAACATCACCACTCTTGGCAATGCCGATACCGATTTTGTTCTTGTGGTTACCCATGGCTACGAGAGCCTTGAAACGCATTCTGCGGCCACCTTTAACGGTGCGTGAAACGCGATCGATGCTAATAGTTACGGTATCAAATTCTTTTGGTGCGGCGTCTTGGTTGCGGCGGTCGCGTCTTTGACCGCGTTTGCCCATGGCTTTGCCGCTGATGTCTCTGCGAGTTTTGGTCGCCGCTACGCTATCATCCATTTTAAGCGTGCCGGATTTATTGACCACTCGTGCGTCATTTTCCGCCATCTTAGAACTCCATTCCTTCCTTGCGTGCTGCGTCGGCGAGGGCCATCATACGACCAGCGTATAATTTGGCTCCGCGATCAAATACAACCGCTTTAATCTTTGCTTTCTTGGCCGTGGTGGCGATTTCTTTGCCGATTGCGGCGGCCAATTCTTGTTTGCTACCTTTAAGGTTGCTGCCAACCGTGGTAGCGTATGCTAAAGTTTTACCACTGTCATCGTCGATAAGTTGAGCGATGATGTGCTTGTTACTGATGTTAACGCTCAGTCTTGGGCGTTCGGCAGTGCCATGAATTTTCGCCCGCGTCCTGTTCGCTCTAAACGTACTATTCATTATTTCTTACCTGCCTTTCCTGCTTTTCTGAGGATTACTTCGTCTGCATACTTGATGCCCTTACCCTTGTATGGTTCTGGCTTCTTGAGTGCGCGAATTTCTGCGGCAACTTGACCAACTTGCTGCTTGTTGATACCACTAACGGTAATGGTCATTTTGTCAGTCTTGAGGTCGATGCCTTCTGGAGCTTTGTATTTCACTGGATGTGAAAAGCCGAGGGCCATTTCGATCTCTTTTGGTCCACCACTGAGGCGGAAACCGACGCCGTTGATTTCGAGTTTTTTCTCGAAACCTTTGGTTACTCCGACTACGGCATTGTTGAGCAGTGCGCGTTGGAGACCGTGCCAAGCACGAGATTTTGGTTCGTCATCGTTGCGAGTGACTACTACGCGGTTATCCTCTACAGCAACTTTGACGTTTTCCTGAAGCGGAACATTGAGTGAACCTTTCGGTCCAGCGACGGTAATCTCCGTGTCGCCGACCGTGATTGTCACTCCCGCCGGAATTTCGATGGGTTGTTTTCCGATACGACTCATATTCTTCCTTTATAACTTAATATTGTCTTTTATTTTAGCACGAATTTTCAATAAAAACAAGTGTTAATCTGTACAAGTTTCTGTATAAGTGGGCGGTTAAAGCGAGAATAGACACAGAATAACGGTGTTTGCGATAGCGATAGCGCCAACCACTTTAATTCCCCACCTGAACCAGGTTGGATAGTCGACTTTGGCTAGAGCAAGGCCGCCCATGATAGCGCCACAAGTTGGGGTAATGAGGTTAACTAGACCGTTGGCGGCGACGATAGTCACGGCGGTAACGTCAGTGCTGTAACCGAGAGTGGCGGCCACTGGGGCGATGATTGGGGTCGAAAGTGTGGCAAGTCCAGAAGACGATGGTACAAGGATTGACAGAAAGATGTGCAAGATATAGTTTAGTGGTACAAAAGCCATTTCTGGTAATGTGGCGAGGAAGTTGGAAGCGTTAAAGATGATGAAATTATCGAAGAAAGTTTGTCCCATTAAGACCGAAACGCCGCGAGCGACAGCTACGACTAGGATAACGCCAATCATGTCGCCGGCACCGCTAATAAACGTGTCGATGAAACCACGTTCTCCGGTGCGGTTAATTACGGCAATAATAATGGAGCTAATGAGGAACCAGAGGGCGGCTTCGTAGAACCACCAGTTGCCAAGTGAAGCACCAGTGAGCCAGCCAGTCCACTCATCAAAGAAGGTGATGTTAAATTCTCCCCAAGGAATGAAACCGACAATCATGACTAGGAAGGTAAGCGCAAAGACCACTAGAGTCCATATTTGGCGACCAGATAAACCGTCATCTTCGTCTTTGGAACGGAGATATTTGTCGTAAGCTTTTTCGGCGGCAGCCTGCTCGCGTAGACTAAGGAAAGTGGAACCTTTGTCGCGTTGAACTTTTTTGGCATAGCGAATGGTGAAGAACATGGAAATGGCCAAAGTAGATAGCCAAAGTACAGTAGCGATAAGGATAATAAAGCCTTGATTATAAGGTATGTCGGCATCTTTCATAGCCGAAAGCGCTACACCAGTAGCGAATGGGTTAATAGTTGAACCTAATACGCCTGAGCCGGCACCAAGCAAAATCGTAGCAACGCCAACTAATGGATCAAGACCAGCGGCAAACATGGTGGCGGCAACTAGAATATAGAATCCGACACTTTCTTCGAGGAAGCCGTAGGTTGTTCCCATGACGGAGAAAATTAACATCAAAAGCACGATTAGGAAGTATTCTTTGCCGTGGAGTTTTTGAACGAGGAGCTTAATGCCGTTTTCGAGAGCCTTAGTCTTAGCAACGACAGCGAGGAAACCGCCGAGAATTAAGATAAAGATACAGACGTCGATTGCGTTTTCGAATCCGAGGATCGGCGCCATGAGTACTTGCCAGAGTTTAGCCCCGACTACGCCGGAACCGTCGACGATGGCACATTCTCCGCCGCTTTCTTCTTCGCAGGCTTCAAGGCTGGCATAAGTGACTGTTTCTGGTGTATCTTCGACCGAAAGATCAGGGCTTTCGGTGACTTCGCCATCTTTGATTTCGATATCTACGCCGTCAATTGCAGGGGTTTCGTCAACTGGAGCGTTTTCATTGACAACTGCTTCATCAACTACTGTTTCATTGGTGGTAGTTTCGTTTTCTGAAGTTGTGAGGTCGCTACTTTCTTCTCCGGTAGTCTCGTCAGTCGTTTCTACTTCAGTAACTTCTTCAGTAGTTTCTTCTTCGGCTGGTGGAACTGGGGTGAATTGAGCTTTTGGCAGGAGGTGCGAAATAATCCCTAGAGCGATAATTAGTACCATAATAATTGAGTAGGCCGATAGCATTGAGCGGCTACTGCGTTTACGGTTTTTCTTCTTTGGCATGGTTTCCTTTCTATGAACGTTATTTTAATTCCCTAGTAGTCTCTCTTATAATTAATTCTCCTCGCGAGCTAACGCCATAGCCATACAATGTGAACCGCCACGTCCACGAGAAATTTCGGAACTTGGAATTTCGATAACTTCGATACCGTGCTGACGCAAGGTGGCGTTTGTAACAAAATTACGATCGTAACCAATGACTACCCCTGGGCGAACGCAGAGTAGGTTCACGCCGTCGCTCCATTGCTCGCGCTCGGCGTCAATACGTCGACCGTCTCCGCATTTGATCAACTCAACTTTGGATAGGTGTAGGTATTTTTCGAGGACTTTTTGGAGACTCTGGCGGTTTTCGACGATTTCTAGTTCATCGCCACGACCTTTGGTGATTTCGTAAATTGTGGAAATGTCCATAATAGCATCTTGAACGGCAAATTTGTTAGTGTCGACTTGAGTCATAACGGTATCAAGATGCATGAAACTGCGTTCATCTGGAATATCGATGGCCAAGATATATTTAAAGGTGTTTTTCTTATCTTTGAAGAGGGCCTTAGCAAACTCTGCGATGGCGTCCGGTTCAGTGCGCTGTGAGATGCCAATGGCGATAACTTCGTTAGAAAGCACTTGAATATCGCCGCCTTCGAGTGAATACGGCTCGGTGCGATCGTAATAGAGTTTGGTGCCTTCATAGAATGGATGATGTTTAAAGATGTATTCGGCAAAAATCGACTCGCGCGTACGAGTAGCTGCCCACATTTTGTGAATGGTGGCGCCGTAACCGATGGTTGACATTGGATCGCGTTGGAAAATTAGATTAGGAATTGGATCGATTACCATTCGACCGGTATCTCGTGCGGCATAGAAGCCAGAGATACCGTTTAGACGCTTAAGCTCAGAAATGTCGATGCCGGTAATACATTTCTTGATCATTTCGCGGTTGTCTTTGTAGCTGTTCAAGAAATTGTAACAGTGTTTGGCAACTTTAGGCGAAGTAACACCGGCTTCGTTGATGAAACGCTGAAGAAATTCTTTGCGTACGCTATTGCCGGCATCATCGAGAGCTTCGGCCATCAGATCTTCGAGATAGATAACCTCGACGCCTTCGGCACGAAGAGCGTTAGCAAACGCATCGTGTTCTTGCTGAGCGATTTTGAGATAAGGAATATCATCAAACAGAAGTCGTTCTAGTGAGCCAGGCGTGAGATTAAGAAACTCATTCCCTGGTCGATGCATTAGGACTTTCTTGAGTGGGGCGATTTCACTAAAATTGCAAATTCGATTTTTCATAATTATTGCTCCTTATCTTTTAATGTTAAATAAATGACAGTCTTGATAGTGTGCATGCGGTTTTCGGCTTCTTCGAAAACTAGTGAACGCTCTGAGGTGAAAACTTCGTTTGTGACTTCTAGCTCGCTCAGGCCGAATTGTTCGTGAACTTCGCGTCCGACTGAAGTTTCTAGATCGTGGAAGGATGGTAACGGATGCATAAAGACCGAAGTTGGCTTGGCCAAATCCATAACTTGCATGGTGACTTGATAAGGCTCGAGTTGTTCGATGCGCTCGCCCCATTTATTCTTGTCCTCGCCCATCGAGAGCCAGACATCAGTGTAAACGACGTCAGCTGCGTCTTTGAGACTTTGCAAATCAGAAGTAATAGTGATGGTGCTACCGGTTTCTTTGGCGACGGCTTGGCATTTTTTCAGGGTTTCTGGGTCAGGTTTAAGAGCTTCTGGACCGCAACCGATGTAATTAACGCCCATTTTGGCGCTCATGGCCATTAACGAATTGGCGACGTTGTTGCGAGTGTCACCGAGATAGGCGACCGTGAGACCGTCGAGACCATTAAAATGTTCTTCGATAGTCAAAAAATCTGCCAAAGCTTGCGTAGGGTGGCAATAATCGGTGAGGCCGTTCCAAACTGGCACGTCGGCGTATTTGGCTAGATCATCAACAGTCTTCTGGGCGAAACCGCGATATTCGATGCCGTCATAAAGTTTAGCAAGGACTTGAGCGGTATCAGCAATGGACTCTTTGTGGCCCATTTGTGAGCCAGTCGGGTCAAGATAGGTCACACCCATACCCAAATCGTGACCAGCTACTTCGAAACTACAGCGTGTGCGTGTAGAAGTTTTTTCGAAAAGTAGCACGATGTTTTTGTCTGGAAAATATTTGTGACTCTGGCCAGTTTTCTTATAGTTTTTAAAAATTTTGGCGACTTCGAGCATATAACGTAGCTCATCTGGGGTAAAATCCAAGATTTGCAGAAAGTCGCGTCCTGTAAAATCCATTGTGTCCACCTCACCTTATAAGTTGATATTACCATTGTAACATGCATGAACGGAATATGGTAAAAATCGCTAGTGTTAGTATTGGGTAAAATCGGTATAGTTAGAATGTGATTATGGTTTTTAATGCAGTTGGAGAATAATTGTGGCCGGGTTGCCTTGGGTAGTTATATGAGTGTCGATTGAAATTTTGTAAAAATGTGGTAGAATACTTAAAGTATGAATACTAAGCGGATAATTCGAGAAATAAAAGCCGGCAATCTAGTGATTGCACCGACTGATACGGTGTACGGTATTTTGGCTGATGCCGAGAATCCGGTAGCTGTCCAGCAAGTTTTTGCCGCAAAACAGCGCGCTAATACAAAGGCGTTGATTATACTAGTTTCTGATGTTCGGATGCTGAAGCAATATGTACAGAGTCTAAATGCTCTGGAAACTGCAATTGTGCGTAAATATTTCCCTAGTAAACTTACGATTTTGTTTCGTAAAAATGCTAATATTTCGGATGCCGTGACTTGTAATAGTAAATTCATCGGAATACGTATTCCGGATAATATCACTATGCGTGATATTATCCGTGAGGTAGGACGTCCGCTAATTGCTACTAGTGCAAATGTTTCTGGGCAACATGTCATTACCGATCCGAGCAAAATTTCACCAGAATTGCTAAAATATATCACTTATGTCGAGGATGGTGGTGTGCTAGACGGTGGACCTTCGTCGATTATTAAGGTAGTGGATGATAAAGTTAAGGTTTATCGTGAGGGTGAAGTGGTGGAACGGATGCAAATTGAAAATCCAGAATATTTTAGGTAAATTTAGCAATTATATGTTATTTCCACAAAAAAAGAGCCTCATTTCTGTGACTCTTTTTTGTAAGCTATAGGCTTAGTAGACCTTAACCAGAATTTCGCCACCAAGACGTTGTTTCTTGGCTTCTTTGCCGGTCATAATTCCCTTGCTGGTGCTGACGAGAACGATGCCGCGACCAGATTTGATTACTGGGATTTCGCCAGCGCCGACGTAGACACGACGACCTGGTTTAGAAATTTTGGTAATCTCGGTGATGCGAGCAACGTCGCCAGCCTTGTTGATAACTACGTGCAAGATGCCACGAGGCTTGGCTTCTTCGATTTCGTAAGAATCGATGTAGCCAGCGTTCTTGAGGCTTTCGGTGACGGCAACCTTGAGTTTGCTGGTAGGGACGCGAACTTCGTTCTTGCCAACTAGGATTGCGTTCCTAATTCGCGTGATTAAGTCGGCGATTTGATCTGTTGATTGTAATGACATATCTTATCCTTTCCTCTTACCAACTGCTCTTAGTGACACCTGGGATTTCACCCTTAGAAGCCTTTTCGCGGAAGTTAATGCGGCTCATACCGAAGTAGCGCATATAACCACGTGGTCGACCATCCAACATATCGCGGTTTTTGAGACGAGTTGGGCTGGAGTTGCGTGGAAGCTTCTGTAAACCTTCCAAATCACCCTCGGCCTTCAACTGAGCTCGCTTTGCTTTGTACTGTTCGTACATTTTGCGCCGTTTTTCGTCGCGGAGGACTGCAGATTTCTTAGCCATCTTATTTAGCCTCCTTCTCAAACGGCATACCAAATGCTTCTAACAACTTGGTGCTCCCTTCTTTAGATCCATTCTTAATGATAAAAGTGATTTCTAGTCCGTGCAATACAGCGGCGTCTTCAAAGGTGATTTCTGGGAAGACAGTTTGTTCTTTGAGGCCAATGCTGTAGTTGCCGTTTTTATCGAAACTCTTGCGTGAAACGCCGTGGAAGTCACGTACGTGTGGTAAAGCGATATTGATGAAACGATCTAGAAACTCGTACATTTTATCGTTGCGTAGAGTCGTGAGGTAACCAACTGGTGCGCCCATGCCTTTACGGATTTTGAACTGAGCAATAGATTTTTTGGCGAGACGACTCGTGGTGGCCTGGCCGGTAATCTTAGTAATAGTTAGCGCTACAGTTTCGGTGAAGTGCTTGTCTTCACGCTTTTTGCCGACGCCACTTGAAACTACGATTTTTTCAAGTTCTGGAACTTGATTGATGTTCTTCAAGCCCAATTCTTGCTTTAGTTTAGTTTTAATTTCGCTATTATATAATTCTTTAAGTCTTGCACTCATTACTTGTCCTCCTTTTGAAGGTTAGACATATCAATGGCGAGATGAACGGTTTTCTTGCTACCACGTGGGTTAAATTGAGTGGCGCGCATATGACGTTCACGTACCTCGATGTCTTTGAGGTAGGCTTTGCGATTTGCACGGTCAACTTTGACAATGCTGGCTACTTCACCCTTGTGATCGCCAGCGATGATTTTAACGCGATCGCCAACTTTTAACATTTTTGCCATATTATAGTACCTCCGGAGCTAAGCTGATAATTTTGTTAAATCCGAGGTCACGAAGTTCGCGTGGAACCGGTCCGAAGACACGAGTGCCTTTTGGAGTCTTGTCATCGTTAACTAGTACGGCGGCATTATCGTCGAAACGAATGGTGCTACCATCAGGCCTTCTGATTTGTTGTCTAGTGCGAACGATGACGGCCTTAACGACGGCCTTTTTCTTGACGTTGCCAGTTGGGCTAGCGTCTTTTACGCTGCAGGTAACGATATCGCCAACGCGAGCATACCTAGCGCGTGTCCCACCAAGGACCCTGATTACTCCAAGTTCCTTGGCGCCGCTGTTGTCAGCGACTTTTAATCTAGTTTCCTGTTGAATCATTATTTATTCTCCTCTTCTTTGGCGTCGCTCTCGACCTTTTCACCTAGAACGCCTTCTTTTAGCTCGATTGTACCGTGAGCCTTTTCGAGAACCTTGACTAGTTTGAAACACTTAGTCTTGGAATATGGACGGCAGGCTTCGATTTCGACGCGGTCGCCAAGTCCGGCTTCGTTATTCTCGTCATGAGCAGTGTACTTACGAGTTTTAGTATATTGTTTGCGGTATAGTGGGTGAGTTTCACGGCTGGCAATCGAAACAGTGATTGTTTTGTCACGCTTCACCGAACTGACAATACCTTGCAAAGTTTGTGCCATCTTAGAACTCCTCTTTCTTAATAATTTTGGTGCGAACTGGTAGCTTGTGACCGGCTAGACGGAAGGCTTCTTTAGCCTGCTCCTCGGTAACGTCGCTAATCTCGAACATTACGGTGCCGGCTTTAACCTTGGCTACGTAGAACTGTGGTTCGCCTTTACCGCTACCCATTTTGACATCAAGAGGTTTCTTGGTGACTGGAGTGTGTGGGAAGATTCTAATCCAAATCTTACCACCACGCTTAACATAACGGGTAATGGCTTGACGGGCGGCTTCGATTTGGCGGCTAGTTACTCTTTCGTTGTCTAACGACATCAAACCCCAATCGCCGAACGCTACAGTGTTGCAACGAGAAGCGGTGCCTTCGTTCTTGCCTTTGCGCACTTTGCGGTGTGCATCTCTTCGTGGTACTAAAATTGCCATATTATTTCTCCCCCTTATAGATCCAGACCTTTACACCAACGATACCAGCTACAGTCTTAGCGTGGCAAACGTAGAAATCTACATCGGCGCGGAGAGTGTGTAGAGGAACTGAGCCCTCAATAAACTTCTCTCTACGGCTCATCTCGGCACCGTTCAAACGGCCGCTGACTTCGACGCGGATACCCTTAGCGCCAGCATTCATAGTGGACTGGGTAGCCATTTTGACGGCGCGACGGAAGTTCATGCGCTTGCCGAGTTGGAAGCCGATGTTTTCGGCAACCAGTTTGGCAGAAAGTTCTGGTTTTTTAACTTCTTCGACGTTGATTCTGATTGGGCCGCTGGTGATTTTCTCAAGTTCTTTCTTGAGTTCGTTGATACCTGCACCTTGCTTACCGATGACGGCACCAGCTTTGGCGGTCAGAATCGTAATCGTGGTGAGATTGGCGCTACGCTCGATGTCGATACGTGCAATCGTTGGGCGACTGCTGAAGCGCTTCTCGATGCATTCCCTGATTTTCACATCTTCGACTAGCCAGTTGCGGAAATCGCTCTTCCGGGTAAACCACTTAGAAGACCAATCCTTGCTGATCTGGAGGCGATATGAAACTGGGTTGACTTTTTGCCCCATTACTTCTTCTCCTCTTCTTTATTATTGGTTTTACCGGCTTTTTCTTCTCCGGCTACTTCGACGAAAATATTGCTACTAATCTTTTCGAAAGGTAAGGCACGACCACGAGATGCTGGAACATATCTGCGCATACGAGTACCGGCAGTGACGCTAATTCTAGCAATTCGGATAGTCTTAGGATCGATGCTGACACCACTATTATTGATCAGGTTGGCGGCAGCGCTTTCGATAGCCTTCTGAACAGCGCGAGCAGCACGGCGTGGAGTGTTCTCAAGGATTACTACGGCGTCGGCTACATAGCGATCGCGTACCAAATCGGCGCAAACGCGTGTTTTACGAGGTTGTGAATCGATACCTTTTTCGTAGGCCTTAGCGAAATGTGTGCGGTCAGTAGCCTCGATTTTTACAAACTTAGCCATTATTTACCACCTTTCGCTGCTTCGGCGGCTTTTTTGCCACCGTGGCGCTTAAATTTACGAGTTGGAGCAAACTCTCCGAGTTTGTGACCAACCATGTTTTCGCTCACGAATACCGGAACGTGGACTTTGCCGTTATGTACAGCAATAGTACGACCAACCATTTCTGGTGAAATCGTTGACTGTCTTGCCCAAGTCTTGATTACGGTGCGATCTTCGCTTGAAAGAGCGGCAATCTTTTTCGCGAGTTTGTAGTCCACAAATGGACCCTTCTTCATACTCCTCGACATTATTTCCTCTTTCCTTCGTGGCGACTGCGCACGATATATTTATTAGTCTTCTTATTATGACGAGTCCGATAACCGAGGGTGAGTTGTCCCCATGGGGTACGAGGTGCTTTACCTGTACCGTGGCGACCACCGTCACCACCACCATGTGGGTGGTCGGTTGCGTTCATTACGACACCACGAACGGTTGGACGGATGCCTTTGCGACGACGGCGACCAGCAGAACCGATTTTGATGTTCTGATGCTGTTCGTTGCCAACGGTGCCGATAGTGGCTTCGCAGTTGACAAGAACTTTGCGCATTTCGCCGGATGGTAACTTGATAGTGGCGTAACCATCTTCTTTAGCCATTAATTGAGCCTTGGCTCCGGCAGAGCGAACCATTTGCGCGCCACGGCCTGGAGTTAACTCGATGTTATAGATAAACGTACCAACTGGGATTTGCTCAAGAGTGAGACGGTTGCTAGTTTTGACCTCGGCGGTTTCGCCAGTTTCAAAAGATGCACCCTTTTTCATGTTGGCGTCAGCAATGACGTAATAATAATTATTGTTAGCATCTTTTACTCTAGCGATACGAGCGCTGCGGTTTGGATCGTATTCGATCTCGCAGATTTCGTATTTGCCAGTAGGTAGGTCAAAAGTCACCATGCGGTAGTGACGCTTGACGCCGCCGCCACGATGACGGACGGTAATGCGACCAGCGTTGTTGCGACCGGCACCCTGCTTTTTGCTAGCGAGCAGCGACTTCATTGGCTTTTTGGTCGTGATTTGATCAAAATCCTGGGTAGTCTTCTGCCTCTGAGCTGGAGTAGTTGGACGATATGCTTTGATACTCATTACTGCTCCTTCTTCTCTTCTTTAACTTTCTTGGCGCGAGGCTTTTTGTCGGCCTTGCTGTCTTTTTTGTCTTCTTTAGCCTCAGTTTTCTTGTCTTCGGCTTTAGTCTCTTCTTGGAATACTGGAATCTTGTCAGTGTCTTTAACGGTCACGTAGGCGACTTTCTTGTCTTGACGATTGGTAATGCCAGGATAAGCGTGCTTACCACGAGAGAAACGAGTTGGTTTGCCCTTGCGAATGACTGTTTTAACGTCGAGCACGGTAACTTTAAACTCCGCCGCAATCTGCTTAGCAACTTCTTGCTTAGAAGCGTTCATTGGTACGAAGAAAACGTAAACGTGTTGACCTTCGAGACCGTAGGCTTTTTCGGTGGCTCTTGGGATATATTGAATACTACGCATTCTTGACCTCCTTGTCGAGTAACCAGTTCTCGGTGTCTTTTAGTGCGGTTTCGCTAAAGATGATTGCGTCCGCGTTCAAAATGTCGAAGACATTGAGATAAGTGGCACGAACTAGTTTGAGATTAGCGATATTGCTAGTAGCGCGTAGCACCTCTGGGGATTTTTCGCTGACAACCATCAGAACGTTCTGGTCAGCTACCTTGAGGTTCTTCAGGAGGTTAGAAATCTCCTTGGTTTTACCGTTGGTTTTAATCTCGCTGACAATAACGGCCTTGTCGTTATTCTTGAGGCTGAGAGCCTGGCGAATAGCGATTTTCTTGGCGTTCTTGCTGATTTTCTTGGTGAAGTTTTCTTCGCCAGTACGACCAAAGGCAACGCCACCATGACGCCAGATTGGGTTACGAGTCGAACCAAAACGTGCGCGACCGGTACCTTTCTGTTTCCATGGCTTCTTGCCGCCACCGCGAACTTCACCGCGCTTCAAAGTCTTGGCGTGTGAACTTCTGGAGTTGGCTAAGTAGGCATCGTAAGCGGACTTCAGGAGTTCGTGATTGTCGACGGTCAGCCCAAAGATATCTTTGTTCAAATCTGCCATATTACTCCTTTCCCCTTACGGTAACGATGCTTTTCTTAGAACCTGGGACTGCGCCCTTAAGTCCGATTAGACCATTCTCGGCATCAACGTAAGCCACCGTGAGGTTCTTCACTGTGACTTGATCGTGGCCCATGCGGCCTGGCATCTTTTTGCCTTTGAAAACTTTTTGTGGGT
>CAYNHE010000028.1:0-15228 GCA_964397215.1 uncultured Candidatus Saccharibacteria bacterium
TCTCTCCACCGACAAAACCTTAACGCCAGCCGATACGGATGTGACAAGTGATTGGACACCGGAGAGTAGCACAAGGATTGACAATATTACTAGTACTGAACAGAACGCCGACGGTTCGTATCGATTATCCCCGGAATTCACTAGTAACTCACCTACCATGGAAGCCGACCCTACGAATACCAACTATCAGTACTCGTGGGGTATGTGGAAAGATACTGTATTAGCAACTCCACTATTGGCACGCTCATGTCAAAACGCCAAATTTTACAATGAGACGGTTTCGAGTTACTCTAATGAACAATTATATGAGAATTGTTCAGGGGAAGGCTTCTTCAGCACGCAAAATATGATCCCAACTTATGTTGCTAAAGAAGATAATATCGAACTGATCGCAGGGAACGAACTGGACATTAATTCTGGTCGGTATCCATACAGTTATAATGGAATAGTAGGAATTAACTCCACAAAGACAGAATATGACGCGCACTATCTGATTGGTAATTATTATCAATATAATGCGGTAACGGCTGGTACTGGGAAAGCCACACTCTTTGCAAACGCTTCTAGTAGTATTTGTCCAAAAAACTGGATGTTGCCACGAGCTGGAAATGGTACCGGAGACCAATATGAATCCATCGCAAATGGCACGCTGAATAGCGATAATGGCACTTTCTTTAACTTATTAAATGCCTATGGAGTTACGAAGACGGTTGCTACTTCTACTGAAATTAATGAAGGTATAACTCAAGCCGGTGCAACCACACTTAGAAACTATGCAGAGCAATTTACTACCACTACCGCTGCTAATGGAGAGGAAGTTGTGTATAATATTGTAGACAATCAGTTTAACATTGCGACTAAACCACTTTATTTTGTGCGTAGTGGAGTAATTTATAGCCCAACAGTGAATATTCTACAACGTGCTGGGAGTGGTGGGGGTTATGCGGCAGCCACTTCAGGAGGTAACAGGGTTAGGTACGTATTAAGTTTTAACGAAACAAACATTAGCTCAACTGGAGGGGTTCAGAATCTCTATCGATCTATCGGTCTGTCAGTTCGTTGCCTTGCTCGCTAGTAACAAATGTTACTGTCTAAAATCACTATTTTTATCCACTAGCAAATAGGAAATAACAGAGGTAACAGTAAAAGATTACTGCCTAAAATCATCGATTTTAGGCAGTAATCTTATTTAAGTATAATTTGTTTTTTTGGAGATAAATCGCTTGAGTGAGATCTATATTTTTAAAGAATGTTAAAACACCGAGCACAGTTCTTATTTTCTAGAATAAGAAAAGCTTAAGCGAAGCCCATACTTTTTTGAGGATTCTAAAACACCAAGCGTAGTTCGTATTTTCTAGCGACTAAAAGCAAGGCGTAGCACACCTTGCAGAATGAGCGCCCTGTGTATTCTGTAGGAGTTCGAGAGAATAGAAAAATACTAGTATTTTTCTATTCCGAGACGACGCCCAGAATTCTGAGTGAAGCGAAGTTTATGGGCGCGCGAGTGGGGAGCCTAGAAAATACGAACAAGCGCTTTACTCCTGCAAACAGCGGAGAGAGAAACCGACGGAACGATGAGTCGGACCGTTTGATGGGGTAACGTTCGCAACATTAAAATCTAATCTATAATTACCTTCGCCACCATCACCGGCACTAGACATGTAATCTCCAACATAAACATATTTCAGGAATCCGCCACCAGTATTCACGACACCGCTGCGCACGAAAATTCCCATTTTCCCCCTTGTCATCAAGGCAAAACTGTGCTAAAATAGCCGAAGAATTAATATTTAAGGGAATCATATGAAGAAAGCAGTTGTACTCATCGGCGGCAAGCAATATCTCGTCGAAGAGCAAGAGACCCTACGGGTGGACCTCCTCCCGGCAGGAACCAAAGATCTCGAAACTGGTGCTTTACTTGTAATTGACGGCGACAACGTTCAGGTTGGAACCCCTGAGGTCGCAGGCGTAAAAGTGAAAGCGAAAGTTGTCGAGGAACTAGTTAAAGGCGACAAGATTCGCGTCATTCGCTATCACAGTAAGAAGCGTGTGCACAAGGAAACTGGTCACCGCCAGAAGTATTCTCTCATCCAGATTGAGAAAATCGGCTAACAGGTCGCAGAATCCCCTCAGACGTAGAGGGGGTTTTGTTGTCAAAAGCTATGCTGCGGAACGCACGCAAAAACCACACAAAAATCACGTCAAAAACCATCTGTTGTTAAAAACCATACCAAAACCCACTCCAGAACCATGCTAAAACTATTGCAAAAACTCACAAACCATGCTATAATGTAAGCATAAAATTGAGGAGGGCGATTTTGGCTGTTTAATTTGTAGAAACGATAGATTTTTATTTTTGTACAAAATTACCGCCAGTAAAATTATCATCGGCAAAATTACTATCAATAAAATTGCCACCGGTAAAATTATTACCAGCAAAAATACTATCAGCCGAATTGACTGCCAAATCGTATCTCGCTCAAGAAGGAGGGAATAATGAACCAAAATAAGAAAACCGTTGGCGAAACGGCTGCGCATATTGTGCACCAAGTAGCGAAAATCAGCAGTTCCGCCATCAATGCCGCGGTAAAAACCGCCAGAGAGACTACTGATCCCACGGAATCAGTAAAATCCGTCAGCGTTGCTGACGGAACAAAACTTACTAGCGAGTCACAAAAAGAGCTAAAAGTTTTTATGCCTCAGTCATCTGCCTCGCAACAGGCGAACGGCTCGCAGGACTCTCGTACGCTTCATGCATTGCAGATGTCGCAAGTGTTACGCGTGTCACCGGGAGCTAAGCAATCGCAGGCTAATTCGTCAGTGTCCACATCTACTTCTCAACCTGATAATTCTAACGAAGACGCGTCTACTAAAGATGAGAAGTTGGCCAAGGTCATTGTAGTGGACGAAGATGACAATGACGGCTGCGATTTTGCCTATGTTATCGACGGCGAAGCAGCTGCTAAAGTTATTAACATATGTTGTAGCGGAGAGTTAGTTTGTGATGACGAGCCTGAGCATCCGCTCTATCCGGAACGGCATAAATGGGCGTACCGAGCGCAGCGGTTTCGCGAGAAACACCGCAAATTATTGCTCACCGGCAAGACTATCAAGAATTTTGGCTTTGGGCTGCTCAAAATGTCCGGAGTGGCCGTGATGATGGCTTGCGTGTTGTTGGGGCTAGCGATTTTTCTCTTGGCAGATTACGAACTTTTGCAGAATAACGACTATCGTGCTGATGACCTATTCGAAACTATGGGTACCACGGCAGGATCAGATATTGACCGTGAAGATGCTTCGTTTAACACCAGCGTCTATTCTGAGTTTCCCAGTTATCTGCAGGTTACACCGGTGGGAGCGTTTGGTCGTAAACATCCAAAAGACGCTGTGGGTGGCAAGAATTTTTCTTATACCCAGTCTAGTCCGCTTGGCTTAGACGAGGGGTTCGTGCTGGATCTCTGGGTTTCTCTGCCCAAAGGCCATACCAATGATAGTTTATGCGTCATGTATCCTGAACAACTGTCGAGCGAGGATGAGCAATCGCTGCAGGCCTTTCTGGTAAACCGTAACCGATATCGGAACGTCTTGCTGCAGTACATGCGGACGTGTGTTGAGGATGACGAAGAAAAGTTAGAACAACTTGATTTGTACAGCAATGATGATCTGGAGGAAATTGTAAGTTTTCTGGAACTTCATATGAAAGATTACGGTCTCTATAGCCAAGACATGGTGCGTCATCAGACTTGGCGTAGTGCCTTGGAGTCGCGCACGATGGTTGGCCAAATTGACTTGCATGCCGCTCGCGAGGGAATCGACCTGAGACGTGACAGTTTTACCGAGGAGCTCGAAACGTTCGATATTGCTGAGAACTTTTTGGCACAGCAACTCGCCGGGGAAATTCCCCAAGGCTTGATTATTACCGCCGATACTGCCAAAATCGTGCATTATCAGGTCAAATTTACCGCCACGAATACGGATTATTATGTCGTGTTTGAGGGGGATGGTTTCTTCGGTAATACTAAACTGGACATGTTAATCAGGTTTTTTGTGGTTAGTTTCATTATCTTGATTATCGTGACCTTTATTTGCGAAATAAAGTGGATTAAACCAACCGAAACCGAGCCGTCAAAATCAGCTAACGCCGAAACTAAAAAGTCGACTAGCGCCGAAACTTGATTTGCCAGCAAAATGATTAGACCCACAATTACCGAAATCACATCTTAGAAATCTATTGCTCTATTGCAAAACTCCGGCAGTAACAAGTCGGAGTTTTTCGCGTCACAAACTCGCATCGCAACCTTGCGCCAGAGCCCTACGCCGCAACATGACATTGCGTTACCGAACTTGCCGCGCGAGGCAGATTCTTGACGTGGTAAAAGTGGGAAAAGCGTGATTTTTAACTTGTTTTTAGGTTTCAAAAATAATATAATTATTATGTATGTCAGAAACCATAACCAAAAAAGTCGAAGATCCTAAGGCTAAGCGTAGCACCGCCAAGCGCACGATGCACTATTATTGGCAGGAAATCATGCGTTACAAATGGTATTCGCTGGGGTGTATTGTTGTCACGCCGATTGTGGTCTATGTAAGGGCAGTGCTCGGACCAGTGATTTTTGCGGACTTGATTGATAAAGTTTCTCAAGGTCTCACTGCGGACGAAATTATCGCAACTTCAGCCTGGGAAATTATTGGCTTTTTGCTGGTTTATACAGTTTCTAAGTTAGTGCTTGAAGAATTTCGGCTCTACTGGTGCTGGAAAATGGAACTTCTCGCGATTCGTGATATTGCTAACAAATGTTTTGAGACGATTTCGGCTCAATCGATGCAGTTTCATAGCAATCGGTTTTCTGGCTCACTAGTTTCGCAGGCAAATAAGTTTGCTTGGGCGTTTGAGCGTTTGGCGGATGTGGTGATTTGGGACCTTTTGCCGGTCTTCACGTATATTATTATGGTGGTAATTGTTCTGGCGCCGCAAGTGCCGTGGTTCGCGTTCGGTATTGTGCTGCTGGTCGTGCTCTATGCGACGATTTCAGGATTGTCGTTTAAGAAAATTTCTCATCTTAACGATCTAGAAGCCGAGAGTGAAACCAAGATGACCGGCCAGCTAGCAGATTCGATCACTAATATTATCTCGGTTAAATCTTATGCGCACGAACCACACGAGTATCAACGGTTTACTAAATTTACCAACCTTTATTTAGACACCAGTATGAATCTTGCCAATGCAACCATTAATCGTGATATTAAGTTTGGTGTCGTACAGGTGGCAATTAATGCGATGATTCTAGTGTTTTTGGTGTATGGGCGCGATTGGCTGGGAATTTCGGTGGCAACACTGATTTTGATTGTAAATTATTCACAGTCAATTATGGGTGAACTGTGGAGTTTTAACAGCATGTTTAAGCAAGTGAACCGCGTGTTTGGTGACGCGCACGAAATGACCATCATTCTCGATACGCCAGACGACGTGGTGGATGAGCCAGGGGCTAAAGATTTGGTGCTTGAACAATCTAGCGTGAAATTTCGCAATATGTCCTTCCAGCATCAGGATGCTAAAGAAGCGATTTTCACCCATTTTAACCTCGATGTGAAACCTGGTGAGCGCATTGGTTTAGTCGGGATTTCTGGTTCTGGTAAAACCACGCTGACCAAACTTTTGATGCGGTTCGCCGATGTGAACGCTGGCGAGATTGATATTTCGGATCAGAATATTAAATATGTCACCCAGAAATCGCTGCGCGAAGCCATCGCTTACGTTCCACAAGAAACATCACTCTTCCATCGTTCGATTGCCGAGAACATTGCCTATGGCAAACTCGACGCGACTCCCGAAGAAATCGCTTGGGCGGCCAAGCAAGCTAATGCCGACGAGTTTATCCGCGATTTGCCAGATGGTTACGAAACTCTAGTAGGTGAGCGCGGCGTTAAACTCTCCGGCGGTCAACGTCAGCGCGTGGCGATTGCGCGTGCCATTCTGAAAGATGCGCCAATTCTGGTGCTTGACGAAGCCACCTCGGCGCTTGATTCGGAGAGCGAAGCCCTGATTCAGGAAGCGCTAGAGAAGCTAATGCAGGGCAGAACCAGTATCGTCATTGCGCACCGTTTGTCGACCGTGGCAAGTCTCGACCGTATCGTCGTGCTAGAAGATGGCAAAATTGTCGAGCAGGGCAAACACGAAGAGCTACTAGAAAAACCGAACGGCGTCTATAAACACCTCTGGGATCGCCAATCGGGCGCGTTTATGGAGTAGGGGTGCGGAGATTAAGAGCTGGGGTTTCTTTCGAAATTACGTAGAATAATCCGATTTTCCCGACCCAAATTGCTCAAAATCCGGCAAAATGTGCTAAAACTATTGACTTTTTGCAATAAGTATGATACAATGGTAGTAGAGCCTACTTTGTAGGACGGTTTGTGATGCGCAAAAGCAATTTTGCGCGTAGCTATTTAAGTTTTTGGTCTGTTAGGCAAGAGAGGAACAAATTTGATAAGGAGGGAACAAAATTGTCCAAAAGAAAACAGATTTCAGCCAGCAAAGAACATCCAGTCATCATGTATGGCTACCTCAAGGCCCAGAATCAATCCGAGCACGAGAGGTGCGCCGAGCTCTGGCAGCGGAATTTTACCGCCAGTCTCGATGGTGAAGCGAACGAGCAGTTCTCTTATGACCGAATTGTGATGCTTCGGAACGTGAATATTCGTGCTTTTACACATCTTGCCATAACTCCGGATCAACCACTTGATGATATGCCGATTTTTCATGGCGGCGCCGTGTTCATGAAGGGCGACTATCCAACTTTACTTTTCTTGTTTGAAGAGATGGATGATATGATCGAGATGGTAAATGAATATCCGTATGATAGTTTCGTGCTAAAAAACGGTGAACCCTATCTCGCTGCGGCAAAACGGCGCAGGATTCGGTTTAGTCTGTACGATGGTAAAGAGGGGGCGGAATATCCGCCTGAGGCCAAACGTGCCAATATTCATTTTGAGGGCTGCGAGGACGGCGAATTGATGGATCGTGACGAAGTTACTGCAAAAATGTTGGGCGATACGACTAGCTCAATTGTTTCGCTACCAGGTTGGCCGAACGCGGATTTGTATCGTCAATATATGACGACCTCGGCTCAGATTATTGAGCGCGAATTAGAAGGTGTGCCGGAGATGATGAGGGACTTCTATCGGCGGCTCTATGCTAATATGCCGGCCACTACACCGACGATTTATAAAATTCCGCTGCCCGGAATCGACTACGCTATTCAGCATGTGGCTGTTACCGCGATTGGCACGGAAGATCATAGTAAAATCATCATGCTCATCCAGAACAATTTGGTTGTGGAAGGAGGTTTTGGGATTTAGCCAAGGACTCAGTCTCACGTAGAGTGGGAAGTTACAGGGTTTGAATCAGGGAATTACAAAGTGTAAAAGTTGTAGAGCAGACTGGTCAAAAAGTGTTCCTAGGAACACCAAGAGTCCCCGTAGTAACTACGGGGACTTGTTAAATTAAAGGCTATTTATAGGTCTGCACGATACGGACAAACGTAGCAAAACCAAAGGCTACTTGTAAGTTTGGACGATAGCTGATAAACGCGGCAAAATCGTGGCAACGTCGTCAATCCCTACCACTGTACGCAGTTTGCTAACTAGCATTACGCGAGCTAGTTTGATTTCGCGCGCGCCAATCTGGCCGCCAGGAGTGGTCTCTAGGGATTTTTCGTAAGGATTCCACGAATAAGTCAAATCAGGCGAAAGTTTCTCGCCGCTCAGGTCGGTATAGAGATTGATTTCTTCACCCGAAGCTCGCGCGAGATTGAGATTGAACCAACTGCGCGTGACGTCGGTGTCGTAATGTTGGTTGAGGCCGCTCAAAACTTCGACCAGCAGGTCAAAAAGTTCGGGATTTTCAACCTGCTCGGCCACGCGGTCGAGCTTTTTTAGCAAATCTCCAGCCAGTTCTAGGCGATCAAAATCTGTCATAATGTTACCATAGAAATTCTGCATGCGCGCACTAGTCAGAATGCCGAGATCAGAGCGTCCTTGGTGAATCACTACGTCCGATACCGAAAAAAGTTCGATGCCGCCAGCCAGACGCGACTTTTCCTTGCGGACACCACGCGCGATGACGGCGATTTTGCCATGCGGCGTGAGGAGGTTCAGGATGCGGTCGGTTTCGCCATAATTGGTGCGGCGCAGCACGATAGCCGGGGTACGCAGATCGTTAGGCATAATATTTCTCCACGACGTCGGCGATGTCGGTCGGTAACATAGTTTCTTTAGACAAAATCCGCACAATATTATAATGCGCGAGCGGAAATTTACTGAGGTCGAGCGAACTCACCAGCACGATGGGGATATTCATGGTTTCAGGATAAGAAGCGAGTTCGTTTAGCAAGGTAAAACCATTCGGTCCAGTTAGTAATACGTCAAGCAGAATCAGTGCCGGAACCTGCGTCTCAGTCGCCATCGACGCCGCCACCGCATCCGCAAAAATTTTGATTTCGGGTAATCGTGTGGAGCTAGCGATGTCTAATTGCTGTGGTGCGGTAGGTTGAAGTGAGGTTTTTGAACTCTGAAGCTCATCTGGGCTTGTGGCGCGTGTAGGCTCCTGACCAGGTTGAGCAGTTGATGAAGGTGAGGATTGGTAGGTAAACGGAGCTGGCTTTTCACTAGCAAAATGAGTTGAATCTTGGTAAGCAAAAATCTTTTTTAACCCTTGTAAGGCGGCCAATTTCAAGCAATCCGCAATCAACGGGTCGTCGTCTACGATAAAAATCGGCCGCAAAGAATCTGCACCATCACGTGTGGAATTTTCTTTCATAATTTTAGCTCCAACTGTCGCGAAACTGGTAAATCGATGAAAAAACTCGTGCCGTCGCTGTGTCTGGTCGCACCTAGCTTGGCGTGCATAAAATGCGCAAAACGCGCAGCGATATAGAGACCTAGGCCGGAGCTACCTGGACGCATCGAAATATTGGTGGGTTGCATCGTGCCGTCTTGGTTCAAAGCCTGCCAAATCGGCGTCGGGAGCGCTGGGCCATAGTCGCGCACCGCGATGCGCACTTGGCCGCGGTGGTCGCGCACTGTTAAACGACTGTTCAGGCTGTCGTCAGCGTAATGTAAAGCGTTCGTGCAAAAATTATAAACCACCGAAAAAAGCAGGTCGCGGTTCGCCACGGCGAGCCGCGACCGATTAGCGTAGATAGCGTCGAGAGCGCGCTGCTCTTCTGCGAAGAGCGGCCCGACTTCGTGCAGGACCTCTTCGCAAATTCCGCGTACGCTCACTGGGGCCATCTCGAACAAACCATCTTCGAGTCGGGCCAGCTTCGTCAAGTCATTGACTTGACGAAGCGCGCGCTCCGACACATCTACGATTCTGGATGTCAAACGAGACTTTTCTGTTTCGGAGTCAACCAAATTCGCCGTCAACGCCAACTGTCGCACTAAACTCAGCGGCGCCTTCAACTCGTGTGCTGCCACCAGCACCCCACTTACCTCCATATTCATACCCTGATTATACCACGAACCTCGCCGAGGGGAGACTTTTTATCTCAATCGCCCCAAGTAAAGTATAATAGTAAAAAGGAGATTAAAATGGAAAAATTAGAAAACCGCATCAACGAAATAGAAAAACGCAACTCAAAAGTCGAACTTGATAAAGCCTGGGAAACCAGTTGGACGCGCAAAATTTGCATAGCAATCCTCACTTATATCGTAGTCGTCATCTATTCCTTCCTTGTGAAAGAATTTAACGAAGTCTGGCTAACCTCAATTGTTCCGGTCATCGGCTTCTTGCTGTCGACGCTTTCGCTCAATATTATTCGTAATATTTGGGAAAAACACTTGCGAAAGCAATAGTCGCGTAAAAGGGCTGGGCTTAGCGAGATACGCGCGAGAACGTTTTTCGTTACTTGCTTTTTACTCCTGCAAACAGCGGAGAGAGAAACCGGTGAAACGACTGCCTGGACCATCAGACGAACGGACCACATCAGAATGAAGCGCGAGATACCAAACATTGGTAGATGCGTCACCACTATGCGATACATAGAGCCCTGAGACGCCTACATTTCTTAAAAAGCCACCTGACGTCAAAATGTTGCCGCTGCGCACGATTTTCCATACTCCTGCAAACAGCGGAGAGAGAAACCGTAGAAACGATTATCTGGACCGCCAGTTGGCCAATTGTTTGTATCAGTAAGATGAAGAATATATGCAAGAGTTGAATCATTTCGACCACTTGACCAATAATATCCATAAAATGCGGCTCGCTTTAGATAACCAAAGTCTAATGCGATGCTGCCGCTGCGCACAAAACAATTAAGCTTACAAAAATTACACCTAAATCTTGCCAAAAATATGTTAAAATTATGGATTTTTCATAACTTTCTAGGTGAGAAAAATTAAAAATTTATCACCTAGTTTTTCCGCTTCACTCCTGTTATTTACGAATTGTTAGGTGATAAAAATCGTTTTTTTCTCACCTAGCACGCTACAAATAACAACCTAAAAACGATGCGCCGTAAACCTCGAAAAATTCAATTTTTCGAGGTTTGTAAGTAATGAATAACAGAGGTCGGACGAAAAATACAAATTACAAATTTTGATTTTTTCGAGGTTTAGAAATTTACAATTTTGACGTATTTTGGATTGTTTTTAGCATTCTTGGAACATATTTTTACTATTTTCGTGCGCAGCGGCCACATCAACATGGGCAACGGTTTCTTGAGAATCGCAGGAATTAATGGATATTACTGGTCTCGTAATAGCACTGATGATAGCGCTTACTTTGTTGCACTTGGTGCTGGATCAACATCTTTATCGCTTGAACCACGCGCTCGTTACAACGGTTACTCTCTCCGCTGTTTGCAGGAGTAGAAGCGCTCGTCCATACTTTTTTGAGACCGCTCCAGGCCGCTTAGGCCAAGTCTTTAGTCTCAAAAGTATGGACTTCGCTTAAGCTTTTCTTATTCTAGAAAATAAGAACTGCGCTTAATTATCAGTACAATCAAAACTTGATTTTGGTCTAAGTGGGTTATTGGATGAGACTGCTATCATAATTCTTCATAGAGTATACTTCCCACCTCATTTATGTTATAATTAGTGCATGAATCGTGTTCCTCTTGCGGAGCGTATGCGTCCTCAAACTCTTGATGAAGTGGTTGGTCAGACCGCTGTGATTGGCGAGGGTAAAATTTTAACCGAAGTTGTGAAACGCGGTGAGCCGGTTAACTTGATTTTCTGGGGTCCTCCAGGAACTGGTAAAACAACTTTGGCGCGGATTTTGGCGCGCGAATATCAGGCGGATTTTGTCGAACTTTCGGCGGTGACTTCCGGCAAAAAAGACATCGAGCAAGTCGTCGAGCGTGCACGAGTGAACTGGAATTTGAAGACGCGCACCGTCCTTTTTATCGATGAAATTCACCGTTTTAACAAGGCTCAGCAGGACACTTTGCTGCCGCATGTAGAATCTGGCCTGATTATTTTGATCGGCGCAACTACCGAGAATCCAAGTTTTGAAGTAATTTCGCCACTGATTTCGCGTTCGCGCGTGGTGGTGATTTCGCCATTGAAAAAATCTGACATCATCCAAGTTCTAGAGCGTGCCATCAAGGCTGAGAACGCTGAAAAACGTGTAACTCCAGAAGCTATTGATTATATCGCAGAACTTTCGGGCGGCGATGCGCGTTCGGCGCTAGGTGATTTGGAGCTCGCGCTTAGCCTGGCTAAAAAAGTTGATAAACAAGTGGTAGAGACGGCAGCTGGCCGCAAAATGCCACTTTATGACAAATCGGGCGATTATCATTACGACAACATTTCGGCTTTTATCAAATCAATGCGCGGCTCGGATGTTGACGCGACGCTTTACTATCTCGCGCGCATGGTTGAATCGGGTGAAGACCCTAAGTTTATCGCGCGGCGGATGATTATTTTTGCCAGCGAAGACATCGGGCTGGCAGGGAATGGCGCTCTTAATCTGGCTGTTTCGGCGTTTCAGGCAATTGAGCGAATCGGTATGCCTGAGGGCGGCATCGTGTTGAGTCACGTGGCGACTGTACTGGCAAAAGCTAAGAAAAATCGTGACTCCTATAACGGTTGGGCTAAAGCGCAGGCCGTCGCACACAAAAGTATGGGTTGCCCGGTACCAACTTGGCTACGCAACGCGCCGACTAAATTGATGAAAGACCTCGGCTTTGGCAAAGGGCAAAAATGGGAAGCTGGCTTCCACCTCAACAAAAGTTACCTTCCCGACGAAGTTGCTCATGAGAAAATTTTTCCCGACCCTGACCAAGCGCCGCACAATCATAATGCTTGAGATGAAAATGACTCCTGCGCCGCAAAACAGACTTAAAGATTAATTTCTCCAAAAATCACGCCACTTCTTCATCTTGAAAAATCTTTGTCACTTCTTCGTCGCTTGGGTTTTCGCCTTTGAGAATGTTGTCAGCGATTTTTTCGTGGACGTTCGCAAAAGTCTCTTGGTCAACTTGTTCTGGTTCGGCTACTTTGGTGATGGCGGCAGCTGCCTCTTCATCGGCACGGCGTACTTCCTCATTAGCTAAAGTCTGGGTGATTTCTTCTACGTTACCGCTCAACTCGCCAGTGGCTTGATTGAGAAAATAAGTTAGAGTTGGATTATATTCTTCGCGGAGCAGATAATCAATTGGTGTCATATTGGCTGCCTCAGCACGTTTGCGTAGTCCAGCAAAATCCGCGCCAGTTTCAAGGGCTTTGAGTAAATTTTTCATCGCCTGAATTGCGATAACGGATTTTTGGTTCTGCTGCTCATCTTCTATGGATTGGGTGTTACCAGCTTCCATGGTTCGGTCGTAAAAATTATTTTGATCATCAAGCCCCACCAAGATATTCATTTCATGCTCAACTTCACCACCGTTAGAAATCAGAATCGTGTCGCGTTGAATTTCGCGATATAAATTAGCACGCTGTTCTGGTGTCCGCGCCAAACGTTCATAAAAAGTCCCAATCGGATTATCCGCGTCGCGGCCAGTTTCGTCCAAAGTCTCTAGCACACGAAAAACCTCGTTCAGTCCATAAATTCGACTTGCCGTATCGAGGCCATAATTGACCATTTTGCCGGCGTTCTCTAGGCTATTGGCGTCGGCCGGATTCTGTAACTCGCCCGGATGTTCAATATTGTTGACCTGCGCAATCGGCGGTTTATAAGCGACGGTCGTAGTGTCTGGCTCGGTTGCTTCACGTTCGCTAAAACTGTCCGATTCTGTCATTTCATCACTGGACTCGCTACTGTCTTCTAGGTCATTTTCTGCCTTGCGTCGGCGCTTGCGCTCCGCGCTTTCGGCGGTTTCGTCACCCATAAAATCCGGTACATCATCGGCTTCTACCATCCCTTGCCGCCAAATATCGTAATATTCGCTCCGACTTTCTTTCTCGCGCTCACCAAACCTTTCGCCATCATAACCATCTCCAAACATGAACCTCCTTTTTCTCATTGTATCATAAAACGCTCATCTGTGATATGATAGTAATATGAGTAAATTAGATGACATTGTAAGTTTATGTAAAAGGCGAGGGTTTATTTTTCCGGGGTCGGACGTGTATGGTGGTATGGCTGGTACTTGGGATTTTGGTCCACTGGGCGTTATGCTCAAGCGTAATATGATGAATCTTTGGTGGAATTATTGGGTGGATAAACGCGACGACATGTACGGTGTCGACGCGGCGATTATTATGAATCCTAAAACTTGGCAGGCTTCTGGCCATGTTGATACTTTTGCTGATCCGTTGGTTGAATGTAAGGAATGTCACGGACGTTTTCGCGCGGATAAGTTGATTGATGGGGCGACCGAGAGTATTACGACGACAGAATTTCTTGCTGCTAACCCAAAATGTCCGACTTGTGGCAAGCAGAATTGGGGCGAAATTCGCAAATTTAACATGATGTTCCAGACCCATGTGGGGCCGATTACTGACGATTCGTCGATTGCTTATCTCAGGCCGGAGACCGCGCAGGGAATTTTTACCAATTACAAAAATGTGGTCGATACGATTTATCCGGATTTGCCGTTTGGTATTGCACAGCAGGGCAAAGCGTTTCGTAATGAAATTTCGCCGCGCGATTTCATCTTGCGCGATCGCGAATGTAGCCAGATGGAGATTGAGTATTTTGTGCGGCCAGATGATTGGGAAGAGAATTTTGAAAAAATGCGCCAGTTGCAACACGAGTTCCTAGAGGAGGTGATTGGCTTGCCTAAGGATTTGATTCACGAACTGGACGTGCCAGAAGAAGACCGTGCGCACTATTCTAAGCGAACGATTGACATCATGTTTGACTATCCGAACGGTGAGGAAGAACTGATGGGCTTAGCCTATCGGACCGATTTTGATTTGACCAATATTCAGAATGCCAGTGGCAAATCGATGGAATATCGCGATAAAATGACGGGCGAAAGTTTCGTTCCTCACGTCATCGAACCATCAATTGGTGTCGAGAGATTGTTCCTAGCGATTTTAACCTCTGTCTATCGTGAAGAAGATGCGCGCGTGGTTTTGCAACTGCCAGAAAATTTGGCTCCGTACAAATTCTGTGTCTCGCCACTGCTTAAAAATAAGCCAGAATTAGTGGCAAAAGCGCAGGAGGTGTTTAAGATGTTAAAGGATAAATATACTTTTGTGACCTGGAACGATTCTGGTAACATTGGTAAACGCTATAAAAAACAGGATGAAATCGGCACGCCAAAATGCGTGGTAATCGATTTTGATACTCTAGAAGACGGTACCGTTACTGTGCGCGACCGTGATACCATGGAGCAAATCCGTGTGAAGGTTGAGGAGTTGTAGAAGCTAATTCTTAGAATGGTTTTTTTGAGCAGCGTCAGAAGTGGCGCTGCTCTATGCATTGAAACCATTCTGTGCACTAACTCTAAGGAAAATCTCGTTATCGTGGGTGTCGCTAGAAGGATTATTGAAGATGAAGGTGTAAAAAGAGAATTCAGGGCCCTGCTGTGTAAAATGTTGTAAAAAATACAACATTTTGTTCTATCACATTTACTTAAGCGTGTTATAATAAAAGTGCAATTATTTCACAACTAAGACGATTATATTTTTGTATATAACGACAAATGTAATTAGTTATCATTAGCAAGGGCACTATGAGGCTCACAAGTGATAACTGATTAGGTCGTCGCTGTGAAATAATTGCACCTCGTGGTGCCCTTTTTATTTATGTATGACACTGGTTTCTGGAGCGAACGCTTG
>CAYNHE010000029.1:0-15147 GCA_964397215.1 uncultured Candidatus Saccharibacteria bacterium
CCCCACACTAGCGATTTAGCAAACCGCCCCCTTCAGCCACTTGGGTAACTCTCCAGAACTCTACTAATTACGGAGTAGAATAGTTTTATTTTAACATATATTTTGTAAAAATGGCGAAAAATCCTCGAAAACATATTTTTATATAATTTATTGCAAGAGAAGTCAACGTGATTCCGTCAGCTTCCCTGTAAAATCAACACAATTCTTGACAAAATGATTATGATTTGATATAATAGAGATATGGGGGTGTTCTGGGCGATGCGTCTTAAAAACGGCTGGTGCTGTTTTTAGTGTTTTGCCTGGAATAACCCATAAAATGATTCTTTAGAATTGGAACTTAACATTGAAGGAGGAAAAGAAAATGAAAAAAAGTTTCAAGCAAATTTTTGCAACTCTATGCGTGGCGACTATGGTGTCTGGGATGGCACCGACTGATGTTTTGGCAGCTGATACATCTGTGACGAGCGACGATTTTGAGCTGTACGAACAGGTTACCTTAAGTGCTGAATCGCTGTTTCTTTCGGCGGATTCGGTTGATGGTGTGCCGGGTGAGTACTATGAGGTTCAGGTGTTGCCGGCAGATTTTGCTTTGCCACTGGGTTGGAAAATCAGTGAAGTAGTTTTATTCAATGCTTCAGCTCAGGTGGTGGAAGTTGTTCCGGAAGGTACGGAGGTGATTTCTACGACGTCCCGAATGATGGAAGAGGACCCGACGCCGGAGGACAAGAAGTTGGCTTTTGTGATTCAGTTTTTGCAGCCGGGGAGAGTGGAGTTTCAGGTGACAGTGGTGAATCCGCTTCTTACCTCAGAGGTGACACTGGGTTGCAAGCAACTTAGCGTGTCGGGTAATGCGGTAGTGACAGAATTTGAACAGATTGAAGAAACTGCAACCGATGTAGAATCTGAGGATGAACGGACGTATGGGGAAACTGAGTAATTTTCTTTGCCATCTTCTGCTCTGAATAACAGAGTAAAAATGGGAGGCCGTTTGGGTCTCCTAATTTTTATGAAAAATCTTGAGCGATTCGTGACGTAATTTTGGTGAGACTATGGCAGTTAGAGTAATTTGCGACGCATTTTGGTAGGATTATGATTGTTAAGGCGATTTGTGGCGCATTTTGGTGGAATTATGGCGATTAGGGCAGAAATCTAAAAGAATTCTTAATTTCGGTCTTGTACTCTGGTGTAACCTGTGGTATAATCGTGGATATATGATTACTAGAGAGAAAAAAGCGGAAGCAATGGCGAAACTCGCGCGTAAGCCGGAAGATGTGGGTTCTCCGGAGGTGCAAGTGGCGATTTTGACTGAGCGGATTAAGGAAGTTACCGATCATGTCAAAGAGCACAAGCACGATTACATGGCTAAGCGTGGTTTGATGCAGATGGTTGGTCAACGCAAGAAACTTTTGAAGTATCTTGAGCGCACCGACTTCGAGCTTTACAAGAAAACTATTGCAGAACTTGGTCTGCGTAAGTAAGAAAAACTCCCTGCTGGGGAGTTTTTTGATGGAATAACCGGTAGCGAAACTGTGAGCGTGTCTTGTGATTTTTAAAAAGCATTGCCCCACAAAAATTGTGGGGCGTGCTTAAGAAGGGAAAGATAAACTGAACAGCCAAGGCTGTTCAAGGCAAAATAGTTTTGATTTGGTCAACTTAGCCCTAGACGAGTCGAGTCGTGAACACCTTGCGCAGGTTGACTCCTGATACAGTATCAGGAGTGACAATTATCTATAATTGTCACTGGCACATCTTTACCCATGGAACCAAAGCGGTCGACTGGGCTGGATGGAGTCTGGTGGTGTGAAAATTTTGCCACCTCGGTTGCGGATTTCTCCAACTGCAAGGTAATTCGGTGCGGTTTGCTCAAAGAGCGCCGCTTCGCGTCTGGCCTCGAAAATTTTCTCCAAATGTTTGGCGAAATAAAAGATTTCGCTCGCCAAGAATGCGCGCGCCTCGGTATCGTCGAAACGATGAGGGTCGCTGAATTTACTCGGTCGAAAATCTCCGTTATTACCAATCAAGAAATCAATTTTAATCGAAGTTGATTTAATCGTTTCCGCGTCGTGGGGGTTCTGCTCTTTTTGCAAGATGTACGAAACTACAAGTCGCTTGTCCTCAGGAATTTCGCGGCTATAAGTTGCGCATTCTTCGCCCTGCATCAGCAATCTGAAACCCAAACATTCATCATCGATGACCGAGTCGTCAATTTCTGCGTCGAGAAACGGCGGCAGATTTTCGATATGAATGGTAATTGGGCTGGCTTGCTCGCAGTTTACTTGCACCCAAACTTTGGGGTTATTGATGCTATCGAGAAAACTTTTTGCGGTTTTGGCCTTAGTAACTCCCTCTGTTACGTTAGCCTCGGTGTTTGCAGTCACTTCTGTCGTTTCTGAAAATTGCATATCCTTCTCCTTTGCGTGTATGTAAATTTCATGAAGACCTCAAAATCTAGCCCTCACATCTCTATTGTAGCATATGAAACGGAAAAAGTCAAGGATAATCGTGCTAGATTTGTGGTTCTAGGGGTTATTGCTGAGAAGTGTGCTATAATGGAGGAGGAACATTAAATAACTGGGAAGACGGCAGATAAGGATGGTTGTTCTAGGGTGGCCTTTGACACTATCGTGCACTATTGCGTTGAAAGTTCCAGTGCGCGTTCGTCGTATGTATAATACGACTCTCTTGCGCGCTTCGCTTTCGCCTTGTATTGCATCGATTTTGACAAAGGTTTCATAAAATGAAAATTCTTATCTGATGTTTTCCCAAGAAAGGTAATTGATGGATATTATTAATCCAAGCGGCAAAAAAACTTTGACAGTTGAGACTGAATGGTTGGGCCGCAAGTTAACTCTAGAAGTGAACCGGGTTGGTTTTCGCAGTACGTCAAGTGTCATGGTGACTTACGGTGATACCGTAGTGCTAGGCTCGGTGGTGGTTGGCAAGAAGCCGGTGGTGCAGGACTTTTTCCCATTAACGATTGATTATGAAGAAAAGTTTTACGCTGCAGGTAAGATTTCTGGTTCTAAATTTATTAAACGTGAAGGTAAGCCGGCAGATGAAGCGGTGCTCGTAGGACGCTTGATCGATCGGCCGATTCGCCCACTTTTCCCTAAAGGCTATCGTCAAGAAGTTCAAGTGGTGACGACGGTACTTTCGATGGATCCGAATTTCCGTCCAGATGTGGTGGCGATGCTTGCGGCGAGTAGTGCTCTGATGTTGTCGGGTACGCCGTTTGATGGGCCAGTGGCCGGGCTGAGGATTGGGCGTTTGGACGGTGAGTTTAAGGCGTTTTTGACCCCAGAAGAACGCGAGCGGAGCGTCATGGATCTCGTGGTGGCTTGCAAAGACGGCAAAGTCATGATGGTCGAAGCCGGAATGGACGAAGTTCCTGAGGCGATGATTATCGAAGCTATGCACTGGGCAGTGAAGAATGTTCAGCCAGCACTTGATTTGCAACGCGAACTCGTGGAGAAGGTACAGCCAGAGCAGCAAGAATACGAATTGGTTTTGCCGGATGAAGAAATCCAGAAGCGAGTTGAAACTTGGTACAAGGATCACGCTGGTGATAAGGTGCGCGGTAATGTATTGGAACGCCAGAAGATTGTTGAGCAGTTGAAAGAAGAAATGATTGCGGAATTTGCGCCGCAGTATGGTGAGGGCGAAACCGAAGAAGAAAAACTGGCGGAGTTTGAAGAAGTCAAACAGGGTGAATATGAGCAAGCCTTTGATTTGGCGGTGAATCACGAAGTACGTAGGGGAATTATCGAGGACGGTGTCCGGCCAGATGGTCGTAAAACTACCGAGGTGAGGCCGCTTAGCTCGCAGGTGGATATTTTGCCACGCGTGCATGGTTCGGCACTCTTTACCCGTGGGTTAACACAGGCGTTGAACATCGTGACGTTGGCGCCACTTAGTTTTGCGCAAGTTGTCGACACGATGGAAGTGACCGATGGCAAACGTCGTTACATGCATCATTATAATGCACCAAGCTGGACGGTAGGTGAACCAGGCAGGATTGGCTCGCCAGGACGTCGTGAGATTGGGCATGGTTATTTGGCGGAGCGCGCGCTTTTGCCGATGTTGCCAAGTGAGGAAGAATTCCCATACGCGATTCGTAGCGTGACAGAGATTATGTCGCAGAATGGTTCGACTTCGATGGCGGCGACTTGTTCGTCTTGTATGGCTTTGATGGCGGCTGGCGTGCCTTTGAAACGCCCAGTGAGCGGTGTGGCAATGGGTTTGATGGTGGACGTGTCGATGGGTGAGGAAATCACCGCAAATGATTTGGACAAGGCTTACGTGTTGACCGATCTGATGGATGCCGAAGATTTTGCTGGCGATATGGATTTCAAGGTTACTGGTACAACTGAGGGTGTGACGGCTTTGCAGATGGATATGAAAGTACATGGTTTGCCGGTGGAGATTCTTGAGAAAGCGATTGAACAAAGTCACGAAGGCAGGATGTTTATTCTCGACCACATGTTGAGCGTAATTCCTGGTCCGAGAGGTGAAATTTCTCCACTTGCTCCACGGATTGAGAAGTTGATGATTAACCCAGACAAAATCGGCGCCGTGATTGGCAAGGGCGGCGAGATGATTAACAAAATCACTTCTGAAACCGGTGCGATGGTTGATATTTCTGAGGACGGTCTAGTGACAATTGCTGGCGATAACGCCGAGAAGATTCAGAAGGCGCTGGATTGGATTAAAGGTCTCACCGAGGAACCAGAAGTTGGTAAAATCTATGAAGGAACGGTTGCGACGATTAAAGATTTTGGTGCATTCGTGACGATTTTGCCAGGCATTGACGGAATGCTACACATCAGCCAACTAAGCGATAAGCGTGTTAATAAGGTTGAGGATATCCTCAGTGTTGGTCAAAAAGTAAAAGTGAAACTGGTAGCGATTGACGACAAGGGAAGGTTGTCGCTGACGATGAAGGGTATCGAGCAGTAGATAATTGCTGGTCAAAAATTGCTGGTCACTGAGGGAAGGAGTCTTGGTTGGTAAAATCAAGGCTCTTTTCTGAATAATGGTCGTTTTTTTTGCTGATTTAGGTTATGTTTGCGCCTAAGGAGAGAATTTGGCGTAAGTTCTTGACTTTATTGATAATTCGTGCTAATATAGAGGTAATCCTGAAAATAGGTACCTATTTTCTATTGTTTGATGACAGACAATAGAGGGGCTTTTACAGGGATAGCAGTTTAAGATGGGATTTTTTGTTTTGATTCAGAAAAATGGCTACTTATTGATGGCGCCAAGGTGATTTTAGAGTTGTTAAGGGGATAAAATCGCTTTAGCGCCACCAAGTAAGTGGCAGAAAATGGAGGGAATTTTTTTATGAACGACAAAACAACACAGAAAACATGGATGGACAAAACTAACGTGATGCGGGAGAAGCATGACGCTGTTACATCCAGAAGCACTACTACGCTTGAAGCGAGCCGGGACCAGAAGGTTGAATTGCGGATGCCGGATATTGTGGTATCACACTTTGATGCGAATGACAGGGAGAAGAGTCGTTTGCGCATGGGTGGCTGCAGTTTAATCGAGTGTGTTTACGCAAAGAGTTACTTTGACCGTGGTACGGACACTACCTGCTGGATTTCGCTGGGGTATGCTGATTTGGTTGAGACAGATGATTCGACCAATAATGGTAGACCTTGGAAAGTTGGCGAAGCGCCAACCACGCATCTGGAGTGTGAGTTTAGGCCACTTTCGTACAAGTCATTGATGGCTGGCATAAGGCCGGAATATGTCTTGTTGAAAGAAGGGTGGTCTAAGAACCATGGGTCGGTATTTGAGGAGGTTAATCCGTTTGAAGCTTGTTGTAGGTGGGCTGGTGCGCGTGGCGCTCTGTATGTCGGGAGGAAAGACAGTAGAGTCAGTTTTGGACTGGCAGCTACTCATGGAGTAGATTATATTGTCTTGCCAGTGACGACGGGCAATGCTGCGCAACTCGAAGTCTTGTTAAAAGAGTACATCGGGAAACTGCAGCAGGCAATCGGGGCTCAGGAAGAACGTAAGGAACGACTGAAGAGTCACGTTGATGCGATTGGCAATGCGGCGCATAATCTGGGTGCTTTATTGATTGCTGATGCTGAGGAGAGAGCAAGGGTGGCCGAAGAACAGGCAGTAGAACGGGCTGAGCGTGAACGGCTTCTAAGGAATATGACGATTGGTGGCGTATGCGGTTTGATGACTGTGCAGAACTACAGTCGTGCCAGAGCAATGTCGTAGTATAGTGAACGGCTTTTGCCGTATGTGTTGGAAAATTCCAAGTTTAATGACCCGGTTGGCTGAGGCTGACCGGGGAATTTTTATGGAAAATCTTATTTTGTGGGAATTTTAGTGTATAATATATATTATGGCACAAAGGAGGTCAACAACAAGTTCAGCACACAAGACGACTTCGGTTAAGTCTGGGAGTCGTAGGCGCAGTACGAGCCGGTCTCGGAGCAAGAAATCAACTCCGCAACATGAGTTGCCAGGTGGTTGGTGGCGACAGGTCGTGGCGGTTCTAATGTTGGTGCTGGCAGTGATTATGATTTTTGGTTGGTTGGGCGATGGTGGGCCGGTGCTCGACACGATTAATCAGACATTGTATGCCTGGATTGGTGGAGCGGAATATGCGATTCCGATGCTATTAGTGTGGCTCGCGGTGAAAATTTTCCGTAGCGATAATAATCGTTTGCCGCCGGTGATGTGGACGACTTCGATTTTGATGGTGTTTTTCTTGACTGGGGCGATTGGTGCGCCGTCGCATGGCCAAGCAGAGCTGACTGGTGGATACGTGGGGGAGTGGCTAAATAATTTTATGTTCCAGATTGGTGATACTGGGGTAGTGATATTTATTTATGCGGTGCTGATTTTTGTCACCGGCCTGTTTGTGTTGCAAATAAGTCCGTCGACGGTGTTTCAGGCGATTGGTAGGATGTTTAGCGCTAAAGAAACAACAGAGGTCAAGACTGCCAAGAAAGCGACCAAGGCTGTTAAACCTGGTCGGGCAGATAAAACGGCTAAGGATATTAAAGATGACAAGCACCACGATGATGACGTAGAAATTAAGGTGAATGCAGGCGTGGCGACTGCTGAAGATGGGGCGGCTAAAGAGGCGCCGGCGCCGAAACGTCATGGTTTGTTCGGTGGGCGAGCGGCCAAAGAGGAGAAATCTACCGTTTCTCCTGAACCAGAAAAGAAGGAGGCTGGTGCGCTAGTGGCCGTGAATAATCCGGATTGGAAGATGCCGACGGTGAATTTGTTTGAGAAAAAGCAATCGCCAGCTAGCCCAGGGGATGTGCAACAGAATGCGCAGATTATTAAGACGACTTTGGCGGATTTTGGCATTGATGTAGAAATGGAGGGCGCCAATGTGGGTCCGCGTGTCACACAATATACGATGCGTCCGCCGGCCGGGGTGAATCTTTCGAAAATTTTAGCACGTAATAAAGAGTTGGGTCTTAACCTCGCCGTAGATAAGATTAGGATTGAAGCGCCGATTCCAGGTACGAGGTTGGTTGGCGTGGAATTGCCAAATGCGAAGTCGGCGGATGTGCGTTTGCGTGGTGTACTGGAGAGCCCAGAGTGGAAGAAGGCTACTGATCCGCTAGCTTTTGCGGTGGGGAAGGACATTTCTGGTAAAGCCGTGGTGGCGAATCTTGCTAAAATGCCGCACCTTCTGATTGCTGGTACCACTGGTTCTGGTAAGTCAGTGATGACTAATACGCTGATTTCTAGTTTGCTGTTTCGTAATGCGCCAAGTGATCTTAAGCTGATTATTGTCGACCCCAAGCAAGTGGAAATGGCGCAGTATGATGGGATTCCGCATCTTTTGACGCCGATTATTACGCAAGTCGATAAGGCTCTCAGTGCTATGAAGTGGGCGGTGAACGAGATGGAAAAACGTTATTCTATCATGGCCGAAGAAAAGGTAAAAAACATCGTAGATTATAATGCTAAAATGGACCAAAAAGCGGCAGCTGGTAATGATGAGTCCGAAAACGGAACGGCCGAGAAAATGCCATATATTGTGATTTTGATTGATGAGATGGCGGACCTTATGATGGTAGCTGGCAAAGACATGGAAATGCCGATTGTACGTATTGCACAGAAGGGGCGTGCCGCTGGTATCCACCTAGTACTGGCTACGCAGCGTCCAGAAGTTAAGGTAATTACGGGTCTGATTAAAGCGAATATTCCGGGGCGTATTGCCTTTGCCGTGAACAGTCAAATCGACTCGCGCGTGATGTTGGACATGACAGGAGCTGAGTCGTTACTTGGTAAGGGTGACATGCTAATGTTGACCACAGAGATGATGGGTAAGCCACGGCGTATTCAGGGTGCTTGGGCGAGTGATGAAGACGTGAATAAATTGGCGGATTTCTTGAGGTCGCAGCAGGCTCCGCAATATAATGATGAAGTGGTGGCGCAAGCTGTCCAGGTGGCTGGTATGGGACCAGCGATGGGTGGCGGAATTGGTGATTTGGGTCGTAAATATGATCCAAATGACCCGATGGTACGTGCTGCGGTAGAAATTATGCTGACGCAGGGGAAATTCTCGACTTCGATGTTGCAAACTAGACTTGGTAAGGGACATGGATTTGTGTCGGGATTGGCACTTTGGCTTGAAGAGATTGGTGCAATTGGTCCAGAAAATGGCCATAAGCCACGCGATGTATTGATTAAGTCGATGGAAGAGTTTGACGAGTTGGTGCAAGCTAGGTAGAGGGCTGGTTTTAATAGCGAAGTTTTGTTTTATAACCTTTTCTTTGTTTGCTGGTGTGGAGAGGGAATGATTGACTCTCGTGACAAAGGTTTTTGTGACAAAGTTTCGCTTTACAACTGGGGTGAAGTGTGCTACAATGAGCATGTTATCAACTCAGTAAACACGTGTTCGAGCGGTGTTTGCTATTAACCAAAGGAGTATCAGTAATGAAGAATTACGAACTTACGGTTCTCTATCATCCAGATCTTGAGATGAATATGGAACCAGCACTCAACAAAATTAAAGACCTTATCGAGAAAAACGGTGGTAAGGTTGTTAAAGAAGAGGAAGATGGCAAGAAAAAATTGGCCTATTCTATCAAGGGTCAGGATTTTGCGGTCTATCGTTTCTATGAAGTTGAGCTTCCTGCTGACGCGCCGGCTAAAATTGAGTCTGCACTCAATATTACCGACGAGGTGCTTCGTCATTTGCTCGTAACAGTCGATGAGCGCAAACTCAAGGCTGCTGAGCGCATGGCTGCCTACCGTGAAAAGATGGGCAACGCTGACGAAACTAACGAGGAGGAATAATATATGAGAGGTTTTTCTAAGGCAATTGTCGCTGGTAATATTACTCGCGACCCTGAGATGCGTACGACGCCAGGTGGTGCGCAAGTCTGTAGCTTTTCGATTGCAGTGAACCGAGTTTTTAAGGGGAGCGATGGCAATCAGCAAGAGCAGACTTCGTTTATTGAATGCGTGGCTTGGGGCAAGGCTGCTGAACTGATTTGTCAGTATGTGCATAAAGGTTCGGCTCTGCTCGTCTCTGGTCGTTTGGACCAGCGCAGTTGGGAAGACAAGAATTCCGGTCAGCGTCGTTCGCGCACTGAGGTTGTAGTCGAGGACTTTTCGTTCATCGGTGCAACTGGTGGTAATGGCGGTGGTAATTCGACCAGCAGCAGTAGTAGGTCAAGTTCGGCTAGTGCCGCCGATATGAGTGATGAAATCGTGCCAGATGACATCCCAGAGGATCAAATTAACTTGGACGAGATCCCATTCTAAAACTTAATTGGATGAAAAAAGAGGAGATTTTATAAAATGAAAAAAATGAAAACTAACCCGAATTTATACTTTGATTATCGGGACGTAAAGACTTTGCAACGTTTTATTGACCCATATGGTCGCATCGAGCCAATTTCTAAAACTGGTTTGACTGCTAAGCAACAGCGTCAACTTGCGGTTGCCGTGAAGCGTGCAAGGCATCTAGCGCTTTTGCCATTTGTGGCTCAGGGCTAGAGAATTTCGGGGAAGTAATCAAAGGGGTGTAAAGTGTGAAGGTAGTTAGAGCACCCCTCACAATAAGAACAGATTGGAGAAAAAATGTACGGACCAACTGATTTGAAGAAAAATGTCCTCATTACGCTTGATGGGCAGCCATATAAAGTGGTTGAATATTCCCAGAAGGTAATGGGTCGAGGCGGTTCTATTGTGAACGTCAAAGTAAAAAATCTAGTGACTGGTGCGCTTTTGCCAAAAACCTTTAAGGGTCAGGAAAAAATTGAGCCAGCCGAAGTCACCACGCGTAAAGTGCAGTATCTCTATAAGGATGATGAAAAGTTTTATTTCATGGATCCAGAGAGTTTTGAGCAGTATGAATTGTCTGCAGATATGGTGGGTGATTTGAAAGATTTTATGCGTGATGGCGACGAAATGGAAATCCAATTCTACAATGGTACGCCAATTAACTTAGTTTTGCCAAAGAATATTTGGCTAAAAGTGACTTATACTGAGAACGCGGTAAAAGGTGACACAAGTACTTCAGTGCAGAAAGATGCTACGCTGGAAACTGGTGTAGTAATCAAAGTGCCGGCTTTCATCAAAGAAGGCGATGTGGTGTCGGTAGATACGGAGACGTATCAGTATCGAGAGCGACAGAAGTAAGGAATTAGAGGTTTAGACTTGTACAAAATCTGTACAGGTTGGGTCTGGTTTTTGATTGCTGAGGCGAAGTGAGGTATAATATTAGATATGAACGTAATTATCTTGCATGGTACTGGGGGATATTCGGGTGATACTTACCAAATTTGGGAGGGCCGCGAGGCGTGAGCGACCAGGTTGTTGGGCGAGCGGAGCTAAAATTGAAGGAAGCCGTGGAAGCTTTTCGGTTTGATTTTCGTGGAAAAACTGTGCTAGATATTGGTTCTTCGACGGGTGGTTTCACGGAGTTGGCATTGAGAAAAGGTGCTTCGCAGGTCGTGGCGATTGAGATTGGCACGAATCAGATGAAGGCGCCGCTGAGGTTTGATACGAGAGTGGATTTGTATGAAAAAACCGATTTTTTTGATGTGATAGGTGCTAATGAAGATGGAAAAATACTTACAAAACAGAGTGAGAATGAGGGTGAACTTGTAAAGCGAATACAAGTTGACGTGGTGGTGGCTGATGTTTCGTTTGTAAGTTTGCGAAAAATTTTGCGTCACGTTAAGGAAGTTGTATCGGCAAAAACGGATTATCTAGTGATGCTTAAACCTCAATTTGAGGCGCAACCTGCTCAACTAAACAGGGGCGTGGTGAAAAATGAAAAAATGCGTCGTGAGATAATTAAGGATTTTGAATCTTGGCTGAGAGGACACGGATTTGTTGTGATTAAGAAACGTGACAACGAAACTACCGGACGAAACGGAAATCGTGAGCGGTTTTATTGGTTGAAAGGCGTAGATAAATCACAATCGTCAGCAGAATCATAGTCTTCTGGGAAAAGTTCGACGGTTAGTTCGCTAGGGACGCCGGTGGTCTGGCTGACCTCATCGATAGTTTCATGATAGCCGGTGAGTGCGGCAAAAGGTGCGAATTCGGCAGCGCGAACGTCTAAAGCGATGCGCTCGTGTGGTTTTTGAACGGAAGGTGGGAATGGGTATGGCATATCGATAATGTCGTCATAAGCATGAGAGCTTTCAGGCTTAGCGCTGGAGTTGATGGAATTAGCATGAGAGTTTTCAAGATAATGTGGGAAATTTTGAGAATTAGCATGAGGGGATAGGAAATTTTGAAGTTCTGCGGAATTACTACTCATGCTTGATGCCCTCCGATTTGTTGGTGGCGGCTAAGGGCGGTACTACCGTCTTCGAGGTTCATAGCGCGGAAGATGGCGTTTTTGCCATAGCGGCGTTTGATGTCGAGTAGAGCGGTTTGGAGACGTTTTTCGCTGGCGTAGAAGAGGTTGAGATTCTGGCGATTTTGTTCGAGTTCGGCAGGGTTGGTAAAGAGGTCAAGCTGCTCAAGGATTTTTTCGTCGATGTTGTCGATGGGTGAATTCTCGTTCATAACGCGGCTAGCGGTGATGGTGACGCGGCGAGCGAAAAAATCCGGATTAACTGTGCGATGAAAAATGTCGAGGGCGCCTTTAATGATTTCTGAAGCGGAAGCAGAAAAACATGGCATATTATATGCGCCATGGGCGTGGGTTGGCACACGGCGTCCATAACGATCAAGATGGGTAGAAATAGCAGAATGGTGTGATGGAGGATTTTTCAGACTGCTAGCGTCATAGCTAACTGTGAGGGTGATCTGGTTGGTGATGAGATGTTTAGCGGTGAGGCCAAGTGCGAGAGCGTCGGCCATTTCTTTAACGATGAGTTCGGTTTTTTGATAGTCGTAGGGCTCGTGAAGCACTTGTCCGGCGCCGACACTGTGGTTTTTGGGACGATAGTTTTTGATATCGGAAATGCGACAAGGTTCATAACCCCAAGCGTGGTCGATAAGCAGTTCGGCATTGATGCCAAAAAGTTTGTAGAGAAAATCCTCGTCAACGAGCGAGCAACGAGCGACGTCGCCCATGGTGTGAAGACTGTATTTGGCAAGTTTTCTGGCGTAACCTGGTCCAATGCGCCAAAAATCGGTGATGGGTTGGTGTGACCAGAGAGTTTGGCGATAAGTTGATTCATCGAGTTCGGCGATGCGTGCGCCGTTTTCGTCGGGGGCGGCGTGTTTAGCAACAATGTCCATGGCGATTTTGGCAAGGTATAAGTTAGTGCCGATACCGGCAGTGGCGGTGATGCCGGTTTTTTCGTAAACTTCGTGCATCATTTTGGTTACGAAGGTCCGTGGAGTGGAATTAGTGTAGTGAAGGTAGTCGGTGATGTCACAAAAAACTTCGTCGATGGAGTAGGGAAAAATGTCGCAAGGAGCAAGGTGATTGAGGTAAATTTGGTAAATTTTGGTCGAGTAATCAATGTAGTGTGCCATGCGAGGCGGTGCAACGACGAAATCGAGTTTGAGATTGGGATTTTTTAGCAGTTCGCTGTGGCAAGAACTCTGGCTGAGAAAAGTGCCGAGGGAAGTTTGACGTTGGCGAGAGCGGTTGATTTGTTCGACCTGTTGTTTGACTTCAAAAAGTCGAGCGCGACCGGGGAGACCATAGGATTTAAGCGAGGGGCTGATGGCGAGACAAATGGTTTTGTCGGTGCGGCGTTCGTCGGCAACCACCAAGTGAGTGTCGAGGGGGTTGAGATTTCTTTCGACGCATTCAACGGAAGCGTAGAAACTTTTGAGGTCGATGCAGGCGTAGAACCGGTTTGACATAATATATATTATAACATAATTTCAGGGAAAAATTTCGGGGAGAACAGATTTGTCCAAAAATTAGGTTAAATTAATGTTACCGTGGTATAATTGTTTAGTTACAGTGAGGTAACTTGCTTGCTAAAGTTGCGAGCGGTAACAAAATAACGCGCGATAGAGAAGGTTGCGCGAAGTTAGGAGTGAGGGAAATTAATAATTCTAGTTCTTTGGAAAACGACAAAAAGCAGTTTAAGGAAAGCCTAGAGGCCGAGTTGGCATGCTGTGATGGGCGTAGCGTGATTGATTTGACCGAGCGAGAGGCGGCAAGGGAATTACTAGTCAGACTCTATCTGATAGGATGCCAGTTCGAAAGCATTGGTGGTCAGTTGAGTCGGGTGGCTTGGATGGAAATGCCGGAACCGTCGAAGCGCGATAGCTGGCAAGAAGCCGCGAAACATCGCAATGATTCGATGCATGGTGAGCCGGAACGTATGCCAGAAGTTCACGTTAGTAAGTTGTACGAGTCGGAAGAGTATGACTTCGTGAAAGGTTTGATGGTGCGGACTGGAATGCATATCGACACGCGCATGATGAACCGTGACAAAGCGCTGGCTAAGAGGGAAGATGGCATGAATGAACTTCACCATTGTGATTTGTTTCTGGATCGAGCGCATAGCACTGGTCTAGCGAATGATTTGATTGTCAAAGATATTTTGACCAAGCGAGCCATGAAACAAGTGGTAGAAATGCAGCGATGCTGTGATGACGCTTCGCGCAAGTTACAAGAATGGTGTAATGCTGATGTGGCGCGTAGCGGAGTGGCTAAGTTATTGTCTGTAGTTTCTCGACATCGGCAGCGTAAGCAGTTGGAAAATGCGGAGCTGACGGCGAAGACGAATCTTGAATGTGCCGAAAAGGCTTATGCGGAGGCACAACAAGATTTGGGTCAAGCATTAGATGTGGCATATAGTCAGGAAGTGCAAGGAAAACATTATCATTTGCAATTTGGCGTGGCGCAGCGCAAGCGGAGAGAAGAATTTTATCAGAAATTTTTTGACCGGATCTGGCCGTATGATACTTGGGTGACGAGTAGCGCCGACAGTCAGCAGACTAATAATGTTGATGGAAAATTGAGCGCACGTCAGGCAGAAATTGAACGAATCATTAACCTCAGAGTATGTTTGGGGTTGGAAGCGTAAAGGAATTTGTGTGAAGATTGAACTGCGAAGGTCGAGCAATTTATTACTCTTGCCTGGAATTTGTGGGCAAGAGTAGACCGTGGTATTATTTGGGGGAGTCATCAACAAGATTTTTCGGCAGAATCATTGATGAAAGACGCGATTTTGGGGAAAATGGTCGGGTTTAGTCAAGAAAAACATAATTTTCAGAAAACTAACTGAGTTTTGGCTAGGGAAAACGTAATTTTGGCGAAAAGTGTGTTATAATAATTGTAGCCGGTGAGGCTGTTTGCCCGTGTGGTGAAATTGGTATACACGTATGCCTTAGGAGCATATGCCGCAAGGCGTGCTGGTTCAAGTCCAGTCGCGGGCACCAGGGTATTTTCTAATCTTATGCTTAGAAAATACTCTGTTTTTGTAGATACTATGGAAAAGAACCAGCGGAACGCTGGTTCTACACGGGAGTTTCTGAGGGAAATAAAAATGCTTGCATTTTTATTTTCGAGGAAACGAACCGGCGCTGAGTTTTACGGAGTAAAACGAAGTTTTTCAGTCGCTGGCACCACTAAAAATCATGATTTTGTGTCATGATTTTTAGTGGTTTTGGGTTGGTCCTAGGAACTGGCGTAACATGAAGTGATTGTGTTGTATTTAGAATATGTTTTTGTAAAAGAAATTAACAAATTTTGATTTGTCGACTTGAGAA
>CAYNHE010000030.1:0-14716 GCA_964397215.1 uncultured Candidatus Saccharibacteria bacterium
ATTCTTGATGCCAGTCGAGGACGTTTTCTCAATCAAGGGTCGTGGTACCGTTGCTACTGGTCGTATCGAGCAGGGTGTCATCAAGTTGAACGACGAAGTCGAAATCGTCGGTCTCAAAGACACTCAGAAGTCGGTTGTGACCGGTATTGAGGCTTTCCACAAGACTCTCGATCAGGGTCAAGCAGGCGACAACGCTGGTTTGTTGCTCCGCGGTATTGAACGTGAACAAATCGAGCGCGGTCAGGTGATTGCTGCTCCTGGTAGCATTACTCCACACACTGAGTTTGAAGCACAGGTTTACATTCTCAAGAAAGAGGAAGGTGGCCGCCACACTCCATTCTCAAAGGGTTACAAGCCACAGTTCTACTTCCGCACCACTGACGTGACTGGTGAAGTCGAACTTCCAGCTGACAAAGAAATTGTCATGCCTGGCGATACTGTTACCTTCAAGGTTAAGTTGCTTGCTCCAATTGCTATGAATAACAACGACCGCTTCGCTATCCGCGAAGGTGGTAAGACTGTTGGTTCTGGTGTTGTGACCAGCATCATCAAGTAATCTCACAGTATTACAGAAAACTCCCCGGCTCAGGCTGGGGAGTTTTTGTGGTGGGGGTATGAACGTTCTGCTCTGGCATGACGCGAGGCGCACTGCTGTACCCTGATTGGTGGAGAAGAAGTCGCCGGTATGCAAAACGCCCCAGAAGACCGGGGCGTCGCAGAAAAGTTTACTTTTTATCGACTGCATCAGCCAGAATCCGCCAAACTTTACGATAGTTAGTTAGTGTGAAACTTTCGCGTCGCGTACTGCCACTGGCCGGGAAGCAATATTTGCGGTCATTTTCAATAAAAAGCGGCAAGTGAGCCTGATTGGCGAGCGGTGTGAGCTCATGAACAAACCAGTCGCGAATTGTATCACGGCTAATCTGAGTTACGGTTGCGCCATAGACGGCGTCGCCATACATCGCGTCTTGGATTTTGCTCACCAGATGATAGAATTCTGCCAGACCGCCGTCATCATATCTGAAGAACAAACGCTCAGTGCAAAGGTTGAACAGGACGTCCGCGCCGTTATTAATCTTGGTATAGTCTCTGATGATTTTGCCCCTCTGCAAATCGGACAACTGCTTAGCAAAGGTCTTGGCAAATTTCTGCAGCTGCTGTTCGTCTTCGCTAACGCGTGATTCTTCGGTTGTAGCTAACCGTTTCTTTAGCCCGGTTCTGGATAGTGACCAGAGCCAAGTCGCTCCATCCTTAGTATATGGTACTACGTGGTAGCCATCAGCGCGCTGAACCGGCCTAGTGTCATATTCGTCGGCAATCGTGAAGAACATTCGCTGGGCGTCTTTATCGTTGATGCGGCCTTTTAACTGACATTCGATGACTCGGCCTGATTTGTCGAAAAATGCGCGGTGTTTCTCACTCAGGTCACGCCGATAATAGGAATCTCCGTCCATCTGTGCGGCATATTCAGCATCCGCAAGCAACATTTGCTCCAGTACGTCAACTGACGGCCAACCGTGCTCGGCCAGAATGATGTCTTGCCAAATTTCGGCGAAGGCCGTCTCGTCATCATAGCGATAAGCGTAAGGATTGTTTCCTCCGGGTAAGTCGATAAAATAGGAATCGTGCTCCCCGAAGCGCACATTTCCTCCTGACATGCGCATAATCCTCTGGAAAAGCGGCCAGAATTTCTGGTTAAAAGCCTCGCGTCCTTCCGGCAAACTATGAATCGTGCAAACTTGATCCATTTGGTTCTGGGGCGTTACTGCAATGTTGCTTGACTGTCCTATTTCGTTAGACATAGGTATCCCTCCTTTTGTCTTGCTTTTGGCTAAAAGACCAAAACTGCCTACATCAGCAGTGTAGGAGTCACACTGGAGGGATTAGGTGACTCCTACGCTACTGACGAGGCAGGAAAGTAAACATTTCTCATCTATCAAAGAGCGAACCTCGTCAATTACTACCATAACAACAATTACAACTTGAGGTTAATTCCATTATAACACGTTTTTCTAAGAACAAAGTAAAAATCTCTCGATAAACCAAACCCCCTAGATCCTAGGGGGTTAAGCCATGGCTTAAAGGTTCAAACGGTGAAGTCTTGATTAGCGTTGTAGTCACGAAGTGACTTGTTTGTAATGTTCGGCGCACAGATTGTAAATTATCTCATTAATCGCCTGAAAATCGCCGTTTGGCACCCAGAAAATCTGACGGCCAGCCAACGGTTTGCGCAGTTCTGGGCTCGTGTTCCACGGCTTTTCCATGCTAATCAGATATTTTGCATCCGAATGAAGCAGATTATGAATCGCATCATCGGCGTAGAAAAGCATCTTGGGTGGTAATGGTTTCTTACGCAAAGCGTGCTCGCTGGTCGGCCCCGTTACGAACGCCAAGATATCCTCGTCTGGTATCACAATCTTCTGATGAATGTGGTAACGCTTAAGTCTAGCTGACTCAGCATCAGGGCAATTGGTCGCCATAATAATTCTGGTGCCAAAATCTTCGGCCGGACGCATTATGTTTTCGAATCCCGGATAGAATTTCATCTCGTGGTAAAAACTCGGATCGTTAAAAACTGCTCGTACGGCTGACCTTTGCTGGACGGTCAAATGTGTATTATCTTCAACGGTGAAAAATTTCCAGTCATCATAAGCCACATTGACACTTGCCAGTCTCGGCCTCACGAAATCATGCACGAGGTCGTCCACGTCACACGCTCCCACCGCACGCAATTCTTCGGGCAAAATTGCCCGTTTTGCTATAATATTTGCCATGCGTATCCCTCCTTCTCTTAAAAAACTCACCTATCTATAATTATAACTTAATTTTAGAAAAAATCAACTAGCACTCTTGAGAGAGGCGAGCTATGCCGGAGTAAAGTCGGTTAGGGGAATGGATGAGTTTTTAGAGGGGAATTGTTGGGGAATTTCGATTAGCCCATTGCGACGTGAGGCGAACTCTGTTACAATGAGGGAAATGAACCGAGGTGAACCAAATTTGTCAGCAGCGAAACAGCCGGCCGAAGCAAAACGGCTGCGAGGCTTCGAAATTGCTAAAGGCTGGGAAAAATACAATCTTGAACTGCCTAAACGTGCCACTGGGCGCTCGGCGGCTTATGACATTGCGGCGGCTGAGAATGTGACAGTGCCGATTTGGCGACCAGGAACGCCGCCAACCATCATCCCAACCGGGCTAAAAGTTTATATGCAACCCGATGAAGTTTTAATTATCGCTAATCGTAGTTCCGGTGCCGGCAAAGGCATAGTTATGGCAAATGGCATTGGTATTATCGACGCGGACTACTATAATAATCCGCACAACGATGGACATTTTCAGATTATCATCTTTAACTGCACAGATCACGAAGTCGTGGTTAAAAAAGGCGACCGAATTGCGCAGGCGGTTTTTCAGAAGTTTTTGACAATCGATGGCGACAGCGCGAGCGGCCGGCGCCTCGGCGGAATTGGCTCAACCGATCAAACTAAAGAAGGGAATATTAGTGTCGCATAAAATCATTTACGACATTGATGACGTACTCTGGGGACTGAATTTTCGGGTGATGGAAAGACTGGGGTTGGAGTACGCTAAAATTACCGACGTCGATTACGCGCGGACTGATTTTAGTCCTGAGGAATCCGAGCGAGTGTTTCGTGCTTATGAAGATCCTGAGCTGTTTGTGGATATGGATTTTTATCCAGGCATTGAACGACTACTGGACGTCGAAAAATACGGCGCAGAGATTTATATTAATTCTTGCGCTTGTAGCGATGCCGTAGTTAAACAAAAATACCAAGAAATGCGCCGCGCGCTCCCTAATCTTAAAACAGAACGATTAAATATTCACTCGATTGCCGGTCAGACTAAATATGCCAAAACTATTGATGCTAATACACTAATTTTCGTCGATGATGGACCACATAATATTGCTCGCTCACAGGCTAAATATAATATTATGCCACGCAAACCTTGGAATACTAGCGAATCTGCTAAACGTTTCCAAGGTCGGGCGCCCGGCGAAGTAATTTTGGTGGATAATCTAATAGAGGCAATCGAAAAAGTCGAAGAAATTGTCAGAGCAGAACTAGGGAACTAGTACGCCACTTGATAGTTGGCAAATAGCTCTCGCCCTTCCCGGACCTTATTTCTTATTCCAGAAGCCAAAATGCTTAGAATTACGCCCATCAGATTCCTGTTCACTAGGCGCTGGCGGCAAATCTCCTGGCATTGGCAGCGGGAACTCAGCTTGTCGCTCACGGTCAATGATTGGTTGAGGTTCTGAAGTTGGCTTCGGAATTACCCCTGTATTCGCTTCTGTAGCAGTTTTTGTGCTTCTCTTCTCTACCTCTTGCGCGGCCATCATCTCAACCATGCAAGCATAATAGAGTAAGCCGTAAGATAAATAATCACCGACTTTTTCTTGCAGTAATTCTAAGTTAGGCAAAACGCCACGATTGGCCTCCTGAGCGATTTTGGCCATGGACGCAAAGTGCTTGGTGTCATACCACATGCAGACTTCGGCTGGATTGGAATCCATGAGCGAGACCGGCTGTTTGAGATTACGCAGGCAATCGTCGTTCTGACCGACGTATTCAGCACGTTTATTAAAAAGGGTTTTATAAACATGCTGAATCATCTCTTGACTTAAGTTTTCGAAATTAGCAATTTTCATGAGTCATCTCCTAGGCCTTAGCCTTAACACCAAACTGCTCAAGACTGAAACCTTTGGTGTCGGTATTATTATTGCCAATTTCAATTTTTAGCTGGGGGTTCTTCTTTTTAATCTCGTCGATTGGATAACCAATAATCTTGATGTCATCAACAGTGAAATCATAAAAATCGGTTTTTTCGGGATTAAGCCAAATTTGTGGGTGGCAGTTAATCGGCTCGCGTTCGAGCAGAGTCTTGGCAATGTCGATGTGGCGATCGTAAATCTCAGCGTTCTGCACCATCCAACTAAAACGCCCTGGCGTGTAGCCGAGATGTCTAGCTACTAGGTGCAGGAAGACTAGATATTGCACTTGATTAATGCTGCTCGCAGCGATAAAATCACTCGCACGCTGGAATAAACACATATCAAGATAAGTTACGCCATCCTTACCATAGCGAATGTTCCAGGCGGTTTGGTAAGCGCAAGGTTTCAGGCCATGTTTATCCTTAAAATCGTCAACTTGCCACATATTAATAATATGGCGACGGCTGTCGGGATTTTTCTTGATGCCTTCGAACAACTGATTGACCAAGTCGTGACGACGTACAGTCTCGCCGTAAACCGCTCCAATCGTGCGGTCGCCAATATCCCAAGCGTCCCACCAAGTAATGCCGTATTTTTCTTTTAATAAATCTAGGTCATTGCTCTGATCTTGGTAAATCCATAGTAGCTCACCAATGGCTGATTTGGTGGCGACTGGCCGTAGGGTAATTAGCGGCGACTCACCTTTGGTCAGGTCATAGGTGGTCATGACGTGGTTAATATTGTAAGTGGGCGCAATGGTACCGTCAGGATATTTAGCGCTAGGGTATTTTTCAAGATTGCCTTCGTCAAGAATGCGACGAATAATTTCTTTGGTATAAACATCGCCTTTGGTGCCGACTGGGGTGGTCGGGTGCTCACTCTGACGGCTATCGCTATTGCCTAAACGGTGGTAGTTAGTGGTAGTTTTCCAAATCGGAATCTTGCCAAATAGCTTAGTTTCCTTAGTGTTGATAATATTTTCTGCCATAGTTATACCTCCTTATTTACAAAATAACCAATAAATAAACGCTCCCACGCAAGCTGCCGCAGTGACCGAGGCAACCCATAAGAAAACCCCACAAAAACCTGAGAACCAACGACGCACTTTATGCTTGTCGTAAGTCCGAATGGCTTTTTGTAAAATGTCATGCGTCTCTGCATCGGTGGTAATAGTGCGACGCGTCACATCGCTTACGGCGTCAATCGCGACGACTTGAGTTGCTAGACATTCTGCCAGCGTGTTAGCTAGACGTTCGTTAGACTTGAACCGCTTCTCGATGCGCTTCAAGCGCTGCTCAAGCTCGGATAGTTTGTTAGACCGCTCGACAATTGCACGATTTAGCTCTTTAAGCTCGGTGTCGTACTGTCCTGAGTCTACAAGATGTTCCTTATCGTCAGGTAAATCATTAGGCTTTTTGCTCATTTTGGGCCTCCACTCCCTTAAACTTGCACTGCCCAAATGCGTTTTACCCTTTTACCTTAATTATTATTACCATTATAGCAATAAAAACGTTGCGCGCAAGCAGAAAGACGTTGTGCTTTTTACAACATTTGTATAAATCATGGTGAGAAGTTGACTTAGCAGAGAATTGCTAGTATAATGACCTCAATTATGAAGAAGAAACTTGATCAGCACGCCGAACATTGTCATTGCGGTTTTGAACGCTCGCTCGAACGACTCCGGGCTAAGACTGGCAAGCGGCTTGGCATGCTCGGAGCAACTTTTATGGTGCTGCACTTGTTTTTTCATGTAGTAGAGTGCATTATTGTGTCGGCGATTTTGCTAGGTATCAACCAACGTATTGCAACGGAAGACGTGGCGGCAACCGATAATTCGTCATCCATTATTTCTCACGAAACACCAGAGGCAGAAGATAATTTTGCGAGTCAATCGATTGTTAATTGGGATTTTGCCTGCGCAACACAATATCTCAATTTGCGCTACCAACTGTAGAGTTTGGGATTTTTAATTCTAAGAGCATAGACTTATCGGCCTGACTGACGCGATAAGATTCACGGATTTTTTGGATGGCTTTGTTCTGGACGAAAATCGGCAGGCTCTGCTCCTGCAGTAAGGCCAAAGTTGGCTCTCGGAACTTCACAAAGGCTTCTGCAATCAGCCAGGCCTTGGCCATGTTAACATAATATTTGTCTAGTTCGATCGTGCGCACGGCTTGCAAAATCTCAAGGAGATGTTCTTCGTCCAGGAAGTGCGTCATCAGCATAATCAGATAGAATCGTACGGCAAATTCTGCATGATTAGGACGGTAAGTTTGTAAAAAATCCCAAACTTTAGGTCGGTCGCTAGCAGGGAATCTAAAACTATTGCAAAAGGTATCACAAATCGCCCAGTTCTTGATTTTAGACACGAAGGCTTTAACATACGACAATCTCTCATTAATATCCATCTTGGCGGTCGCGATAACTAGCCCTTCGATTAAAGTTTCTTCGTAAAACTCGTTTTTTACCTCGCTCAGAAATTTACGAAAATCGTCCCGACAAATCTGCTTCGCCAAGCGACGTTGAATGGGCACGCGCACGCCAATCATCTCGCCAGTGTTTGGGCAAGTGCGTTGATGAAAAGTCGCATAATCTAAATCTTGGTTGGCAAGCAAATCGCCAATTAACTGGTCTCGCATATATAATATATTATAAGGGAAAATCGGTTTTTGGCAAAATTGTTACTGGTTATGCTTGGTAAAGTTAGAATTTCAGTTATAATAGTAAAGCAAATGGAGGTTAATGGAAAAAGTTAGCGGTCGGCATAACTATTCCTGAGAAATTTTATGAAATTATATTTTTGGGCGACAACTTTGCTAATTGAAAAATTCATCTTGCGACGTAGTACGGGGCGCGTGATTTGTCATTTTGCTGAGCATATGGGGGTAGTTTATGTTAAAATGGCACAAATTCTCGCCATGCAAAATTACGGTAATATTTTTACCGAAGACGACCGAGTGGAGTTGTCGCAGATTTGTGACCATTGCAAAACGATTGCTTACCGCAAAATCCGCCGTATCCTTGAGCAAGAATATCACGGCAGGTTGGCTGAAAAGTTTCGCACGATTGATCCAGAACCGCTCGGCGCGGCTTCGATTTCGCAAGTACATCGCGCTGTGCTGTGGGACGGTCGCGAGGTCGCAGTCAAAATTAAGCGTCAGGACGTGGCTAAACGAGTAACGCGTGACACTAAACAAATCCAGCGGATTATTAAACGGTTTGGCAAAATTGCGAAATTCCGGAATTTTTTGGGTAGCGCAGTGGCACTTGACCTCTGGGCTAGTTGGATTTTAGAAGAAACCGATTTTGTCAACGAACAGCGCAATATTAAACGTTATCAAGCCTTTAGCAACAGTGTAAACGGTACCTGTCGTGGCGCGATTGATATTGTGACGCCAGAATTATATGAGGAACTATGTACGGATAATATTATCGTCATGGAACTCGTGAAGACGGAAACTGTTAATCATCTGGCACTGACCGATCAGAATAAACAGCGGATTAAAACCGCTACCAACGATTATCTCAGCCTGTCGTTCTATGCAATGTTTCATGATTTGCCCGTAGTGTTTCACGGTGACCCACACAGTGGTAATTTATATCTTGATGAGCAAGGCAATATCGGTTTTCTTGATATGGGGCTGATTTTTGAGTTGACTAGGGAAGAAACGCAATTTGCACGTAAGCTGTTCTTGATGGCCTACACTGGTCGAGGTGAGGAACTGGCGGAACTGTTAATTAACGCTAGTACGCGTGGTGATATTGACCGAGAGACTTTTATCCAAGAAATTCGTACAGAAGCCAAACGGCTGCGGACGATTCCGGTGACACAATTTTTCGTCGAAATGATGAATATTTTTACTAAATATAACCTCTCGCTGCCAATCGTATTCTTCAAAATGGCAAAAGCCTTCTTGGCGCTTTTTGGCATTAATAATTTCGTGGGGAATTTTGCTGACACGAAGAGCTTACTGACGTCGCAGATTGCAGAATTCTATTTGCAAGAAACGATTGATAGAATGCAGAATCTGATCACCGAAGGTTTGCAAATTCTGCCTAATTTGCTTCATAACTCCCTAGAAAATGGCCTGGTGACTGGTCTTGCTAGCCAGGCAGAACCAATTAATGAGCTGAGCCAGAGTTTTGCTGGCGTGATTGATAATTGTCGCAATCTGATGGGCGTGATAGGAATTTAATTAAAAAAGCGAGGTATCTGTGAAATATAATATAACCGTAAAACCCGGTTCTAAAAAAGGTCCACTAATTGAGGAATCTATCGAGGGGCTGACGGTCTATCTTCGCGAACGTCCAGTTGAGGGTGCGGCTAATCAAGCGTTAATTAAACTGCTGGCGAAACATTTTGGCGTGGGCAAAACGCAGATTATCATCAAAACTGGCGCCACTAGTCGTCATAAAATCATCGAAGTCCTAGACTAAATCATTGAGCTAGACTAAAACATTGAGCTAACAAAAAGGTATCGTAGCTGGCAGCCACGATACCTAGAACTAGCAAGCCTTAATTTTCTTAATTTAGATAATGTCCGCGTTCGTCGAAATGAAGTTGTTCCGAGCGGTTATTGCTACCATAAGCCTTGATTAGAGAAATGATCCAGTCTACCAAGCACCAGATGCCACCAACGAAGGACGAAAGCGTCAAAAGCAAGACGAAAGAAATGGCGGCAAACAAGTTGTCTTGGAAGAAATGTTCCATGTAGGTGTCAAAATTCTCCTCGTTAAAATCGCATTCGTATGAGTATTCGGCGTCTCGATGTTGAATTGAGTAAAAGTTTCGTTGTGACGCATAATCATCGTAATTGTCAAAATCATCCCAATCGTCTACATAAGATGAATAATCGTCATCGTATGGATCGTAAGCTTCTTTGTGACATTCGATTTGGCTGAGCGGTCCGGCAACAACCATGATTACGGCAAAAATTACGCAAAGAATGGGCATAATAGTTGTAGTAAAGAGTTTGAGAATGCCAAGACCATGTTGTCCACGCATGTGACGGTCAGCACCGACCCAGCCGAACAAGAAACAACCCAACCAGACAAAAAGATGTTTGTTAACGCTCTTTGCTGAACCTTCGACTTCGTCGTTGTCGCAATTACTATCGCGCGTGACAAGATAATTCTTGCCATCTCGAAACAGTTGTACCTGATCGTTAACACGCGGTGAACTGTATTTAACCATAGCAATTGGTACGCGCACGATCTTGCCAGAATCGTCAGCGACAGTAACTTCTTCGCTATTTATATCAATGATTTTAGCCACTTAAATCTCCTTTTTCCTATTCTATCATAAGAAACGACTAAAAATAAAAATGTTTAATATAATCTAAAAAACTGTGTTATAATGAAAACAAATAAGGTTATAAAGGGGTATTAAATGGCAGAAATTATTAGCATTAACGGTGCTGAAGTAAAAATCGGACAAGACGACGGCAAAGTCATCACTGTGCCAATCGCATCCGTGCGCTACGCAAATCCACGCGAGGGTGACAAAGTCCAAGTCTATCAGGATGGCAAAGATTACATTATTCAGCGTCTTGATGGCTGTCCAACCGGTGACGGCAAGAGCATTAACAAGCACGTCTTCGTCTGGGTCGGCAACTTCTTGTTCGGCGGTTTCGGTGTTGATCGCTTCATGCGTGGTCAGACTGGCTTAGGTATTTTTAAGTTGTTGCTTACTTTCTTTGGCTGGATTCCGTTCGGCATCGGTACAATTGCGGTGTGGGTCTGGGTAATGGTTGACTGGATCACTTCTATGATCAAAGCCTACGGTTCGGCCTATGGCGCTGACGAGTGTATTACTTTTGACGCTAACGGCAACTACACGAGGTAATTAATTCATGGTAGAGTTTAGGGAAGCCACACTGGCCGACGTTCCGGATATCATTGCGCTCACCAACGAGTGTTTTGATGAGCAAACTCCGGTTGAGGTTGCAGAGGAAGTCTTTAAACAGACTTCCTCTGACCCTAACACAATTTACTTGAATGGCTACCTAGATGGTCAATTAGTGGCACATGTACGCATCGCGATTGTTAAAACCATGTATGAACCAATGAACACCTTTGCGATTCTCAACCACGTCTGTGTTAAACCGGACGTACGGCGACAACATCTTGGCACTAAGCTGCTCGATGCAACTTTTGCTATTTGCCGTGATAGGGATGTTAAGGTCGTAGAACTTTGGTCGAAGAATTTTCGGGTGGCAGCGCATGGGTTGTACCATAAATATGGTTTTGAGGTAGTAGACGCGAAGTTTTTCAGCAAAGATGTTTAGAGGAATAAAGGTGGGATATGAAAATCAATAGTATTTACATCGGTGGGTGGTTCCAGAGAACCATGTTGCAATTGTCAGAAATTTACGATTTCTTGCGCAATGGCGAAAGCCAACTGAAACTAAGTCAGAAGAAACTTGATGAGTTACGCAAAAACCTCGAACTTGGCAGCGTAGAATATGGCGTGGCTGGTGAAGAGTTCGTTAGTTTTACCACCGCCGAGCGCATCAAGGTAAAAATCTTTGAGGATGGCCTGATCGTTATTAGTAGTGACACGGTGACCGAAGAAACTTTGTTTGCCGATATTGAGCATCTGAAGGAATATTATGAAGGGCGACTTTCGCCGGCGATTAATTATCTCTTCAGCCTGGGCGCGCCAGTACCAAAAGAACTGGCTCATATCGAAAACATCTATCCGTATTTCGTAGTTTGCGACAACGCTTCGCGCGAAGAGATTGCTGAGTTATTGTCAAAAACCGAACGGCAAAAATATTTCGAGTTCACCAACAAGAACTATTCAGTGCTAAGAGGCGACAAGTATTATTTTATCAACAACAAGAAAACTGCTAAGGCCAGTATCGAGCGTTATGTTGAAGAACAAGTGTTTATTCGCGAGTTCAAGGGGCAGATGCATCGCTATCTCAACTTGCACCGCATTATCTGGGAAAAGATTGACCAAGTTAAGGACCGTGCCAAAGTTAAGGGTAAAGACGTGCTCAAATTTTCAACTAAACTCGAAAGTTACGCTAAAACCATTACATTGATTGACGGACGTATTCGTCAAATGTCGACTTATATTTCGACTAGGGAACGGATTGCTAAAGAAGATGAAGGTCTGACCGAATTTCTCGCTATCTCTGGGTATCGTTACGAAACGCTACGTGATACGCTAGAGTATATTAAATATCTCTGGGATATGACGAGAAATTACGTCCAATCGGCGCAGAAATTATTTGACGGAATTAAAGAAGACGTTACTTCGAGCGACATTAATAGCCTGACGATTGTAACCTCGATGTCAGCTGGTGCAGCGATTCTGGACCTCTTTACCGAGTCTGAGCCAACCTTTACCGGCTTCGGGTTTGTGTATTTCTTTATTTTGGCGCTAATTGGTTGGTCTGCTTCTAAGTTGCTGTCATGGCTGGCTGAGCGTCGTCGATACGAGATTACCGACGTTGATATTGATAAGAATATTAAATAAGAAAGGAGTAAAATGCCTAAAATATCAAAAATCTTAATTGGAGCCTTGGTTGCTTTGGGCATGGTGGGCGCGACGGCTTTGCCAGTAGTGGCTGCCGAGGAAAAGTCCACCAAGACGATCGAGCCGACTTTTGAGGTTGACTCTAGCGAAGATGGTGATGAGGCAGGAATCTGGTTCGGCCGCAACTATTTGCTATTTGGCAATGCACTAAAGAGTCGCGCATCAGTGAACGGCTTGATGCTGGTAGCTGGTAATACGCTAAATATCCAGAGCGAGAGCGAGTATGGTTTTGTCGCTGGCAACGCCATCAACTACTCTGGTGAGGTAGAAAAAGACCTTTTCGTAGCTGGTAACATGATTACCATCGAGAGTGGCGCCGAAGTTGGTCGCGATGTATTTGCGGCTGGTGCCGAAGTTTCGGTCGAAACAGATCTCAATGGCGACTTGTCGGTCACAGCAGAGAACGTGATTTTGAAAGATATTAAAATCGCTGGCAACCTCAACCTTTCCGCCGCAAAAATTGAATTCGTAGGTAATGTCGAAGTGGCTGGCGCGGCTGTTTATAACGATAATGCTAAAGTCCTCGGCGCAGACAACCTTAAATATGGTAGCCTAGAAATCTATCATGCCGAAGAGGCAAACGAGGGTGCTTTGCTGGTAGCAGCTTGGTATTCAAAAGTCCTCAGCATGATTGGCCTATTCATAGTGATGGTGATTGTTAGTCTAGTCTCGCCTAAACTTCACAGCAAAATCGCGCATAACGACACCGGTGGACGTTTTGCAACTTGCCTAGCTATCGGTCTTGGCGCTCTAGTTGTGACTCCAATCGTGGCGCTAATCTTGATAATGACCGTCTTCGCGGCGCCGCTTGCGTTAGTTGCTCTGATTGTCTGGGGCTTGATGATTTACCTCTCGCAAGGTTTTGCCGGTGCGTGGGTTGGTCATATGATTATTGAGAAAATCTTCAAGAGCAAGGCTAATATTTATATTGAAGCTGCGCTGGGTATCGTTATCTTAGGTATTCTATCGATGATCCCTGGGGTGAGTGGCTTGACCGGATTTATCGGTATCTTGCTTGGTATGGGGTTGATGGTAAGCGCAATCTTTAATCGTAAGCCAGAAGAAGAAACCAAATACTACATTGACGAGGCAGAAACTGTCAAGCCAAGTGCTCAGAAGAAAACTACTAAAGCCAAAAGTTCCAAGAAAAAGTAGGACATAATGCACGAAAGTTGGAAGCCGTTTCTAGAGGCAGAGTTTAATAAGGAATATTTTAAAGAACTGAGTAAATTCCTGCATCAGGCTTATACCTCTAGTACGGTCTTTCCAGCCAAAGGGCAAGTTTTCCGAGCTTTTATGACTGATCTTAATGCGGTCAAAGTAGTAATTCTCGGACAGGATCCGTATCACACGCCAGGTGCCGCGCACGGCCTGGCGTTTTCGGTTCCGAGTAGTCAGCCGATTCCACCTTCGCTGGTGAATATTTATAAAGAAATTGACGACGAATATGGTCATCATGCTAATCAGAGCGGTAATCTAAAACATTGGCAAGACCAAGGAGTCCTGTTGTTGAATAATGTTCTCACAGTGGAAGCGCACAAGGCCGGCTCGCACCGCGGCAAGGGCTGGGAAATTTTTACCGAAGCAACGGTTAAGCATCTGAATGAAAAATGTGACCATCTAGTCTTCCTTCTGTGGGGACGTGACGCGCGCAGTAAAAGTAGTATGATAGATAAGAGCAAACATCTAGTGCTCGAATCGCCACACCCGTCGCCGCTCTCAGCTTACGCAGGATTTTTTGGTAATGGACATTTCAAGAAGGCCAACGAATTCTTGCGCGAGCACGGCCTAGCCGAAATTGAGTGGTAAGAGAGTAGGGAATTAATCGCCAGAGGGGCGATTTTTTGCGGAAACTCGTTCGTAGGGCTATAAAAATCTATCTAAAAATCAAGGTTATGATATGTTCATCCATAAAAATGTCTAAAAATACTTGTTCTTGCCAAAACGTGTGGTATAATAGATATGCTAAACCAAATAACCAGTTTTTGATAAACTATACGAAATAAATTATGCGGTTATCTACGCAATTGTTTCGTATAGGAATGGTTGTTTGGTTTAGCGACTAGTAGATAGCCGCATTTTTTATAGTAGGACAAACTGACCAAGAGGCTCCTCGGTCGCAAATGCGGTTATCTTCTCTCAAAAATAATACACCACAGAGGAGGTACTAATGGTGAATACAAAACGCTCTAGAAAGCGGCAAGTCAACTCGTCGAGATTAAGACTGCGGTCTCATGGCCGACAAATTATAGTTAAGCAAATCGGCCACGTGGTCGGGGCTAGTAGTATGGGATTGCTGATGTTGGTGATGGCTATGCTGCTGGTGCCAAGTGTCAATGCGGTATATGCTGAAAATACTGATTCAGTTACCACTGCAGTTAACGCCCGTATCCGCCCTAGCATCTCCCTGTCTGCTCCCAGTAGTCTCAACCTAGAAC
>CAYNHE010000031.1:0-12926 GCA_964397215.1 uncultured Candidatus Saccharibacteria bacterium
CTCCTAATTCCATATTAGCATAGGCGCTGGTATAACCCTCCTGACACTCTGTGCTGCCACAGGAGAGGGCATTAGCCGTGCTAGATTTAGTAGGGAAGATTAAAATGCCTAGCAATAAGAGCAAACATACTAAACTCATACAGCCAACTACGTTACTAAGGCTCATCGAGCCTAATCTCAATTTAATTATTTTTTGATATTTCTTATTAACCATATATGGGTTACCTCCAAAGTTAAAACTACTATTGTTTGGTCTTAAGTTAGGGGGATTGGTTTGGTGGAAGTGAACCGGAGGTGAGAGTGAGCTTTGCATGAGGACAATAGCAAAGGGTTTTTGATTACATAAATATCCTACTATCTATATAACTATCGTACTCTCACCTAGAGGTACAAAAACGGCTCACCCCACCAAAACCAATCCCCCCATTTACCCATACAACTGCGCAGAAGGATGGAAGTAGCACGAATACGTCGTTCTTGTTCCATAATGATATTCTATCAGAACAAAAATGGCGACCACGTGCAGTCGCTAAACGTACCAACTCATAATTCAGTACAAGTCGGGCACATGATCGCCACAAAATACTGAATTATAACAAAATATTGTCGGTACGTTTAGCATTTCTATTATAGCATACTTTTGCAAAACGCAAATGATTTTTTGCAAATTTTAGCCCCAAACTTTCCCCCAGCACAGCAAATCTTGTTTTTATCCCCAAATTTTTCCAACGCCACGAAACTTACTCTAGTCACGGAGTTTTTCGCGCGTCAAGACCAAACCTTTTTCAGTTTTAATCACGTAGTATAGCCACTTATCGTTGCTAGTGATAATTGCTTCATTATTGGTCAATGTCTTGTTGATGTCTTCCGACAAGTTAACTAGAACTCGTCGGTTCGTACCATCATAGTCCCATACTTCAAGTTTTTCGTTAGATACGGAATACATCATTGCATCATCGACCCAACACAGATTAGCACTTGAAGCAACATATTCAAATAATCGGCCGTCATCAAGATCTACTACCATATATTGCTCACCGCGACGCATTACCACAAATTGGTTTTCTTCTGAACTAATATTCATGTATTCCGGAATGTTAGATAGTACCAAATCCTCCACAAGCACATTTAGTGCCGGCTCGCCTTCGGCATTAGGATTATACGACGGCAAAGCGCCATAGAGCGACGTAAACTTCTCGTCGATGCTAAAGCTCACAAACGATTCACCATAGAACTTCGACAATGCCACCCTCACCGTAGCTGAACCGTCAGCCGTAGCGAGTACCGTGCCACCCTTTTCGCCGTCTTTATATATCCCGACGACTTTTTCGGTCGCATCATCGTCTTTTTTGCGCTCAGCAACATACACAACATTCGCCGCGTTCAAAGCAAAACTCTGTACGTTATTAAGTAGTACTCTAGAAATCGCTTGGTCGGCAGTATTGATTTTGCGCAGTTGATGATTCTCAAGAGCATAAAGCTGCCCCACCGCACCTTCAATCATCTCAACCTGAGTAAAGTTAAGACCAAAAGTCTTCGTTAGGTTAAGACTACTCTTAACATCGCGCAAGTTAATCATCAGCCAATCCGTTTGATTATCATAGTTAACTTTCACCAGCACATATTCGCCAGCGCTACCCCATCGCACATCACTGATTTCTCCGACAAACTTTTCGTCAACTACGGCCGGCAGAACTTCTGCTAAATTTAACTCGGTAATTCTAATCTCATCATTGCGCACGTTAATAAACTTCCAAATCGTACTAGCTTGCTCGGCGTACAGAATCCCATTCCGATCTTCCGAAGTTGAATAGAACGCAAAATCTTTGCCTAAGTTTGCAATCGTCTCAGGCTCACGATTCAACAAGAACAATCGTGGATAATAAATCCTTAGCAGCACGCCAGGGCGCATTTTTATTTTCTTAGACCATGAATCATAGCCATCTTTGGAAATTTTCAAATCATGCTCGCCTTCCGTCAGAGTTCGGCTCAGATTAGTACGAGGAAAAACCTTATTACCGTCAATTTCTACCGTCGCCCCAGTTGGCATAGAATGAATCTGCGTTAGACCGGTCTGTTCAATGTCACCGTTACTAGTCACCGAAAAACCCATCGATAGCAACAACGCTACAGCCACGATTGCCACCACGGCAAGTATCATACATAATTCAGCAATCGCAACCTTAATCGTCTGTCGAATTTTGCGACGCCGACGTTCTTCTTCATCCATATTATATATTATACTACATTACTGCATAGAAGCAAAAAGTCAGCGGTTTTCTGGCTACCTGGTGGATAAAATTCTCATAGGTTTGTTCACCCTACAAGCGGTTTTTCCGGCAAAATCTGCTTGATTTTCATACTGCTTACAATTATAATAGATATAAGCAAAAGTATGATGAGGAGTTATAAATGAACGATATTAAGGTAACGTCGGGGAGGTCTAGCATGGCCACTCATCGACTAACCCAAAGTTCGACCACTCTGAACCGACGTTATGTTAAACGCCCGGCTAGTCTTGCTGTAGAACAAGCCGCTAGGGAAGCAGCCCTCCGCGAGGCCAAAGCTCGACTAGACAATCAGGTCACAGAAGCCCCATCACGACTTGTTAATTTGCGAGTTCATTCTGCCGATCTTGCCGCCGCTCAGGCTAAAGAAGCTGCCGCACGTGCCGCAGCAAAAATCGAAGAGGCCGAACAAGCTGAGTCTCGCAACCTTGTAATGCCTCGCGTGGTAGAATATGGTCAAGATTTAGCATCTGCCCCGGAGCCAATTTCTGAGCCAGAAGTTGAGACGTTAGCCGAAGAAGTATCTCAAGAATGTCCTCCTGTAACAAAGCCAGAACTAGAACCAATTACTTCAGACGATAAACCAGTTGTAACAGAAAACACACCAGAAATTGACACTACCAAACTAGCTCTTAGTATTGCCGCTGATTATGCAGCTGCTAGCATGAGTGCATCAGTGCAAGAATTTGGCAATAATTATCAAGGTTATGCTATCGAACAACAGGAAATGGGTAGCGGCGCCGGCAATTTAGTGCCAGAAGTTCCTCAACCACCAGTTATACCGATGACGGTCGTTGATCAAGACGCTCCACAAGATTCGGTTGATGCAATCGCCGAAGCTGCCTCTGCCGCCATCGCCAGTATTCGTACCGCCACTGAACCAGCCGAGGTTTCTGAGCAAGTCGCCTCTCTGAAAGCTTTCGCCGAGAATATTAAAGCCAATCATTCCGCACCAGAAATGCGCGAGCTTGGTGACACAATCGAAAAATTCGTCAGTGTCGCCATGAAATCTTCTAAAATCCAAGAAGAAGTTTCCAAGAAAACCACTAAGACAGCGCGTGCTGCCGAAAAAGTCACCAAATCTTCTGCCAAAGTCATGGCGGCCAATCATGCCAGCATCGCTAAACACGGTGTCGGCATTGCCGCTCGTAGCGCCGCTCGCCAACCAGCCGTGCCACGGCCATCCCCAAGGAACTATATGATGGCTAAGAAAACCCCTAAGCGCAAACTCACCGCCGAAGAGCTTAAAGATCAAGCAATTCGACAAGCTTTACGCTCTGTCGCTACTATGGAAGATGAGAAAGGTGGCCACGGTCGCAGTAAGAAGCTCCGTCGCAAGGGAAGTGGCAAGCGTCTCGCCCTCGCTATTGCTTGCGCAGCAGCTTGCGTGGGCGGCGTAGTGTATTTTGTTAGTACCAATATCCCAGATGTCTCAATTAAGGTAGCTGCTATGCAGACTGGCGTCGAAGCCGTTTATCCAAGTTATATTCCGCGTGAATATTCTCTCGCCGACATCACTTCCGAAAATGGCAAAATCACTCTACTTTTTGAAGGTCCAGCTGGTGCATCCTTCACTCTCGATGAAGAAAAATCCTCTTGGGATTCTTCCGCCTTGCTACGCAACTATGTCGAACCAGCTTGGGCAGACAATTACGCTACTACCCACGAACAAGGAATCACTATTTACATCTCTAACGCCACTTCAGATGCGGCATGGGTAAATGGCGGCGTATTATACAAAATCACCTCTAAAGGCACCGCCCTCACCAAAAAACAAGTCCGTAGCATTGTCACCTCTATGTAAAAATGCTATAATTACGACATGATTAGAACTCGTTTTGCACCTAGTCCAACTGGGTATATTCATATTGGTAACGTACGTAGCGCCATCTATCCATATCTAATTGCCGCTCAAGCTAAAAGAGCCGACGAGGACGGTAGTTTTATTTTGCGTATCGAAGATACTGACCGCGCGCGCTATGTCGAAGGTGCAACCGAATTAGTTGAAGACACGCTAAAATGGTTAGGCTTAGACTGGGATGAAGGCCCGATTGTCGGTGGTCCCAACGAACCGTATTTTCAGAGCGAACGCCGAGCGATTTACCACGAATGGGCGCAGAAACTAATCGATGCCGGGCGAGCTTATGCCGATCCAACTCCAAGCGAGCAAATTCAACAATATCGCGATCGGTGCAATGCCGAAAAAGCGCCTTTCCTCTATCGTAACTTTCGCCCAACGGAGACTCCAACTTGGCACGAAGGTATTCCACTGCGATTCAAGGCCGACCCTAAACCGCGCCAGTGGCACGACGAAGTCATGGGCGATCTCGAAGCTGGTCCAGAGGTACAAGATGATATTATTTTGATTAAAGCCGATGGCTTGCCAACTTATAATTTTGCTCACATTGTTGATGACGCGACCATGCAAGTCACACATATCTGCCGAGGTGTCGAATATCTTTCTAGCATGCCAAATTACCTCGCCCTATACGAAGCGCTTGGCCTAGAGCAACCAAAATTTGTCACTTTGCCGCACATTCTGGCGCCGACTGGTGGCAAAAAACTCGGCAAACGTGATGGCGCTAAATCCGTCACCGAATATCGCGCCGACGGAATCTTACCAGAAGCCCTACTCAACTACCTCGCCTGCCTCGGCTGGAACGACGGTACCGAAGAAGAAATCTACACCAAGGAAGATTTAATCGTCAAATTTAGCGTCGACCGTATCCAGACTAGCGGCGCTAGGTTTGACGAAGCAAAAATTCTCTGGACTAATGGTCAATGGATTCGCAAGATTTTTGACGAGCAAGGAGTTTACGCGTTGTATGGACGCACCACAAGTTTCTGGCCAGCAGTTGCAGCCGAATATGATGACGAATACAGGCAACAAGTCCTCAGTATAATTTACGATCGTCTTAAAACTCTGAAAGATCTAGAAACCATGACAACATATTTCTTTGCTGACCCAGAGATTAATCTTGAGATGATTACTGGTAATAAATTCTTGAAAAAATATTCCGAAGCCGAACTCGCCGACCTACTCCGTCAAACCGTCGACGTGCTAAAAGATCTTGAGTGGACCGAAGAAAACCTCCAGAACACTCTCAACGATTTACTCGTCAAATTAGGCAAAAAGCCAGCCGAACTCTTCTCACTCATTCGTATCGCCGTCTCTTTTGCTCCGTTTAGTCCAGCTTTGCACCAAACCCTTTACGTGCTTGGCAAAAACGTCACGCTAGCAAGGTTAGAAAAGGTTATCACCGCGATTAGTAATGACTAGGGAATAGCCGTAGGGATCTCTAGGGAGAATCTCTCAAAAGAAATCCCAGCACAAATCCTTCAAGGGAGTTCTTCCAGAGTCCTCTGCGGAGTTCTCCATTACCACTGTACTAGGCCATACTGTGGCACTGCTGCCACCCAGACTTGCCCCGGCGTTAGTTTCACTTGTTCACCGTTAGCATCCTTGAAGACGATTTGCTCGGATTGCGAACTCTTGGACCACGTCCCTTCAATTACCATACCATTCTGGAAAATCACTGCTTCGCCAGAACCAATGGTTCTGATATTTTGATGATAATTATCGCTCATCGTGGTTTGGTGGACCATCATTGCAATCACCACGCTCGGCGTAACTTGCACGAGGTTACCACAATCACGCATAGTTTCTGGTCGATTCAGCTCCGGCGCACAATCATAAACCATGTGCGGCTCACCATTTTCGTAAGCACGCAAATATTTGTTCGTCGTACTATCGTAAGTGTAAATCGTATTAAACAGCGTCGCTCGACCAAAATCAATCTCAAACTGCGAGGCGCTCGCAAAAACTCCTTCAGCGCTATCATCTACGCTACTTTCATTCTCAGCGTTCTTCAGTTGCAAAATCTGCTCAACTTCTTCTGGTGTAGTGCGCGGAAATGCCTTAATTGTCGAGGTATTATAACCATTCGCCAAGTTAAAGTCTATCAAATTCTTTGACGAAGTAAACAAATTATTCCACCGACGACCACTACTTGATTCACGCCACATATAGTCATAATTTTCACTCAAATCTCGCTGGCCACCACGCTTCAGCGCCGCCAGAGCTTCGTCCGAACCACCGGCATGCACTACCGTGCAACCAAACGGCGTATCCCAATCTAGATAATACGGTCGCAAGGAACGAATCGGACCAATCGCACTCGTGTTAGCATTCTGAAAAACCGCTGCAAAACGCGTAATTCCAGCCTCAGCAATTGCTTCAAACACAACTGCCGCTTGCGTCAAACCAGCCTGCGGACGTCCGCCGTCATTACCATTAGGAATCTGCACACAAAAAGTCGGGCTGCTATTCAGACGAGGATCTTTAATTTCTTCACCAGTTAGAGTACTATAAATCGGATCAGGGAATTCCACGCGTCCACCACCATCGGCGACTTCACCCTTTTTCTGCGAAAGATAATAAATCACACCAACCGCCACAGCTAACCCAATCACCACCAAAATAATAATTACTCGCAGGACCTTCTGCCCGGTTGTCAAAGGTTTTTTGGGTTTTTTAGCTTTTCCTGGCTTCGGAGGCTTAGAAGATTTTTTCGTCTTCATTTTAGCTGGCTGCGATGCCAAATTCGCATACTGTACCTGAACTTGTTGACTTGGTTGTTTGATTTTTTTGGACATCTTGCCTCCGTTTACGCAAAAATAATTCTGCTCACTACTAGTAGTTTACCATAAGTATGACGATTACGAAAGGTCTGTTTTCCACATTCCTGTATAGATAACATACGGCACAACAACACGAAAACCTAAGCGCTAGTATATACACTTCATGTGTAAAACAAAAAAGCTGGCACAATCATATATGACCGCCCAGACAATGCTTGGTAGTCCCGGCGGGAGTCGAACCCGCGATTTCCTGGATGAGAACCAGGCGTCCTGGACCACTAGACGACGAGACCACTGCTTCTATTATAACACAAAAATTTCAAAATTGTAAAAATCACCTTATAATTCCTCAAAATCATCCTAATAAATTGCAAAATCCCGGCCAAGTTACAGCCGGGTTCCACGAAAAAGCGCTCGACGCCCCACGGCTAAAACCGAAAACACGATAATACCACAACATACACCAAGTACATCTATCATCACATCTTTCAGGCAAGCATGTCGCCCCGGAGTAAAATTCTGGTGTAACTCGTCCATCGCAGCCAATATGATCCCGATTGTAATTACCCAATCAGTTGACAAGATATCATTCCACAGGCTAAGCGCCCAAGTCGCCACTATGCCAAACGCCAAATAAAGTACGAAGTGCGCCAGCGCGCGCAGCAATGACACCAACTCACCAAACGGCAGAATAGCCTTAAGTCCCGGAACCCATCGTAATAACACTATGGCAAATTTTTCGCTTAAACCATAAGACGACGTAGCGTCCTGCGCTGAGAAATACCAAATCGCTGTAACAATCCCAACTACGGACGTTATCATCGCGCCGAGCAAAATTTTCTTTTTCGTTTTAATCACCCCCTATACTACAATTTTAATTGTCCTCAAACATTATAGCACAACTTACTCATGCTCGACAAAAAAATCACAACCAAAAATCGTACTTTAAACTCAGCGTATTCCTACTCGTCCTCACTCGTAGCTCTAACAATATAAATCGGACGTTGTTTAGTTTCGAGATAAGTTTTCGCCAAATATTCACCGATAATACCTAGCGCCAACAGCTGCACACCACCTACAAACAGCACAATGCAAATCGTACTCGGCCATCCACCCACTGGATCGCCAAACATCAGCGTTTTTACAATAATCACCACAATCATAACAAAAGCAATCAAACAGAATAGCAGACCAAATACCGCCGACATCACCAGTGGCACCGTCGAAAAAGCGCAGATCCCATCAATCGCATAGACCAACAGTTTCCAAAACGACCAATGCGTCTCGCCAGCCGCGCGCTGCACATTCTCGTATTCTAACCACTCCGTCTTAAAACCAACGAAACTAAACAAACCTTTAGAATAACGATTATATTCGCGCATCGAAATCACCGCTTTCACCATCCGGCGCGTCATCAGACGAAAATCTCGCGCGCCATCCACCATCTCAATTTTTGACATACGATTGATTAACTTATAGAAACGCCGCGCAAAAAAGCTTCTGATCGGCGGCTCGCCTTTACGACTCACGCGTCGTGCCGCTACGCAATCTATCGTCCGATCTTCTTTGATTCTACGCCACATTTCTACCAGCATGGTTGGTGGATCTTGCAAATCTGCATCCATCGTCGCCACATAATCACCGCGCGCCGCTTCAAGTCCGGCCAAAATTCCAGCTTCCTTGCCAAAATTCCGAGAAAAACTCACAAAACGCACCCGATGGTCACGTTTTCGCAAACTTTCAATTACGTCTAGTGTTCCATCACTACTTCCATCGTCAACAAAAACAAATTCAAAATCCGCATCATGTACATCACTAATCACCTTAGTGGTTTCGTCATAAAATTTCCCCAGCACCGGTTCTTCATTACAACACGGCACCACAATCGAAATTAATTTATTGCTCATCCTTCACCTCCTTGGTTTTAGTTGTTTTGGCCGGCTTGGTTGATTTAGTGGATTTAGATTTTAGCTCGTTCTTTGGCTCAATTTCTTTCGCTTCGTTCGCCGGTTCATCATCCGACTCGTTATTCTTACGCATTTTTTCGAGCGCACTCCGCATCGAAGCCATCAGAGTTTCTGCATCGGTGCGTTTCTTCTTTTTGCCAATTTTTAGAATACCGGAAATAATTACCCAAATTAAACCTAGCACCGCCGTACCAGCACTGACAATTGCACCGTACAAGGTCGGACGGCTCACACCAAATTTCACCTTTACCTCACCTTCACTACCAGCCGGAATTACTACTTCGACAAAACCATATTTTTCTGAAGCTCTAGTCTCAATCTCCTCACCATCAAGTGTCGCCTGATAACCCGGATAATAAATCAACGGTAGTTCTACTAGGATACCTTCGGCGACTTTTTCTTGATCCACATCATCGAGGTTAGTCTTGTCATCACCGTCCGCCTTAGCCTCTTTCATTTTAGTCTTAAATTGAATATTTAGACCATTCTTCTCATAGTCACTAATCACCACGTCGCCACCAGAAACAATCGGCTTATTACCACGTCGTTTCATCACACGTGGGATTTTATCCAAACTACAAGCGTAACCTTGCACTTGATCGTCCCGATTCTCCGGATCACACAATATTTCCATCGACGCGTACTCAGCCTGCCAACCTACCGAACCATTCTTGGAGGTAAATTCCACTTCCCAAGGATAAACGTAGTTGTCTGTCCGCTCCAGCAACCCAATCACCGGCGCCACTGCCAGCACGCCAGCCACCACTACCGCCACTCGCCCCCCCGGTTCCGTCAGACCACGTGTCAATTCGCGCACTACATAACCCGACACGATACTCATAGACGTAATAAAAATCATCATAAATCGCCAAGGGAATTGAATCGAAAGCAGAATCTTTGGTAGATAATTCCAATCCACGGCAAAAGACATCATAAATAACGATAGTAACGCAATCACATACATACTGATAACAAAACGGCGTTCCTTGCGTTCTACAATGTGTCGCCACACCAACCAAAAACCAATCAACCCCATAATCGCCACTAGCCCAATCGACAGCGACGGCCATTTGGTATAATCACTGGTCAGCACTACTTCAAACGGCGCCGCCCGATGGTCGTTCACCGACGACACACTCGCGCCAAAGTACACTTCAGAATATTTTTCGTTGAACACGCCGTAATTACCATGCAGCTTCGCATCAATCATTGGCAATGTGAAAAATGCCGTCAGCCCAAGCGCTACCACCACGCCCAAAATCATTCGCCAAATTGCCTTAATATTGAAAATTTTATCAATGTTCAGAATCACATAAACCGCCGCCATCAACGCAAAAAGCACCGCCGACAAACTATGCGAAAGAATTAAAAGCGCCGCCGAGAGCGCAATACTCCGCGCCGCATGCGAGTCATCATCCGTCAATTGATAAAGCCCCAGCACCAAAATCGGTGCCACCGTCAGAGCCACTACTTCGCCCACTGCCACGCGCGAATAAATATTCGTCAAATGATACGGCGCCGCCATATAGAAAATCGCCACAATTGCCGCAAGCACCGGATTACCGCTAATCTTAGTCATCGTATAGCACATCAGCAAACCAGAAATAATTAAGCAAAGAATCAACGCCAGATTAATCGCAATCGGCCATGCTCCCACCAGAGCCTGCAACCCAGCCGTCACATAAGTAATAATTGGACCATAAAACAAATTATAACCATAACCAAGCCCGCCTAAAGCGTCCGGATCAATCTGAGGGATAATTTGACCATTAGCCCAAGCCTTAGAGGCGCTCTCCATCCGAGCAATATGGAAAAACGCATCATCTCCCAGCAAAAACTCGCCCAAATGCCCCCAAAGCCCAAATGTCAGCACCACGCCAAAGGCCAAAACTACGAAATAATGCCATTTTGACGCCAGAAACCGTCCTATTTTAGTCGAACCAGATTTCTGAGAATAATTCGTGTGACTTTTCATGCATAAATTATACCACAGATAGAGGTATTATGCTATAATAAAAACATGCGAAAACTTCCAATTATTGCCCTAATCGGTCAAACCAACGCCGGCAAATCCAGCCTGCTCAATCGTTTTGCACACAAAAATATCGCCATCGTCGCACGTGAAGAAGGCACCACGCGTGATAATGTTATGACGCGCATTGATAACCGATTTTTATTGATTGATACAGCCGGGCTTAAAGACCCCAATGACGATTTTGAAGCCAGCATTCAAGATCAAATTTCTGACGCCATCGATTCAGCCGATTTAATTCTCCTGACACTTGATTCTAGTAAATATCCTAACCAACGCGACAAAGACATTGCCAAAAACGCCCTGCGTTCTAGAAAACCAGTTTTTCTCCTACTGAACAAATCCGATCTCGGCGAAACCTTGCCAGAAACCGAATTCTTAAGTCTCGGCATCAAACCCGACCAGACTTTTCGCGTTTCCGCCACCACCGGGCAGGGAACTAAGGAATTAAAAAATGCGATTTTAAGCACATTATGTGCTGGGGTTGGGCTTCTTGCTACGGGCGAACTCTCCGCGACCAACGGAGAGCGGTCGAAACAAGGCGTCCCCGTAACGACGGGCGACGACGAAGTGGGTTCGAACGAGCAAGAAGTCCAATCTCAAGGGCAAAATGTTCTTAAAATAGCACTAATCGGTCGCCCTAACGTCGGCAAATCTTCACTTTTCAACTCGCTTGGCAAAAAACAACAAGCCATCGTCAGTTCTCGCCAAGGCACCACTCGCGACATCAACCGCATTAACGTACGCTACATGAAACGCGACATCGAAATTCTTGACACCGCCGGTCTACGCAAACCAGGCAAACGCGAAGTGGGCATCGAAAAATTTTCTGCGCTGCGCACTCTCGCCGCCATCGAAGAAGCCGATATTTGTGCGCTCCTCATTGACGGCACCGAACCACATTCCAAACTTGACCAATCGCTCGCCGGACAAATCATCGACGCCGGCAAAGGAATTATCGTCATCCTCACTAAATCTGATCTAATTGATGATGTCGATCATATTCTGGACGAGCTAGAGCGTGATTTGAACTTCTTACCATACGCGCCAGTGCTGATTACTTCTAGTGAAACCGGCCAGAATGTCACAAAACTTTTTGAACTCGCTCTAGAAATTGACGCCACTCGCCACCAAGAAATTAAAACTTCCGATCTCAACAAAATTTTGAACGAAGCCATCATCGACCATCCGCCAGCCGGACTCAAAAACACGCGCCCTAAGCCAAAATACATTGTGCAAACCGACGTTTGTCCACCTTGGTTCGTCGTGCATGGACATGAGTTGGGCTTGCTGCATTGGTCATGGAAACGTTTCTTGGAGCGCAAAATCCGCGAAAAATATCCTTTTGTCGGTACACCGATTATGATTTCTTATCACAACGGCAAAGAAAAAGATAATCAATCTTAACTTTTGTCAATCCTACACTTTTTTCATTTTTGTAACCTAACTTTTTGCCATCACCCCTGTTAACTGCTATTTTAGCACCTCACGTTTTTTAAAAAACGTTAAGGCACAAATTTTCATCATTTTTATGCCGTAGTTGACTATTACATAATGATATGTTTTCGTGCGCAGCGGCTACCCCTACATGGGCTTCGGTTTCTTGAGGGCCGCAGGCCTCGATAGCTACTATTGGTCGCGTAGCGGCATTGCATCGTCTACTGCGTACTACCTCTACTTCGCTGCCTCTGGGGTGGACCCGTCGGGCGGCCCGTTCACTCGTTACAACGGTTTCTCTCTCCGCTGTTTGCAGGAGTAGGAGCACTTGCCCCATGCCTAGCGTTTTATATTTTTAAAAATCACTTGCATTATGGAAAACTATGATATAATGAAGATGTCTAATCACAATTCATTTAGTTTTCCTACAAGTTTTTTGTAGCATATATAAAAGCAGGCATCTCGCCGGCACTAAGTGTATGCTACTTTGTAGGAAACATGATGTGATTAGACACCGGTAGACGGTGCCTGCTTTTTGTTATGGCATCTTAAGTATGGGTG
>CAYNHE010000032.1:0-9524 GCA_964397215.1 uncultured Candidatus Saccharibacteria bacterium
GGGAAACTAGCAAGGTGCCAAATTATACGGATAAGCCACCCCAACGGGTGGCTTTCTGTCTTGCTAAGTAGTATAATACATAGAAGAATATGGAGAATAAGGAGAATCAAAAAGCGGACGCTGCTACTCAAGCGGCTGCAGTCCCAGAAAACAACAAGAAACGTCGACCATGGTTCACTTGGCTGGTAGTTCTGCTGTTGCCGGTTGCCTTTCTTCTGCCAATTTGGGCGGAGAGAATCCAGGTTAAACTGATTGGCTACGAAGGGATTTGCTGTATGCCAGATAATATGCGAGAACTAGAGCAAGCAGCAGCACGTGCTAGGAGTATGCGCTCGGAATCCAATGAGATTATCGGTACCGGTATTGGCCTAGCATTTCTTGTGACAGCGATAGTTATTTTTGTGCTATATGTGTTTGCTATCCCGTGTATTAGAACTAAATGGCGTCGCCGAGTCGCCCAGGTGGTGATGGGCGTGATAATCGCTCCGTTTGTCTTTTTAGTATTTTTGACTTTGGAATTTTTCGCCTCTTACAATAACGCCTATCACAGGATGAGGTATCAACCGCCGCAAGATACGATTTATGCGTACGCTCTGGATTTGGTTACTCCTCATCCGGATTGGTGGTATCAGTGGTTTGAAAAAGAAAATCGGTGAGGTTGACCGAGCAAGCGCTTGGGTGCTACAATAAAACAAAGTTAAGAGGTATTTTATGCAAGACTACGAAAAAATTATTGGAGACTTAATTGACAAGCAGGACGTCTGTTTTCTTAGTTTTATCAATCAGGCAGGTTTTCCGACTGCCCGGACCATGCTTAATCCTCGCAAGCGCCATGGGCTACAAGAATTTTTCCTCACCACTAACACCTCTTCTCAAAAAGTCCAGAGCTTACTGGAGAACCCTAAGGCCGGACTTTATTTTTATGACCGTCCGACTTATCGGGGCGTGGCTTTTACTGGTACGGCAGAAATTTTACATGACCAAGCCATTAAGGACGAAATTTGGCGCGACATGGACATCATTTTTTACGAGAATAATACCGACCCGGATTATTGCGTGATTAAATTTACCGCCGAGGCTATTCGTTATTATCAAGATTACCAATCAACCGACATCAAACTCTAGGAGAGAACTGAATGAAAATTTATATTGCCCATTCGCGTGATTTTGACTATCAGAAAGATCTCTATGTGCCACTGCGCGCCTGTGCTGATTTGCCGCAAGACGATTTGATTCTGCCACACGAGGACGCAACTCACACTAATAATAGCCGGGATTTTTATCACAATCTAGACCTTATTATTGCTGAGGTAAGTTTTCCGGCGACCGGACTGGGTATTGAACTAGGCTGGGCGGCCGATGATGGCACGCCAGTGCATTGTGTATATCAGTCAGGGCATAAGCCTTCGGGGTCGCTTTATGCTGTCACGGATAAATTTTATGAATATTCTAACAGTGAGGAGTTAGTTAAAATTGTCACCGAGATTGTTCGTCAGGTCAAGGAGGGGGTAAAAATGACTAATAGTGCTACTGGCAACGTGAACAGCCCCACAACAATTATTTTGGCTACTGGCAACCTACATAAGTTAGTCGAATACCAGGGAATGTTGCCAGATTTTCGGATCATCACCCTGCAAGAAATCGGCTATCTCGACGATATTGCCGAAACTGGCACAACTTGCACCGAAAACGCCCTTATCAAGGCACAGACCATCTACGATTTTCTCAAGCAAAAACAGGCGGCTTCGCCATATATTATTGTTGCTGAGGACAGCGGCCTAATGGTTGACGCGTTGGACGGCGCACCAGGGATTTACAGCGCGCGTTACGCAGGTGTGCATAATGATGATGCTGCTAATCGGGCTAAATTATTGAAGGAACTAGCTGGTAAACCTCGCACGGCTAAATTTGAGTGCGTCATTGCTATGGTCTTCCCAGATGGGCATTCAGAAACCCTGCTCGGAGAGGTTCAGGGCAAAATTACCGAAACCGAACGAGGGAATCGTGGTTTTGCTTACGATTCGATTTTCTATGCTGATGACCTTGGCAAAACTTTTGCCGAAGCCACCGAAGATGAGAAAAATCGCGTTTCGCACCGTGGCCGAGCCATTCAGAAGTTACGGAAAAGGCTGGAGGAATTTTTTGATGATGCCGATTGATCGAACCTTCCAGCAGAGAGTTCTAGATTGTTTATGCGAAATTTCTCGCGGTAAGGTGGTAACTTATGGTCAAATTGCCGCACACTTAGGACATCCTGGCGCTGCTCGTGCTGTTGGCAATGCTCTGCATCGTAATCAGGATGGTGATGTTTATCCTTGCTACAAGGTGGTTAATAGTAAAGGAGAGTTGTCTGGTCGTTATGCATTTGGTGGGTTAACTGAGCAACAGTCAAGGTTAGAAGCAGAAGGGATTGTTGTCCAGGATAATCGAGTGGATTTGGAAAAATATCAATATTAATAAAAGGAGTATATTGTGGCCAAAACCAACTAAAAACACTGATTCTAGCAACCTGTGACGGTATCAGTAAGAGTAAGGTGTAGTGGTTTATGACTGTTGTGGGGTTTCGCGGCGCGCATATTTTTTCTTCTGCTCAATCATGAAGGCGGAAATTTTGGTTTCGACTTCTACGAGAGCTGGTTTGGAAATATTGGACAAAGTAATGAATTCTTTTACCGTATCGATATAAACTTTTCCCCAAATCAGACCGCTCGACACCTTGAGGTCATTAAACAAATCCGGCGTAATCGAATCCAAGTAGTAGCCCATCGCTACGCGTTTGCCACCAATCAAAATCCGCTCATTAGTTAGAGCGATGACGGCGCTCCCCAACATATCAAGCATGTGTTCATTTTTCTGCGCGATAAAAGCATAGGTAACTTCTTCGCCTGGGTTAAGATGTTTTTCGACGACACTGGCGTTTTTCTTGTAGCGCCAACCAATCGTCAGGGGATATTTCTTTTTAAATTCCTTTACCATTTCGTAAATTGTTGCCATGCTTTTGTCCCGCTTATTTAGCTTATTATACCATAAAATTCCATTCTTGGGGAAATTTCACCTATTATGAGAAAAGGAAAATCCGCCTACCGCAGCGGCGACTATGCTTACCGTCTAAGCTCACTGTTATAATGGAGTGTCGGATTATTGTTCTAAGAGTATGTTATAATATCTACATGAAAGAAAAGTCGGCAACCTCTCAACCGAGCGCGCCAGTGAAGCCAGTTTATGATCTTGATCCATCCGTCACGCCAGAAATGCGCGAGCGTTTGCTTGCCAAGCTTAAAACTTTACCAGCGGCGCCAGGAGTGTATTTTCATAAAAGTGCAGACGGCACAGTGATTTATGTTGGCAAGGCGGCGGTGCTGAAGAATCGGGTGCGCCAATATTTTCACCACGATGACAAAGACCCTAAGACGACAGCTTTGGTGCGCGAAATTGCTGATACTGATTGGATTGTGGTCGATACCGAAATGGACGCGTTGTTTCTCGAATCAGAAATGATTAAACGTTACCGCCCGAAGTGGAATATTCTTTTGCGTGATGATAAAACCGTGAATTATGTGCGCATTGACCTAAAATCAGAAATCCCGTACCTCAGTTTCACGCGGACGCCTCAGGATGACAAGGCGACCTACGTGGGGCCTTTCTACGGTAAGGGTGCGGTAGAGAAGGCGGTGCGGATTTTGCGCAAAATTTTCCCGTATTACGACCGACCTTACGATGGAAAAAAAACGCTCAACACGGACCTCGGTCTCACGCCGGGTATCGAAATCGGCAGAACCACTCCAGCCGAGTATAAGAAAAACTTGCGCAAGCTCATTCTTTATCTTGAGGGCGGTCGACATAAGTTGCTCAAAGATTTGGAAAAGCAAATGCAAAAAGCGGCCAAAGAACAACGCTTTGAGGACGCGGCGGATCTGAAAGCGCAATTCTATGGACTAAAAGAACTGCAGAAGAAAATTGTTTTCTCAGATAAAGAATTTTTGGACATTTCGTCTGACCAAGCGCTACGCGAATTGCAAAATTTGCTCGGCCTCAATGAGCCGCCGCGACGCATTGAGGGTTATGATATTTCTCACCAATCTGGTACTAATGCCGTTGGCTCCATGGTGGTTTTTGTGAATGGAGTGGCGGACCGCACGGAATATCGCAAGTTTAAAATTCGCCAAGACAAGAATAACGACACCGAAAATCTTCGCGAAGTAATTACCAGAAGGCTTAAACATAGCGAATGGGATTTTCCTAATCTAATTATCCTCGATGGTGGCGTAAGTCAAGTCAACGCCGTCAGGGAACTACTTGCAGAACATCAAATTGCCGTGGTCGGACGTGACAAATCCGGTGACCATACCAGAAATGCTTATGCTGAACTAGTCGTCGCTAAGCTCGGCAGTGATGAACTTACCACGGTGCCTTTGCCACCTAGCTCGCATGTCGCCAAACTCATCACGCGCATCGACGAAGAAGCCCACCGTTTTGCCATTACTTACCATACTTTATTAAAACGTAAAAAAATGCTACAATAATTATTGTTATGATCAAGAAACAACTTCTGGTCTTTCTTATCCGGATTGTCTTATCTGGGCTTGGCATGTGGCTCTGTATTTCGCTTTTTGGTGAAGTAGATCACCCAGCGAGTTATTTACTATTTGTGGCGGCTGGCGTGATTTTTGCCTTAATTAATGCCACGCTGAAACCGCTGATGAAAATCCTAGCCCTGCCAGTGGCTATTTTGACCATGGGAATTTCGACAGTGCTGCTAAACACGGCGATGATTGCCTTGACGATTAAAATTTTGCCAGGCGTGACCATGCCGTTTTGGGGTGAAGTGGTGTCAAGTTTTCTCCTTAGCGTGATAAACGGTCTTGTAAACTCCATAGTCTTGGAGTATAATAAAGAGTAATTATGAACATGGGAACGTTTTTACAGAGTGTGACTTTTATCTCAGCGGCTTTGACGGTTTTGCTGATTCTTTTGCAGCAGCGCGGCGCGTCCCTGGGTGCTGGGTTCGGCAGTTCTGGCGAACTATATACTACGCGACGCGGCCTAGAGCGCTCGCTATTTAACGCTACGGTAGTCTGTGTGTTGGTATTTGTCTTGTCGATTTTGGGCTTACTATTAGTTCCAACGGCGTAGTTGAGGTTGTCATTAATTGGTGGAGGCTGACTTTTAGTCATGAAACAAACTTTCAAAAAGCGTGGGCAAAAACTGGCGAAGCGTCTCGAACGTTTTTCGGCGCAAGCTCGCGAAGACAGTCGAGAGCACATCCGCGAAAACCTCATTGCGCGCTTGCCAAATGCGCGGCGAGTGCGACTGCTAATTCTAGAGTGGGCGCTATTAATTATTATTATCGTGTCACTTGCCCTCACGCAGGCTTTTTGGTATACGCAATCTTATTCTGTGCAGGCTTTTGTGGACGGTGGTACTTATATTGAAGCAACCATTGGCAAGGTTAACTCGCTAAATCCATTTTTTGCCACCACTAATAGCGAAAAAGTCCTGTCAAGATTGATGTTTTCAACCATCTCGACGATTGATTATTCTGGTCACGTCGGCTTGGGGCTAGCGGAATCAATTACTCCGGACGAAACCGGCAAAGTCTGGACAGTCACCATTCGCGATGGGCTGAAATGGTCAGATGGCGAGCCAATCACGATTGATGATGTGGTTTTTACCATTGAGCTGGCTAAGGATTCTACGGTAAATTCGATTTATTCTTCAAATTTCTCTGGTGTCAACGTGGAGCAGACCGAGGATTCCGTCGTCTTAACTTTGCCATCGAGCTACGCGGATTTTGCTGCGGCACTGAACGTCCCAGTTTTGCCGGCGCACGTTCTCGAAGACGTTCCGTCTAGTAAGCTGCTAGAGCATTCATTTAGTACAAACCCAGTCACGAGTGGGGCGTTCACTTTTAATGCGACCCAGAGCCTCACGTCGGACGGCGAAAAAATCGTCTATCTCTCAGCCAATAATAATTACTATCGTGGCGCGCCGATGTTGAGTAGTTTTGCCATCCATACGTATTCTAAAACCGATGATATTCTGACCGCCCTAACCACTGGCGAAGTCACCGCTACGGCCGAATTGTCGGCGGTCGACGGCGCGAGCTTATCTACGGATTTGGTGTATGAGAAGCAAACCACTCTGGCTAACGGTGTTTTTGCCTTCTTGAATACCACGAGTGGCATTTTGTCTAACGTCGAAGTGCGCCGGGCGATTCAGCAGGGGGTGGACATGACAACAGTGCGTTCAGTTTTGGATGGCGAAGAAGCACTCAATTACCCAATTTTGCGTTCAGAAATTGAGCTCAATAATTATCCAGAAATTCCTCAGTACAACCTAGCCGAAGCCCAGGCAAAAATTACCAGTAGCGGCATGGCAGGGCAAACCATCCAGTTAGTGACGATTAATTCTGGCTACTTCCCAGCGCTGGCGGACGAGTTTAAAACGCAATTAGAAAAACTCGGTTTCTCGGTGGAATCGACCATCTATGAACCTGGCCAAGAGTTTTTGCTTAACGTGATTCGTCCACGCAATTACGACATTTTGCTTTACGAAATTGAGCTGGGTGCCGATCCGGATTTACTACCGTATTATCATTCGTCGCAGGCTTCGGCTTCCGGGCTAAATCTCTCGAACTACCACGACGCTCTGGTTGACGACCTTATTTTAGCAGCTCGCAGTACGATGAATGAATCCTTGCGTGTGGTAAAATACGAAAGTTTCCTGAAAAGTTGGGTAGAAGATGTGCCGGCGCTGGGGATTTATCAGGCAAGTTTAACCTATTTCTTCAATAAGAACGTGCGAGCCTTCTCAGAAGACGACCGGCTGGTCTATGCTACGGACCGTTTTGTCGATGTAGAAACTTGGGCAGTAAATAAGGCGACCAAGAACCGGACGCCGTAAGGGGAGATGGAATTAAGGGAGGAGTCCTGGGGTTTGTTGATTCGGCCCACCATCAAAATCTCGCTTAGTAATCGAACCTCCTTAGTTCAAGCCCCCCATCAAAATCTACTACCTCCACGAGGATTATTTCCATTGTAGCACAGATTTCTAATCTTGTCAAGGGTTTTCAGACAGGGGTAGTTATGGTAAAATAATACCCATGAGAAACCTATCAAATGAGTTAAATTCGTTAATTGGTAAAAAAGTTCGTCTTAAAGGCTGGGTGAATTCTCGCCGTGACCATGGTGGCTTGATTTTTGTGGATTTGCGTGACTATACGGGAATTATTCAGCTGGTGATTACGCCGGAGGTGGCAGATGCTTTTAAGACTGCCGAGAGTCTGCGCGATGAGTTCGTCATTTTTGCCGAAGGCACGGTACGTGAGCGTGCTCCAGAGCTGAAGAATCCAAATATCGCAACTGGCGATATCGAAGTAGTGGTTGATACGCTGGATCTGATTAATCGTAGCGAACCTTTGCCAGTGAATACTCATGACGAAGGTGATCCTTCGGGCGAAGAGCTGCGGTTGAAATATCGCTATCTTGATTTGCGCCGGCCGTCCATGCAGAATATTTTGCGTCAGCGTGCTAAATGCTACCGCATGATGCGTGAATATATGGATAGCCAAGGTTTTATCGAAATTACGACGCCGATTTTGGCCAACTCGTCGCCAGAGGGTGCAAGAGACTTTCTCGTGCCATCGCGTGTACACAAGGGTAAGTTTTATGCTTTGCCACAGGCGCCACAGCAGTTCAAGCAACTTCTGATGGTGGGTGGCGTGCCACGTTATTATCAGATTGCGCCATGTTTCCGCGATGAGGATCCGCGTGCCGACCGTCTGTATGGTGATTTTTATCAACTAGACTGTGAAATGAGTTTCATCGAGGACGGTGAAGAAGTTCGTCAGACACTTGAGCCGTTAATTAAGAAGCTGGTAGTTGAACTAGCTGGCAAAGAATTGGTGAGCGAAGAAGTGCCACGCATCGATTATCTTGATGCAATGAATAAATACGGTACTGATAAGCCGGATTTGCGTTATGGTTTAGAGCTGGTCGAGTTGACTGAGGAATTGAAAGACACTGAGTTTAAAGTATTCCAAGCGCCGTGCGTTAAGGCGATTCGAGTGCCGGGCGGCAGCCAATTTACGCGTAAGCAAATTGATGAATTTACCGAACTAGCGCGCAAAAACGGTGCTGGCGGTTTGGCCTATCTGACTTTTGATACGGAAGGGGCAAAAGGCCCAGTGGCGAAGTTCCTCAAAGACGCCGAGATTCAGGCGATTCGAGCAAAAACCGACGTCGCTGATGGAGACACGGTGTTCTTTGGCGCCGGCTTACGTCAGTCTGTCAATAAAGTTCTTGGTGTACTGAGAATTGCCTTTGCGGATACGCTTGGACTAAAAGACCCACATAAAGTTGCGCTGTGTTGGATTGTGAATTTTCCATTTTATGAAGAAGACGAAGCGACGGGGAAAATCGATTTTTGCCATAATCCGTTCTCAATGCCAAAGGGCGGTATTAAAGCTCTAGAAGAAACTGAGAACAAGTTGGACATTATGGCTGACCAGTACGATATGGCTATGAATGGCTACGAAATTTGTTCTGGTGCGGTACGCAATTTTAACCCAGAAATCATGTACAAGGCTTTCGAAATCGTTGGTTACGGTCCGGAAGAAGTTACGAAACGATTCGGCGGTATGCTGAACGCGTTCAAATTTGGTGCGCCACCACACGCTGGTTGTGCGTTTGGTCTAGATCGTATGTTGATGGAACTGCTGGATGTTAAAAGTATTCGCGATATTGTCGCTTTCCCGAAGAACGGTTCTGGGGTGGATTTGATGATGGACTCGCCTTCGGTTGTCGACGATGCGCAACTCGAAGAACTGAGCATCGCGACCGTCACGGACGACGAAGAAGACGAAGAGGAATAAGAGAAAAACCACAGATAAAAGTACCGCTCCCTGCTAGGGGGCGGTACTTTTTGAGGTTGGAGTTATGGGTTGGAAATGCTATAAAAATTATTAGGGCTGAAGGTGTTGGGATTCTCATTGGGATTAAAAATGCTATGTTTTTAGACCTAGAGGAGCTGAAATTGTTATAGTGTTGTGATTTTCACAACATAAACTTTATAGTAAACAGAAAAAATGTGGTACAATAAAACTGTTACACACAATTAAATATAGTATCATATTTTGATATACGGTAATGAGCAGGTGCTCTACCAGTACCAAGCCGTTTATCGATAGATACTATGGATTGTGTGTAACAGCTGGCAAGGGCGCCTGCTTTTTGCAGATAAAAGTGGTTTAGAATAGTAGGACAAAAGCAAACCATCCTCCAAGCAGGTACCTCGGCCAACTGTTACATCAATTCCATAATTCACTTCTGAGGAGGTACAAAGTGAAGAAAAACTATCATAATAACCTTAAAAGGCCCAGAACATTGGTAATAAATACATTAGGTTTAACGGCCGGTGGAATACTAGCAATCTTGGGCTATTTTGCTATTGCACCACAAGCTATCAAAACCGTTTCCGCCACTCCACTCACTGCCACGGCTGGGGTCGCCATTACGGCTAATAGT
>CAYNHE010000033.1:0-9404 GCA_964397215.1 uncultured Candidatus Saccharibacteria bacterium
TCGTGATGGTAAGAAATACTGGGTATCTAAGCTGAAGGATGGGAATTGTTGGATGACACAGAATTTAGCGTTAGATTTATCTACAGAAAAAGCGTTGACGCCGAGTGACACTAATGTGGTGGAGGCGTTGACGCCGACTGCTAGTACTCAACATGATACATCGGTAAGCGGAGAGACGTCTTACAACCCAGGTGAGCATGTTTTAACGCTTTTCAGTGCAAATGGAGCGTGTAAGGAGTCAGCGTCTAATGATACTTATCTTACCAGCACGTATAGATCTCTATCAGATGAAAGATGCTCGACATGGGTGCCTGATGTTAGTGGTTGGCAGGATACTTTTGTGGCGACTACTAAGGATTCTGTGGACATTGACAACCAGATTTACGATGCGCACTATTTGATTGGGAATTACTATGAGAGACACATCGCGAATTTAGACGAGATTGAGGCTAGCGATATTTGCGCGGCCAATTGGCGCTTACCTCAGGTTGACTCGTCAAATTGGCAAGTTTACGAGACGTCAGAATACTATCAACTCTATGCAGCATATGATAGTGAGAATTGGGAATTCGAGCCGGGTTCTGAGCTTATTCGTCATTCTACAGATCTGGGCGGCACTAATGTGACGCGCAGCCCGTTTTACATGGTAGGGTCTGGACTTGTCTTTAAAAACGGTGCTATTGGCTATGTTGGTTTTGGGTATTACGGTTTTGATAATTTGGTTTCGACGTACTTTCCGGCAGTGAACGTCCATGGGAATGTGTACCCCTTTAGAAGTTGGGGTCCAGAGCTCCGCACCGTTCGTTGTCTCGCCAAATAATTGCAATATTTGAGAAGTTTAGGAAGCCTCGTTGGAACAATAGCGAGGCTTCAAACTTTTATTCGAAATGAAGATTCCGAATATTTTCCATTTCATAGAGGTTATATTGCGCTTGGGGTTGAATTAATGAGGGTATTTCTTGCCAACTCGCACTTTTTATGATATATTATAGATAATGAGTAATAAATTTACTAAAACAATCGTTATTTTGGGGCCGACTGCATCGGGCAAGACCGGTGTTTCGATCAAGCTAGCGCATCAGATTGACGGCGAAATTATTTCGGCGGATTCGCGTGCGATTTATAAATACATGGACATTGGTACGGCTAAGCCAACATCAGAGGAACAAGAGGGAATTACGCATTTTGGATTAGATTTGGTGGAGCCTGGAGAGCGCTTTACGGTGGCGGATTGGCAGCAATACGCTAGAGAGAGAATTGCTGAGATTAAAAAACGCGATCACGTTCCGATGATTGTCGGTGGTACAGGGTTATACATTGATGCTTTGGTGTTTGATTATGATTTTTCTACTAAAAATAAGATCACTCAGGCCGATCGACAGGAGATGAACAATAATTTTATTTTGGTAGGTATTGACTGGACGCCAGAAGCATTGCGGGCAAGAATTACTCAGCGAGCGGATAATTTATTTAACGATAAGCTTTATGAGGAAACAAAATTTTTAGTCAATAAATATGGCTGGGGAAGCCAGGCGATGAAAAGTAATATTTATCAGTTTGCGTGGGGGTATTTGCAGGGTGAATATGATTTGGCGCGTGCAAAAGAATTGTTCATACTTGATGACTGGCATTTAGCCAAGCGTCAACTAACTTGGTTTAAAAGGAACAAAAAAATTAACTGGTTGCCACTTGCCGAGGTTGAGGATTTCGTGCTAAAATGTATACAGGATGACCAAGGAAGATAATACACCGGTAGAAAAATTGTTCGGCTCTAAGACTAGAGCTAAATTACTTGATCTTTTCTTTTCTGATGTGAACAAATCTTATTATGTGCGTGAAATGACCCGTGTAATTGGCGAACAAATTAATTCTGTACGTCGCGAATTGATTAACCTCGAAGGTATTGGAATTGTAAAAAACGAGACTTACGATAATAAAATATATTATTCAGCTAATATGAAGCATCCATTTTCACATGCACTAAGTGAAATGTTTGGTCCAAAAAAGGTGATCAGCAGCGCTCCGGTGATGAACAATGGTGCTAGCATGGTCAAGGTGCAACGGATTCGTACTAACTGGGATGAATATATCCGTCCGGTGGCTAAATGGCTTAAGGGTCTAATTGTGACTAATCGTTTACCGGGACAGGATGGCATTGACATGCTAGTGATTGGTGATGATCGCACCAAGAAATTAACTCAGTGGGCTGAGGTAGTTGAGAAAAAACAAGGTCGTCCGATGAATTATGTAATTATGAGTCGGGATGACTACCTCTATCGTAAGAGTGTGAGAGATCGTTTCATTCTTGATTTGCTAGATATGGAAATTTCTGAATTGTTTGATCCAGAGAAGATGATAAAGTAAGAAAGGAATTAGTATGTTCGAAATAGAAAGTAAAGGTCCAGATGAGATTACTTTGATTGTGAAAGGTCGAGTAATTAAGTTTAATTTGGCTGATGAGACGATTGATGCTAATTTGCCCGTGGGCGCGATTAATGGACCAGGAGAATTCGAGATTGGCCAGGCGGCAATTAGGGGGATTGCGACTGAGAGTGGCAAGACCGTTTACGACGTGGTAGTTGGGAATGTCCATATTGGTATTATCGGTGGGATTGAAGAAGCGATTACGCTCGATGAGCTGGGGGTAGCAGATATTCTTTGTACGAGTTCAGTACGGGCGGTACGAGAAATTGAGCCAAAACTGGTGGTGGCGATGGGTAATATTGATGGAATGGTGACTGAGTTGAAATTAAGCGCAAGGGTAGAAAAGAAATTGAAGGTGAAGAACCGTGAGGCTTTGCCGGCTACGCTTGAAGTTGTTGCTTTGGGGTAGTGAATGTCGGGTTTTGCATCATTTATTATAGTTATAGTCATTGTCTTGTCGTCGATGATTTTGCACGAGTTGGCGCATGGGCTGATGGCGTATGCGCTCGGTGACTCGACGGCGCGCGAACAGGGGCGTTTAACTTTAAATCCGTTTAAGCATCTCGATCCGATTCTTTCGTTGGTTTTACCAGTAATGCTGGCGCTCACTGGTGGACCGATTTTTGGTGGGACTAAGCCGGTGCCAGTTGATTCGCGTAATCTTAAATATGGGGTTTGGGGCATGGCGTTAGTGGCGATAGCTGGGCCATTAACGAATTTTCTCATAGCTTTTGCGGCTTTTATGATTGGCTTTTTCTCTGGTGGTTTGGCTGATGCTAATACTGTAGGATATATTTTTTCTGAGGTGATTCTGGTGAACTTGGGCTTTGGAATTTTTAACCTGATTCCTATTCCACCATTGGACGGTTCGAGAGTGTTATATGCGATTGCGCCAGATGGAGTGCGGAGCATTATGGACAAAATCGAGAGTATGGGGATTTTGCTGGTGATGGTGCTGGTGATTCTACTACCAAACGTAATTTCTAGCATTATGTACGGTGCGATGAACGGCATATTGGGATTCTTTTACTTTTTGGTAGGGGTAAAATAGTTTCTGTCTAAGGTGCGGTGATTTTTTGTCTCGTACGAATAAGTGTTAATTTTTTAGAATTTGACGAAAATACTTGCAGATTGTGGTTCTATGATATAATAGAGGTAACCCTAGTGGCGGCATGATTTTCCTGAATAATCATGTTATAGGGATTTCGTGGCTCATCTCCGTGGAGATGTCGCATAAGATTTAACCCACCGTAGTTATATTACGGGGAAATAGTAAAGTCACTGGGGTTTTGGGTTTATTTAGGTTTATGAAACAGCGAATTCGAGTAGCGGCGATTATTCAGAATGGGGGTGAGGTCTTGATTATGAAGAAAAGTCAGGGCCGTCTTGATGGTACGCCGACTTGGGAACTTCCGACCGGTAAGATTAAATTTGGCGAACAACCAGAAGAGGCGATGGATCGTACTCTTGAGGAATATTTGGGGGTAGAAGTCACCAAACAGACTATTTTGAAGGATGTGGTGACTTTTTTAGCGCCTCAAGGTGCAAGTCAGCTGAGTAACATGTATATTATCTATGAAGTGTCGCTGGCCCAAGATACCAAAATTGAAGCAAAAGAGCGTTATTCGGCGTATAAATATATTAAACCTGAAGATATGGGCAATTATAACCTTGATGAGACAAGCATTATCGTGCTTGAGATGGAAGGTAGGGCTAGTCTGCACCAGAATTACAAAGAGGTGGCCAATAGCGCGACGGTCTATGTGGACGGTAGCAGTAGGGGTAATCCGGGGCCTTCGGGGATTGGTTATCATATTGTGGATGAGAATGGCAGCGTTTTGGCGCATGGCGGTGAGTTTATCGGTTTTGCAACCTCTCGCGTAGCGGAATATTATGCCCTCAAGAAGGGAATTGAGCGAGCGCTAGAACTGGGTTTGACGCGTGCGCGTTTTGTGAGTGATAATTTGATGATGGTGAATCAGATGAATGGGATTTATAAAGTTAAAAATGGGGATCTTTTGCCGATTTATGATGATATTCAGGAGCTGCTGGGGCGATTCGAGGCGTGTGCTTTTACCCATGTGAAACGCGAGCAGAATGCTCAGGCGGATGCCGAGGCGAATCAGGCTATTGAGCGGCATTTTGATGAAGAAGAGTATTTGTAAGGAGAAATTGGGGCAGATAAGTGTTGTTTGGCGTTGTTCTGGGTTGACGTCGAGAAGTGTTGTTTGGCGCTGTTTTGGGTTGACGTTATTGTACAAATATGCCAAAGGTATGGTATAATGTATTTGAGCCCGAAAGGCAGCCGCTTGGCTCAGCCAAGAGGAAAGTCCGGGCAGCACAGGATGCAGTAGTCGCTAACAGCGACCGCCCGTCATAAGGGTAGGGAAAGTACCACAGAGACATATTCTTCCGCGATTTATCGTGGTAAAGGTGAAAAGAGTGAGGTAAGAGCTCACAGCGGCGGATGGTGACATACGTCGGGGGCAAACCCTACTGGCTGCAAGGAGTGCTAGGTACCTTGATCCGAGGATGCACGCTCACCGCTCGAACGGCGGAGTAATTCGTCGTCTAGATAGATGGTTGCCGATTATAGCAATATAGTTACAGAACCCGGCTTATTGAAGGCTCTAACAAAAATATCCCCTCTGGGGGGATATTTTTGTGTGCTAGTTAAATTATTTAACTAGACCTTTTTTCTTAAGTGTACGGAGTGTCGAGGCAGCAACGTTAACTTTAACTTTTTTACCATCAACAACGAGAGTTTTCTTCTGTACATTTGGCTTGAAAACTTTGCGAGTTTTGTGCTGGGAGAAGGAAACATTGTGACCGTACATTTTGCCTTTGCCGCTAATTTCACAGATTGCCATTATTTGCTCTCCTTCACGGTTTTTACAATTGCTTCAAAAGCCTTTGGTTGGTTGACGGCGAGCTCGGCAAGAATCTTGCGGTCGACAGTGGTGCCGTTTTTCTTAAGACCAGCCATCAATTGAGAATAAGAAAGGCCTAATTCTCTTGAAGCGTTATTAATTCGGGTAATCCAAGTAGCACGGAGGTCGCGTTTGCGATTGCGACGATCGCGGTAGCTGTAGCGCAGTGACTTAATAACACCTTGCTTAGCTAGGCGATAACTCCTAGTGCGGTAGTGCTGCATTCCTTTAGCAGCGTTTAAAATCTTCTTATGCTTTGCGCGCGCAGGCACGCCACGTTTTACTCTCATTTCGTACCTCCGAGTGCGGTTTTAACATTTTTTGCAATCTTGCCACTAACAAACGCTGCAGTTTTCATGTTGCGCTTCCTAGCCTTGGACTTTTTCGCCAAGATGTGATTGCCGTAGGCGCGTTCACGAGCGATTTTACCGGTGCCGGTAATTTTCACTCTTTTGGCGGTACCTTTATGCGTCTTTAACTTTGGCATAACTTTCCTTTTTGCTTATTAGAGCTTATTAATATTATTGTTCAGGAGGGAATTAATAAATTAATTCTGGTAATCCTGTAATTATGGTGTTCAGAACGATAATAATTTTATTAGTTATTGAGGTACTGAACTAATTTGCGACTAGCTGACCGTGGAAGTAGGAAATATAATTACTTCTTCCGAATCAAATCTAGTTGTTAAGGTCAGTCTGCGTTATTTACGCCGGAGACTGATTGATAGGTTACGTCCAGCAAATTGAGGCTTGCCTTCGACGACGACATCGATTTCGGTAGAAATGAGGTTAATAATTTTATCAACCATTTCTTGTCCGAGTTCTTTGTGAGCCATCTCGCGACCACGGAAGATAACCATAATCTTAACACGGTCACCGTCTTCGAGAAACTCCTTAATCTTGCGGACTTTAATGCCCAGGTCATTATCGCTAATTTTGAGTCCAATCTTCATGGTTTTAAGTTCGGACTGTTTCTCGCGGGCTTTTTTGCGATTTTTAGCTTCTTCTTTCATCTTCTGGTATTGGAATTTACCCCAGTCGATGATTTTCACCACAGGAGGGTCGGCGTTAGCGGCGATTTCCACTAAATCAACACCTTCTTTGTGAGCAAGGAGTTGCGCATCTCGACTCGACATGATGCCGAGTGGCTCTCCATTAGCACCGATTACTCGAACCGACGGATAACGAATCTCTCCGTTAATTCTGGTTCGTGATTTGCTAGTGGGTTTTGAGTTTTTGATGGCGTATTCCTTTCGCTTGTTAATAATTGACCCTATGGATATTTTAGCAAAAAAGTTAAAGTTTGACAAGGGGTTTTGTCTCTGTAAAAAGTGGATGGTTTTCGGGAAAGAACTGTCGATGAAAAAGGCGATAAGGCATGGGTTCGTATGTATAGAAAATTGGTCGGAAAATCTGTTAAAATGGTGATCGCTGGCGATAGGATAGGGCTTCGGAAATTTGTGCGACATTAACATTTGGCGAATTATCTAGGTCAGCAATCGTCTGAGCGACTTTAATCGTGCTAAAATAGGCGCGCGCCGAGAGTCCTAAGCGGTCGGTGGCGGTTTTTAATAAATTTTCGGCTTCGGAGGTAAGTTGTATAAATTTTTTAACTTCGATAGAGGTAAGAGTGCCGTTATAAGGGATGTGAGGCTGTTTTAGGCTACGATAGCGCTTCTGTTCACGAGTAATTGCTTGGCGAATTTTGGTCTTGGCAGTACGGTGTTCTTTATCGTTGGTGGCTGCGGTAAGCAATTGATTGCTAGGAACACGTTGGACGTCGATATGGAGGTCAATACGGTCTAAAATAGGCCCGGAAACACGCGTAGCATACAGCTGGAGCTGTCTTGGTGTGCAAGTGCACTCATGCACGGGGTCGCCATAAAAACCGCAGGGGCAGGGATTCATGGCGGCGAAAAGGATAAAATTCGCTGGGTAAACTACGTGGGCGTTGGTGCGTGATAGGGTGATTTGGTGGTCTTCGAGAGGTTGGCGGAGTGATTCGATGACGTTTCTGGCAAATTCTGGGAATTCGTCGAGGAAGAGGACACCTTGGTGGGCGAGGGAGATTTCTCCTGGGGTAATAGAGGTGCCGCCGCCAATGATAGCGGTCATGCTGGCAGTGTGGTGTGGGGCTCGAAAAGGTCGTTGAACAGGGAAAGACTGAGTTGGGCTGACTAGGGAGTTGATTTTGGCGATTTCGACCTGTTCTTCAGGGGTGGGGTTAGGGAGAAGATTAACTGCGGTATGCGCTAGGAGCGATTTGCCGGCGCCAGGTGGTCCAGATAGTAAAATATTGTGATGGCCGGCGATGGCGATGGTGAGGGCGCGTTTGGCGGTTAATTGACCACAGATATTGTCAAGAATGTAAGGGGTCGGGGATGAATCGGTGGCAGCTTTGGAGTTGTTGACAGGGCTATCCGCGGCGGAGGATTTATTAGAGGTGGATACTCGGACGGTTGAGTGAGCAGATTTGGTGGGGTGTGTAGACTTGGCGGAGTGGGTGAACTCGGTGGGCTGATCAGACTCGGTTGAGTGGGCGGACTTGGTGGGCTGGATGAATTTTTGCCCCTTGAGATGAAGAAAAAGCTCCTCTAGGCTTTCGATGCCAATTAGCTTGATACCTTTGACTAGGCTGGCTTGAGGCAGGTTGTCTCTGGGTAGAAAAACCTCTTGATAACCAGCTTGTTTGGCGGCTTCGACGATATTGATGATACCCCGGATGGGTTTGCTGGCTCCGCTTAGGGATAATTCTCCGACAAAAATCCTGTCTGCCACGTCACCAGGCAATAATTGCCCAGAAACTATCAGAACTGCGAGCGCGATGGGCAAGTCGAGATGCGATCCGTCTTTGACCAGTTCGGCTGGGGCGAGGTTTACAGTTACTTTTTTGGTAGGGAATCGAAAGCCTGAATTAGTAATGGCTGAGCGGACACGCTCTCTGGCTTCGTTAACGGTTTTGTTGGCCATGCCCACCAGGTTGAAGGAAGGGAGACCTTGGTTGATATCGCCTTCGACTTCGACGATTTGACCATCGTAGCCACAGGGGATAGCGGAATAAACTTTTGCAATCATGTGCCTAGCATAACACTGAATTTTTTGCAGTTACAAGACGCAAAAAGGCGATTTTTAGGAAAAATGTATGTTTTATCTCTGTTAAAGTAAATTTTACAACATGTTTATGGTTAAAATTATTATAGGGGTAGCGAGCTGAGTAACAAATATAAGAGTAAACGTAATGAGGGTGAATAAAATTTTTAGATCTACGGAAATTGGCCTAAAACTGCTATTTATGAAAGAATGTGAATTTAGCATAAAAGTGTTGTCAAAACAACAGAAATAGAGTATACTAGAGGTAGTTGGGGCTGACAAAGCTTAGACGGATTATTAACAGATATCAGGCACGACGATTGATACCGTAAGTATTGAATAAGTGAAAAAACTTCAACTAAGCATGTGCTTTACGCACCTGCGTTTGCTTAATCTATAATTTTAAGCTGGTCCGAGGTTGAGGCTTCGTAGACTGAGGATTATTATACCACGTTGCTAGGGTTAGAGAGGTAATCGACCTCTAATCTGAAATTTAGATTAGGAAACTTAGAGTTTTGTTTCTTGCCGCTCTAAGGTTTCTCCGACGAAACAAGAAACTATGCGTGTAGAATGATATCATGGAGATTTTTCGGACCCGGAGGCAGTATCCGGCAGCTCCACCAATTAGTTGATGAAAAGACCGCTTGTGGGCGGTTTTTTGTTTATGGCTGCAAAGTACTGGTCGATTGGTCTTGCTGGTAGTTACGAAAATTGTAAAAATCCTGCATAAGGAAAGTAACTTCGCCTAGCAAAATGAACAACTCATTTGTAAAAATAGCCTGTGGAAAACTCGGATGAAAAATGATAAAAATTGTATACAAAAAGTTATTGACGTGAGCGTTTTGAGGGCTTATAATAGGGATAGTTCTTGAACAAAATATTTGTACAAGAACCAAAAATAAACATAGCCAAAATAACTCCACACTCTACAGAAGACCGGTTTTCCTCGCAGTTACCGGTC
>CAYNHE010000034.1:0-8455 GCA_964397215.1 uncultured Candidatus Saccharibacteria bacterium
GTGTCTGGTGGCGATTTAGCCGCCTCTGATAGCGTCGGTATTCGCTCGTTCTTGCCAAACCAAGACTGCTCCAGCATTGAGCCTCAGTTGCTTCTTGCACTAATTTGGCAAACTCAGGCTTCTCCCTGCGCCAACGACAAAAGGTGTCTTCGCTGATACCGGCACCAAAACAACAATCACGCACAGTAAGCCCATCGGAGATGTATTGCCTGATACGTTTGGTGATTTCCGGTGTGTATTTGGTAGGTCTAGCCATAATGATTTAATCTTAGCACCAAAGAGCAAGAGCATTTTTAGCAAACTCAAAACTCACCAAACGCCAGCTCAGCCAAATCCTTACTTAGCACCATTATTTCTTGTACTTATACTACAAATCAGCAAAGAGAGTTTTCCTAGCCAGAAACCCTGAATGTTTAAGAAAATGTGGTAAAACCCGATGCGGTTTCATTAGTAAAATGTGATGGTTTTCCACAGTTAACAGAGGTAATAGCCTCTACTTAGTCTAAATGTTGTAAAAAAATCATATGTAATTTAAAACTGCTTGTGTTATTATAAACATAAGAATGATTGAACTTAATTTCGAAGCTTTAAAGAAAGGGTATTTACAATTTGCGTATTATATGATATAATGCCTATGTATATCGCCTTAGGGCTTTTTTGTTTGCAGCAAGACGAAAAGGCCGTGTGGCGATACTACCACACGGCCTACTTGAATTAACTTTACATTTTGACAGGGATAAAGTTAGTCCAAGATTTGATGTTAAGACTCTTTCTTTTTAGATTGAGTCTTTTCTTTTACCCAAAAATGGAATGGGTGATTTGTGGCACGTAAAACCTTGCCGTTTCGCAAAGTAATCGTCCACGTATAGACCTCTTCCATAGAGACCTCCATATTGTTAAAGTTCACTCCGGGCCTGTCCCGGTAGCCTGGCATTTTCGTTTTTATTTTTGGCAGCCCACTCGCAGTTTTGAGTATCCAAAAGAACGATTGACCCCACCTTCAATAAAAATATCCTGTGCCAGATGTGATGCGGGTGCGTTGTTCTGGTTTAGCTACCAGGTGGTTGTTTAGACCTGCACCACATTTGGAACGGGATAGATGCTAATTGTTAACAACGCTCCACTAGGTCAACCACGACCCCAAATTGTTTCTCTCCAGCCCACACTCTAGAGCTAATTTTATTATAGCACACGCTTTAACCTCGTCAACAACCTAAAGTGACCAAAAAGAGACTCAGCAAGGACTAAGCCTCTTTTTGGCAGAGTGTGAAAATAGGGGACTTAGGGTGGTCGCCAAAATATAGGGGAGGGGGTATTAGTTTTGGGGTTGATTAGCAAAATCAGCAAAAATCACCAAAAATAAAAAAACGCAAAACCAAAAGCGTGTTATGCTAGGAATAATAATGTTGAAGCTTGATTGAGACAAGCGAGAAATATCAGCAGATTAACACTGCAGCTAAAAATGTACTGAGTTTGAGCTGTATACAACAGCCTTCATCTCTTAATGTTCGTGCAATATGCTAGCCTCTTCTCTCTGTCTCTCTCGTGTCTTGACCATAGCCGATGAGCAATTAAGCAATCATTACCCCCTAGAGCAAGTTCCAGAGCCGTTAGGGGGATTTCTTTTTGTGGATTTTTCAATTTTGTAAGGGGTTTATGTTATAATGAGATTAGGGTCAAGACCCTAAGAGCTTGATGTGGTATCTTGTTATCGATGATAGTACCTAGCTAGAGGCGAAATAGAGATGATATGTTTGACTCTGAAGAACTCTGTGGCAATTTGGTTCCATTTCGATTCGACAAGGCACCCCATATCGTTCAAAATCGCGCTTTGAGGCGCTTTTTTGATGGTAGAATCCCCCCTAAATTCCCCCTGGATTTCCTACATTTCCCTATTTTATTAGTTTATGGTATAATTATGATAGGAGATACGTCTAGATGGCGAACGATAACGATAATTGGTGGTATTACATGATGGGTTATGACGCCGCGAGGAGGCACGGTAGTCAAGCGCAAAAGTCCGCCGCCACATCGAAGGGTGCGTGGGTAGGCATGCTGATTTTTAGCGTGATTATGACGGTCGTGATGACGCCGGTTGTTTTTGTCCTGACGCTGTTTTTTGGAGGGCTCAACGGGTGGCTCTGCCTGGCGATTAGCGCAGTTTTCTCGTTCTGGCTAGGTTCGTTCATGCTGCGCTGAAGTTCTGACTAGACCCATTCTTGCTTCGCTGAAGAATTTTTGGTTTCTGAGGGAGTTTTATGCTATAATGATTGAGGAATACGTTTTACATCTGACGATTATGTTCCCCTGAGCGAGTGTAGTACAGCGGTTAGTATGCAAGTTTTCCAAACTTGAGATGAGGTTTCGACTACCTCCACTCGCACCATTAATTAGTTTTGTTTTATGAAAAAATTTAGCATCATCATCCCGACCTATAATGTTGAGGCATGCATTGGTCGGTGTTTGACAAGCGTTTTTGGGCAAGATTTTGCGGATTACGAAATAATTATTATCGATGATTGTTCGACCGACCAGACCACGCATCAAGTTGCAAAAATCCAGCGACAAAATCCCCAAGTTACCATTAAATTACACTGCAATACTGCTAATTTAGGCGCCGCTAAGTCGCGCAATATCGGAATTACGCTCGCCAGTGGGGAGTTTTTACTTTTTCTCGACGCGGACGATCAATTTGCCAAACCTGACATGCTCAGCAAGTTGGCGGAGAAAACGCTTGATGCGAAGAACTTGCCAGACGCGATTTTGTTCGGCGGTTTTATTCATTATCTTACTAAACGCGGCAAAACTTGGTTCAAATTTTACTTAAGAGTAGGCCGTCACGACCACGAATTGCGTTTCCAGATGCGTCGCAAAATCATGCACTACACTTGGTTGATGTGCGTGCGACGAGATTTTTTGTTAGAACATGATTTGAAGTTTTGCGAAGATTTGCAGATTTACGAAGACGTAATTTTTCGCGCGCAAACTTTAAGTTGGACCAAACATATTGAAACTGTGCCGGAATTTTTCTATGATTATACGCGACAGCTAAGTCACAGCAGCCTGTCCTGCGATCATCGCGACACGCTAAAACATAAACTCGCCGTCCTCAAGAAAGCTATTCATCGCGTTGACGAACTAGCCGACGATCAGCTAGTTCCAGCCGAATATACGAAGGATTTTCGTCGGTTCAAACGCCTGCATCTGCTAGGAATTTTAATCGTAGTCACTAATCATACGATGACGAAGTTTATGAAAATTAAAAAGCCTACAACAGCCGCTTAAGATAATCCGCCACTAGGCAGCACAGCGCAACGAAAAACAGGAGTCCAGCCACCAAGAAATCCCAGCTTGTGATAGTTGGATTAGGGATAAAAGGCATGATGAGATTTTTCAGAATGATGACCATGATGGCGCCTAGAATAGCATCAACCGCGATGAGCAAAAGTTTCTTATTGTGCGTGCGCGAGTCAAGTTCGATACGCGCCATCACCACTGCCGCCGCCCAAACTAGCCAACCGTAAATCAGTGTACAAATCACAATGCGCGTTACTAGTTGCAGCCAAGTTAGAGTGCCGGGGAATTTTTGTTCGTAAAAAATGCCAAAACCGATTAATAACGCTGCGATAATTGTCACTGCCAACAGAAAGTGGCTGGCTTTAACAAGTGGGTTGGTGGTTTTGAGGTTTTTGCTCATTTTGCTCCTTTTAGAATTCGTTAAAGAAGAAGAAATACGTGGCAGTGCCAACAATGGCGCCAAGAATCACCGTCAGCAAAATCAGGAAAACTAGCGGCGCACGCGAGCGACGACTGGCCGGAATAATTACGGTTGGGCGTGATGGCAAATTTTGTTGCTGCTGTTTAGCCTTGACTTTGACGCGTTTGACTTCCTTCTTACGTTCACTGCGTGATGTTAAGCCAGTGTTCACTGTGGTTGGCTGAGGCGGTACGGAGCTGTCCGAAAGCGGACGTTTGTCAACCTGGACTGATTTGAGGAATGGGGATTTTTCGGTGGCGGAATAGCGATTTTTGCCGAGAGATTTAGATTTATTATCTGATTTGTTCTTCTTATCGGTGGCGATTCCCTGATCTTTAGGTCGGCTAAAGCTGTATGTCGGATTATTATCCGCCTGGAAATTATGCGAGCCGGGCGCCACACGGTTTTCGACCATTTGAGCGGTAGCCGGTCGAGTAGCCTGATTATAAGTAGGGCGATTAGCTGTAGGGATCTGGCGGTGCGGACGGTGAGTTGGGCTGTTTTCGATAGTGCCTAAACGCTCTGAACGATTAATACGTTTCACCTCAAGTGGCTGCGGCACGCGTTCAGCAATGGTAGCTTCAGCAATGCGGCTAATGTCGGCCGCCACAACGAATTCGTGCGTCGGAGAATTTTCGGGATGCTTAGCAGTATCCTCGATCACAATCGGTTCGATGCGCCGACCCGGTGCGCCAAGTTTATTGTCGATGATGTCAGCCATTTTGGCGTTTTTGGCAACCTCAATGGCTTGATGCCGAGCAAAATCCTGTTCCGAATAAGTCCGCTGGTTAGTCATTTGCGGATCACGCATGACCTGTGGATTGCTCATAGCCTGCGGATTACGCATAGTCGAAGCACCACGATAAGCTGGGTTGGGCGCTGGACGCATGGTCGCGCGCTGTTTTTGGGCGGCAAGCAAACTAGAGAGCCGCTTAGTGCCTTTGGCCGAGTTAGCTGGCAAAATCACCGGAGATTGTCTAGGCCGAGTGTTGCGATTTAATTGTAAGGAAGTTTTGACCACTGGGGCCGAAATATCCTGCGGCGTACGTGTCCGTGGCGCCGATTGTCTAGTGGCGCTAGGTACGTGAGCAAGAGGGTCATAGGAATTTTTGCTCTCGATGATACGTGGAGGCCTAGGAGCCGGAGGCGCGCTGCGTTGCAAAAGTGCCGAAGCCGAAGCGCGCACTGACTGCATATTCATGCTGTTCTGGATTGAACCATGATGCAAATTAGCCGCCGACTTAGGACTGCCCGGAACGCTAGAGGCGATATGGTTGACTGCTTCCCTCGCCGAGGTCTTCATGGTCGGACCAGACATCGGTCGAGTTTGATTAGCAAAACGCGCGTTAATTACGGCTTTGGCTGAAGTCACTGGCGTCGCAGGTGTTTGGCCTGGAGCAGTCTGCGCGGCACAAGTATTATGAGATTCTTGATGAAAAGCCGTAATTGGCTTGCCAAAATCATTCATAGACGTTGCTTGTGGTTGATTAGTAACAGATGCAGCGGTTGACTTACTAGGCGTAGCGGTGCCTGTCCTACTGGATGCATTGGCTAGCTTACTGGACGCGTCGGTGAGTTTATTAGACGTGCCGCTGAGCGTACTGGGCGTGTTGGTGAGATTGCTGGATGTATTGTTGAGTTTACTGGGCGCAAAATCCATCATCCGCCTCTTCGCAGAGGCAGAAGCCTGACCTGAATTTTGCGTCGTTTTGTCCATTAGTCACGCACCCTCTTGGCGGTTTCGATAATTTCTAAAAATTGATCCGCAATCAAACTAGCGCCCCCAGCTAGCAAACCATTAACTCCCGGCACAGTCAAATAGGCTCCAGCATTGGTTGGATTGACGCTGCCACCATAAAGCACTGCAGTAGCATCGGCAATATCAGCCCCGTAAGTTTTGCGCAGCAGCGTGCGGATGAAAGCAACCGTGTCGCCAATTTCTTCAGGCGAAGCAAGATGCGCGTCGGTAGTCGTACTGATTGCCCAAACCGGCTCGTAGGCAATGAGGACTTTTGTAATATCTTCTTTAGAAACTTCTGACAAGCCACCGAGCAGCTGGTCACGCAAAACGTCGCTTGTCTCGTTAAAAGTATGCTCAGTCTCGGTCTCGCCAATACAGAGAATTGGCGTAATCTGATTGCGTAAAGCCGCCGCCACGGAAGCCCGAATATCCTTATCGCTCTGGTGAAAAATATGCCGACGCTCAGAATGACCAACCAAACAATAATCGACTAATCCTCTCAACTGGGTAAAAGAAACTTCTCCAGTGTAAGCCCCAAAATCGTGTGGGTCTGCAGTTTGTGCCGCCAAACGAAGTTTACGTCTGTCGACTTGCAAAGACAGCGGCTGCAAAGCTGTCAGTGACGGTGCCACTACCACCTCGACATCTCGATATGCGCGGATTTTTTGTTGCAGTTTATGAAGATAAACCGAAGATTCCCCAACCGCAAAGTTCATCTTCCAGTTGCCCACGATATAAGTTTTCATGATATTATTATAGCATACTTCGCAGAAATAGTGGCGTTCGTTTATTTATTAGCAAAAAATGTTTGTTTCTGATTTTTCCTACCAGTATAAATACGTTAGGTTCAATGTTAATGTATTTATACTGGTACCCGGAACAGGACTTGAACCTGCACAAGCTAGGCTTACTAGCACCTGAAGCTAGCGCGTCTACCAATTCCGCCATCCGGGCATGAGAATATTATAACACGATACTTCCCTGTTTTATAGGGTTGACTTTTATAGTAATCTGTGCTACAATGGAGGTAATCCTCGTAGAGGTAGTGGATTTTGATTGGGATTAATGAAGTTTAGGCGCCCTTTGGGGTGTTTTTTAATTAAAGCAAATTAGTTTTAGGTACTCTTGGGAAAGATTTTCGTGCGCAGCGGCTTGGTTAATCTAGGGTTAGGTTATTTATGGACTAATGGATACATTGGGTATTACTGGTCATCTAGTGGTTTTACACACGATGACGCATTTCTTATAGCACTCTTTAGACAAAGCGTTAATCCATCAACTGGCCCCAACGTTCGTCGCGACGGTTACTCTCTCCGCTGTTTGCAGGAGTAGGGCGCTCGTCCATACTTTTTGAGACCGCTCCAGGCCGCTTGGCCAAGTCTTATATTTCAGAAAATTAGGAGCTACGCTTGATGTTTTAAAATCCTCAAAAAAGTATGGACTTCGCTTGAGAAGTTGATAAATGTAGCATGGGTAATATAAGGCACTAAGGTTTCTTCTGAGGAGCTCTCGGAGCCGGCTGGGCGAGAGCGCAGGGCGCGGCACGCCCGTAAAGACGGGTCGTGACGACGCCCGGTCCTCAGAAGGATTCTTAGTGCCTTATATTACTTATGTTGTAAAAATTACAACACTTCTATAACAGAGGTGATTTTAACAAAATTACAATAAAGCGGGGGGTTAGGGACTTGAACTGCGGAGGATAGTGAGTAAAGGAAAGTATAAATACTTTCCTTTCGAACGACGCTCGCAGCGGAATTTTCTTACGGAAAATTCCGTAACTTTTTTAAAATCTGCTTTATACTAGGCGTGGAACAGCGGAGGTCCCTGGACACAAGTTGGTCGATACTTAATAGTAAAGGTTAACATTTAGAAGATGTGGAAGGGATGCCTATGGATAGAGTAGTTCTTGAGTATTCGGTCACAGACCATACCACCCATGTCACTCGTAGAGTGAAAATTACCCCTCAGCAAAGCTGAGGGGTAATTAACCAAATTAATATAGGTTCATTTTAACACGATTTTTAAAGAGTGTCTATACCTTTGCTGTTCCAGCCTCGTTTACCCTTACGAGGCTTCCTTTCTCCCCATATATTTCTTGGTCAGAGATAAATCTCTGACCAAGAAAAGCTAACGAGCAATACAGCGAACATTACGCAGCCATGACTGATTAGTAATAAATGGCAATATGTTTTCATTACCATAACCAACACTCATTGCCAATGCCTCGTTTTTTGTTGCGTTATTCGCTTGCCAACGAAAGGCGAACCCAATATGATTAAAGGAGCCGGTACCCGATATAATGCCGGATTGGGCAAAATAAAACGGAGTGTTATAATACAATACGTCACCAAATTGCGAATTGTGCTTCATTCCATCAAAACTATGTTCAGTCCATCCAGTTGCATCGTATGCATCAAGCAGATTAAAATATTCAGAAGTCCTATAACCAGCATACCTATCAGTTGAGTCGGCCCTTGGCATTCGCCAATTTTTTGGACAGATATCATATTCAGCTGAAACCCCACTATATCCGGCAGTAGCCGCTTTTTTCGAATAGTAGTTTCCCATCAAATAATGTGCGTCGTAAGTTTGTTTTTCTGGATCAACCGTGTTCGTATCGTTAGCCGTAAAACCATCCTTCCAACCACTAATATTGGTCACATAATCCTTACAACGCTCGTCGCTAGCAGAAAAAGCATCATTTACAGCAGCGACGCATGTCCCTATGTACTTGGAGTAGTTAAATACATATTCGCCAGGGTTAAATGAATCATAAGTATTATCTTTAATTCCCTCTGAGTTACCATGTTGCGTCGTCACTGGCACCACCCACGGTTCTGGAACGTTCGTATCAGATGGAGAAAGGGATTTTCCTTGCTCTAAGTCTAGTTTAAGATCTTGTACCATCCAACAATTCCCATCCTTCAGCTTAGATACCCAGTATTTCTTACCATCAC
>CAYNHE010000035.1:0-8175 GCA_964397215.1 uncultured Candidatus Saccharibacteria bacterium
AACATGCTTTGATAATAGGAAATCTCATGCAGATAGTATGAAGGAGGGAAAAGAATGTTTTATGTTATAGGGTTTACTGTGTTGGGAATATGGTTAATTTGCCTTGCAATACCAAGAATCCAATACAGAAGGAGAATGAAAACACCAATGTATTTAGAGTATGTCGGGCGCGGAAATAATTACCGCCCACGCCTCTCGACGGACGAGTCGCAGGGCATCAAGAGCCCACTCTGTCCAATTTGCCGGATGTACTTCTCAGCTTGGCAGAGAGCATCTGCAGGCAATATAGAGGACATTTTCTGCAATGAATGTAATAAAAAGATTCGTGCACGTGGGGAAAATTTTCACCCCACTTACATTAAAAGTCATCGAGATTGGGCTTACTTAAAATATCACAAAGATAGCATCTTCTGGATTATAAACGGTGATTATGAGCTGGGTCTTATTGATGCAGATGAGGCAAGTCAACTAATGCATGACCGGGTCCCAAAAAACTTTGGCACAATTCCACCGATAGCATATCGCGGCTGGCACTACTATATTGAGGAACACCATTCAAACATGGGTTCCTCATATAGCGATTGTCAGTGCATGGTTTGTTTCAAAGTGGATGGTTGTCGTTGTAAACAATTATATTGTGAAGCTATACGACTTAAAAAATGGCCCAAAGCGCTTAATCTTTACCTTAGCCAGCTTAGTGACTTGCAGCCTAAGTTTGTGATTACCGGATATCGTCGAGAGAGTGGTAAGACGTCCGCGATAACGGAAGCCCGGTCGGAATTTAAAGTAGAAGATTATTTTACCTATGATGATTGGCAGTCAATAAAATGGATAATGAACTTCTCTACTAATACTACTGGAGAATATACAGAGAAGACTATTCAGAATGCTCTAAATCGATATATCCAAATGATTATAGAGGACTGGAAAGTTTTACTTGAACTCCATACGGCCATTAATCGAGGCGAGCATCCGCAAATTCCTATCTTGCCCCATACAGATCCGGATAGTATTAAAGAGATTAGAATGGTCCCAAAATCCAAAACTACTCAGCAAAGATTAGAGGAAAAGTATCTCAATTAATCTATTATAGAAGGGGGAAATAATCATGGGAGAACTAAAGATAGTATTAACGGTGTTTATCATAATCATTGCAATAGTATGTTGGGAGATAGATGCTAGAAGAAAAAGACCTGGTCCAATGTATCCAAAGTTCAGGGATGAACTTGAGGAGAGAAGAGTTAATGAAAAGTTACCATTACCACGCTCATTTATTTGTCCATGGTGTCGGGTTAAATGTTTTCGTCCTGCGGAAGAAGTATCGTACACAACTAAAATATTCAAATCTGTCTTTTGTGATGACTGCCAGAAAGAAATCTATAAACTTCACGTGAAAGATGAACGACCAGATTTTGTGGACGAACATGACTGGATTTACATTAGCAGAAAAGGAAAGGATGATAGCTTTTGGATGATTTACCGAGACTATCAACTTGGCGATATTAGCAAGGAAGAAGCTAGAAAACTAGTTCATAATTTAGTCCCTAGCGATTTTGGCAAGATTAAACCAATCAAGTACCGCAATAATACCGTATATCAATGGCATGACGTAAATTACAATACGACCACGTGCGACATTTGCAGTCAACCATCGTATAAATGCACCTGCTATAAGACGTACGCAGAAGAGGTTGAGCGAGGTAAATATCCAAGTAAGTTTAATCCGTATTTTGCCAGACTAAAAGAATTAAAACCAACCTATGTTCTATCTTTCTACGAAAAGGAAAAAGGCAAAATCCGTGCGAACATGCGGAGAGCGGATGGGTTTAGTCCACTGGACTTTTATAGTAAAAATGACTGGCAAACAATACAATTCCTGTCTGATTTGGCAGCTAGAAAAGAGTATACGGAGGAGGAGGTTGAAGAAGCAATCGATAATTTCATTAATCTGATTATAAGAGACTTAAAAATACAAATTGAGTACTACGAGGCGATAAACAGAGGAGAGGACGTTGAATTTCCAGTTTTGCCTTCTGTTAACATTGCAAAAGTTAAGGAAGTCTGCTATCTTTTTCAAGGAACAACCCCAAGTCAGGTACGTGAAAAATTTATGAATTAGGCATGTAAGCTAAAAAGTGCGTATTTCTTCACGCACTCTCTTCACAAGCAACGTTGCTTTGATAAATTTTGGCAGGATTCTTATTCTATGCACCGGTACACCGTTTATCATCATGTTTTTAGAATAGTGTCAGAGTTCGTAACTCTGCCTATTCGACCAAAAGTCTTTCCCCGGCTCTATATTAGAGCCGGGGAAGTTTTTTATTTGTTAATATTATTACCATCGGCATCGTAGTTTGTCACGTCTGCTGCTACTTTTACCACCTTAATTCTTGTGATCAAGTCTCAGAGTCGGGGATGGAACAAGGTCACTAATCTTGTATCTTCCACTCTCAATACCTGCTTTCAATAACTCTCTGGCCTTATCGACATTTAGGTTATTACGCTTGTTCATGTCTAGTATACTAGACATAATATCAAACTCTTGGGCTTTCTCGTGAACTTTCTGCATGTCCCTTAGAGAGCCACCCATTTGTGAGTAAATACGTGGGTTATCAAAGGCTTCTTGGGCATGAGCGTTATAATTTGACAATGATGCACGAAGTTCCTCACCTGCCTTAGTTTGGTTGTTCATAGCCATTATACCTTCCTGAGAATAAAGTGCATCTCTCATACCGTTAAAGAATCCATCATCAAGCCCAGTCATCTGCGCTGGAGTAACTTTACCTGACGCTCCTATGTTGTAATAGGTGCGATTGCGTGGTGCACGTTGTTCACCGTTCTCATCGACTCCACGGTCAATTGTTTTTGCATCGCTTAGCATAGCACCATCGTTCACTAAATTAGTTGTATTTGGATCCCAACGTTTCATCATCATATTCCACTTGTCGTTGCCAGAGAGGTATTGAGCTGCAGTATTAAATCCGCTACGTTCTTTATCTTGATAGCTATGCATGCTACCATCCGCTTTGAACGCTATGCCATCTTTCTTCATGGCCGCCCCAATCACAGCGAAACCTTTACCACCTTTAACATTCATCAGGTATTTTGTAAGACCTTTAATCTTGACGGTATCATTTTCGCGTAACGCCTGTTCGTATAATTGTTCGAGCGCACCATCACTCGATGTGTCATCGTCATCAACCTTAACTCCTAGGTCGTTCATATCGTAAGCATTGCCATCGTCGTCCGTATATATACCATTTCGCAGACCATTAATATACTTATCTGCCAAATCTTCCTCAGCCTTTAAGTCATTGGTTGCGGCAACGCTCTCCATATATCCTTTGTTTAGGACATTCTTATTAATTTTATCACTAGACCGTAGTTCTTCGGCAGCTGCAAGTGAACCGGCAGCTTTAGCGGTGGCGTTACTTCGTAGAGCCTTACTCAAAGCAGTATCCTGGATTTTTCTTCCGAATGTTGTGCGAGGAGTTTTATTAAGTCGTTTCATCGTTCGCATCGCTCCCCACTTATTCATGCTAGTAGCCGCACGTTTTGCAAGTTGTGTATTCCCAGTTGCGCGAGAAAGTCCTTGCCCCATTTTTGAGCCCATGGCAGATATCTTTGCTCCGATATTACCTAGCGCAGATAATGAGCTTCTGAGAACCATTGGAATTAAGAAGATTGGGATAATCTGCATAAGTAACGCCGTAAACTGATAAAAGAATCCTTGATCTGACTTATTAGCCATCAACATAATCGCCATCATTTGCCCACCATAGACCAAGACTTGGCAAATTGGGTAGACTAAAAGTAAACTCAGGAAAAGTTTTTTCCACTTGTCTAATACGCCCTTCATATTCGGTAGTGCATAACAGATGAAGGCAAGAGGCGACAGGATAATAACGACATATACTACCGCTTCTCGTAGCGCCAAAAGAATAAAGAGGAAGAAGAATCCAACCAATGCGCTAATTCCAGCAAGGATAACTGGCAAAATAACCGTAGATCCTAACAAAGGCAGAACAATGGTGCCAGCAGCATACCCAGCAAGGCCGATACCGGCAGCACCAAATAACGCACCAGTAGCTTCTTTAGCTGTGCTGAAACCAGTTCGTGCAAGTTCACTAGCACCTACATTTTTCCCTATGTCCTGCAAAGTTTCACCTAAGCCATTACCTATAATATTCGTCACATCAATCGCAAGTTGGCATATGAAGAAGGATATATTAACAAGTACTGCTACCATAATGAGAGTTGGCAACATCTTCTTAATGCTATAGTTACTCAGACCAATACCAGTGACTTGTGAGAAGACGACAAGACCAAATATAATGGCAAAGCCTATATTAGCATAGTCGCGAAATTGTTGCCAAGCTGTGTAGATTGGTTTATTGACGGAAACTTCGTCGGCATTGATGGCAATCCACCGATCTTCGATGCTCTCATAAAGTCCCATGGCGGCATTGCCGATAAGATTCATGAACGGACAGACAACCCAGCCAAGAGAAGTGGTCTTCTTACAGATGGAGATATCACTATTATCAACTGCAATTTCATCCAATGATTGTCCACCGCCATTGTTGCTAGGGGGAGTACTTTCCGTAGGCGGCTTAGGGCCAGAGACGGTCGGCACCTCTGTACTTCCACCGTCATTGGCCGGAACTTGCAAACAAGTTACTGCCCCATCTTTTTCTTCGTAATACTTGTCTTTGTTCTCTTTTTCGAACTTATTTAATCTATTGAGCCAGTCTTGAGCTGCCTGAATTGCACTTTGGGCTTGGCTAGAATTACTAAGTCCACTTTGCGTGTATCGTTTGATAATTTCGTTAGCAGCATTCTTACGGGCATCAACCAAAGCCTGGACGTCTTTATTACATCCCTCTCTATCTTTTTCTAAGAGTTCTTCGTCGGCCTTTATTGTATCGTCGAATACTCGATTAGCTTGATTATTAAGCGTTTGAATTAAATCACCGCATGATGAAACACCAGATAGAAAATAGGTGCTACCAAACGTTTTTGTCCTGTCATCTTTCTTGTAATAAACCTTCTTTGTGGTGTTAGTTGCTGCATCAAAAGTAGTTATGGGGGTCGAGTAATAATTATCCCAGTCAACTTCGTCTCCACTGTTTGCGGTAGTTCCGTCTGTACAAACAGCCATAAAATCTCTTAGGTTTACATAATACTTGTCTGCATTAGTGGGGAAGGGGTTTTCTTTTATTGTGCCCCAATCATATGGTGCCAGGCTATTTAAATATGCGTCAGCGCCTGCACGATCGTTAAGTACGTATCTGAATTTTGTACCGTCAGTTGGAGTAGTTGTGCAAGATTTACTATCAACATACTCACTACCGTTATAATACTGTAGTTTCATCAACCCAGGTCTTTCACCGTTACATATGATGCTTGATGTACTAACCCCAAGATTCTTAGCGAATATATCGGCTACATCCATGTCGGAGTCGGTGTGTTTGTTACTTGTGCCAGTACAGTTTATCTTACCGTCATTGTTACCACCTACGACCTTTTCAAAGCCAGGCCCAATGTTGATAGGTGAGCCAACGTAGATACTACCGCCAGTTGTACCGCTAACAAGGCCACTATATACCCATACGTCATTAATGCTTGTATCATATATAGATACCTTATCTTGCCGATTATATAATTGATCCATACACTGAGCCATGGCATATCCTGCTAGCTTCGCATCTGCACTAGACTGTAACGAATTGAAATTTGTAGTAGCTCTAGCGGAAACCTTTGGCAGCAAGCATACGCATACTAGTGTGATAAGTACAAAAACCCATATTGATATCTTCTTAAGGATTTGACTGGTTTTTGCTCTATGCATCATTTCTTTTCTCCAAGTAACTCATCAATAATTTCTTGAACACCCCCACGTATGTCAGGGATATAATCGCCCAACGCCCGAACGATAGAGGTCCCACCATCAATGGTCTCTCTGTTCCGTTCCAAATAGTTTCTGGCTTGTTCGCATGGCTCAATCATTTCAGCATCGGTTAGGTTGTCACAACCATTATCTTGTATATATGTTTCCCAATATTGAGTACTATCATAATAATCCATCATTCGTTTACCAATAAAACTCAGCTCTTTATTCTCAGCAGAGGCTAGCTCAGTAAAATAAGGCGTATTATTCTCTTGCAGGGCAGTATAGATTGTATTGTACTGCTCCAAAAAACGTTGTAAGAGTGGGGCATTATGGTTTACTACCTCCTGTAACTTACGAAACAGTTCTACTTGCTCACCAGTTAAATTCTTCTCATTAACCTTTGAAAGTTTTTGCTGAAAAACAAGATAAGACTCAATATCTAGGTTTAACTGGTTATGCTGCTCCGTATTAAAAAATCTCCTAAACGATATAGTATTATAATCAGTCATCGGCAATAAGCCCTCTATATTTGAGACGCTATTTTCATACGTTGGTAATAAGGTTGACAAATCACTTTCACTCTTAATACTGACTACTGCTAGCACAATGATAAAAACTACTGCCACTACAGCCATCACAATCCCAATAACCTTACCACGCGATAAACTGGTTGTTTTGCTCTTGCGATTTTGCTTAACTGGTCGATTATCAATCACGATATCCCCCACACCACTCGCACTGGTTTGCGTTGGATGATTAGAAAAATAAGGATGGCTTAACGCAGCATGAATCCTCGCAGTTTCGCCTGGGATGCTTTCGGGTGTGAACTCTGGGTTAGGTACATCAGCTGACGAAATTGTCGTGCTACCTGGCATAGTCCAAGAGTCGGTCGGAGCCGTTGTTGCGGTTGAGTCTACAGGGGTGGGAGTTGGTTGCAGATTATTAATGTCACCCAATACGTGTTGTGCGACATTAGTCGTTGAAGCATCAGAACTAAGTTGAGGGCCAGTAAGATACGGAGCATTGTTTGATTGCATACCACCATTATAATTGGAGCTATCTGGGGGCATACCAGTAGAAGGCACCTGATTATTCGTGCCATTTGGCGCTATATTCTCACCCTGACCTTCCATAAGTTTTATTATATCATAACCATTTTAATAGTAAAACCATTGATTTTTATATATTAACATGTTTTTTGTTTAGAAAATCGGTTAGAATCCAAAAAGGAAACGATAAAAAACTTCCCCGGCTCTAATATAGAGCCGGGGAAAGACTTTTGGTCGAATAGGCAGAGTTACGAACTCTGACACTATTCTAAAAACATGATGATAAACGGTGTACCGGTGCATAGAATAAGAATCCTGCCAAAATTTATCAAAGCAACGTTGCTTGTGAAGAGGGCATAGAAAAACATTCTATGCTATTTGTAACACAAGAATTCCTCAATTCTTTGCTTAGCATCATTGTATACGACTTCAATATAGCTATTACGTCCATGTTCTGCTTCACTTTTACTAATGATGCCCTGACCAAAATCATCCGCAATCAACTTCAAATACAACCAATCTTCAAACCAAAACCCCATCTCAGGTTTATTTAATCTCCTCGCCTCTTCAGAAAGAGCGCGTAGCCGAGAAGGGATTTTGCCTTGGCCGTAATCTACATGAAAATCGTTTAAACATTTGCACTCACCGTAGCGACTGCGGCCACAGACACGACAAGTTGCGGAATTTCCAGACGTTTCTTCAAACATCCAAGATTCAGCACGCCCTCGCGTGGAATTTCGCAATTTTTCCTTGATTGGTCTGTATTTTGATCTGCTCTCAACTAGCTCGCGAATGACTTCCTTGCGGAATCCATCTGCTTTTTCGACTGAATAATTACCTCGTTGCAAATCGATTTGAATGAGATTTAGAGCAACAATTTGATCCCCCCGACAAATTTTTGCGATTGCCTCCGGAACTTTTAGCTCTCGTAGCACCGACCTGTCATTCAGCAACTTCGCGCAATCATCACATAAGGTGGTGGTCCTATTCCATTCATAGCGCGTAATGGATGACTGGCGACAGACTGGGCAATATTCAGTTATCGAATTCCGGTTTGGCTGAAAATGCGTTTTCTGAAATTTTGGGTACAACGGTTCTCGACTCTCTTTCATCTCACCAACCACCTTATAGACTACATACGCGATTGCCGCGATTGTTATAATTGCAAAAAATAACATTTCTTTTCCCTCCTTCATACTATCTGCATGAGATTTCCTATTATCAAAGCATGTT
>CAYNHE010000036.1:0-7016 GCA_964397215.1 uncultured Candidatus Saccharibacteria bacterium
CCAGCATTGTAGACTTAGAGGGTCTATGTCCTATCCGTTGAACGATGGCGCCAAATCTTGCAAATTTCTGAATATATTATAACACGTTTTGCGTGGTTATTGGAAGAATTTAAGTAGTGGCTGCCCGAATATTAGTGTGCTAGGACATTGATTTTATGCAGCATAGGCACAAGCTTTTTAACGGCCAAAAACGCATATTTAGCAGAATTTTGCTTATTTTTATAATTGCCTCTATTATCGTTGTGATAATTACAACAAAAAATACATTGACACGCTATATATAGTGTCCTAAAATAGACATAGACACTAAATGTAGGGTCTGGGGGCGACAATTACAAACTAGTGAAGTACATCAGACAGAATTTCTGTCAGTGTAGAGGGGCTTCCTAGGCTACCAAGTTAGAAGGTGGTAGCAGAAATAAAAATCACTAACATAACTTTGAACAATACATAGGAGGTATTTTTTATGTTCAAAAAAATTGTAAAAAGGGACGGCAAAATCGCAAACTTCGACCCAGAAAAAATCACTGAGGCTATTGCCAAGGCTGGCTTATCCACCGGTGAGTTCAAACATGATCGTGCCAAGCAGATTACCGACAAGGTAATCAAGCGTGCCAGCGAGACGATTAAGCAGCGCACGCCAAATGTTGAGCAAATCCAGGACATCGTCGAAGAAGTCCTGATGGAATCCGCTTTCAAGAAGACTGCTAAGGAATACATTACTTATCGTCAAGAGCGCAACCGCATCCGCGAAGCCAAGAGTAACTTGATGAATATTTATAAGACTATTGCTATCGCTGACGCTTCAGAAGATTCGGATGTTAAGCGCAGTAACGCAAACGTCGACGGCAACTCAGCCATGGGTAAAATGCTCCAGTTCGGTGCCGAAGGTTCCAAGATTTTTGCTAAAACTATCCTCATGAAACCAGAATATGCTAAAGCACACGATGATGGTGATATTCATGTGCACGACCTCGACTTTTACGCTACTGGTACTTTGACTTGTTGCCAGACCGATCCTCTGCAATTGTTCGCAGATGGCGGCTTCAATACTGGGCACGGTCATTTGCGCACGCCAAATTCAATCGGTAGTTATGGTGCGCTCGCGGCAATCATTCTTCAGGCTAACCAGAACGAACAGCACGGCGGTCAGAGTATTCCTAACTTCGACTACGCGATGGCTCCAGGTGTAAACAAAAGTTTCCGCAAGGCTTTGAATCGTAGCATTCGTCAGTACAATACTTTTGGTAAGCACGAACTCACGGTCAAGATTCCAGAAGATTTGCAGTACGGTGACGAGAAGGCGCTCAAGAAACTTAAACTACCAGAAGAAGTTATCACTAATGCTAACGAAGATGTTGAACGACAAACTTTCCAAGCCATGGAAGGCTTCGTCCACAACCTCAACACAATGCACAGCCGAGCTGGTGCGCAGGTGCCATTTACTAGTATTAACTTCGGTACGGATACTACTCCAGCTGGACGGCTCGTGGTAAAATGTTTGCTTGAGGCTACCGAAGACGGCCTCGGTCATGGCGAAACTCCAATTTTCCCAATCTCCATTTTTAAAGTTAAGGAAGGTATCAACTACAATCCAGAAGATCCTAACTACGACTTGTTCAAGAAAAGCATGGAAGTTAGCGCTAAGCGACTCTTTCCGAACTTCGTCTTCCTCGATGCACCATTCAACGCCGTTGGTTACAAACCAGGTGACTACCGTACCGAAATCGCCACGATGGGCTGCCGCACTCGCGTCTATGGTAGCGTTTTCAAAGAAAGTGATGGTGTAACGACTGGTCGCGGTAACCTCAGCTACACAACTATCAACCTAGTGCGACTCGGTATCAAGAACGGTATTGCGCTCGGCGAACGCAAAGAAGCTGACTGGTCGGCTTTCTATAAAGAGCTCGATGATAAGATGGATCTCGTGGCCGGAGAACTTTTGGAACGGTACGAATTCCAGGCTAACCAGCATGTTCGGAACTTCCCATTCCTCATGGGCGAACACAACTGGTTTGGTAGCGAGAAATTAGGTTGGAACGACACTCTACGCGACGTTATTAAGCATGGTACGCTTGGCATCGGCTTCATTGGCCTAGCAGAATGTTTGGTGGCGATGATGGGCGTACATCACGGCGAAGACGAAGAGGCTCGTGAACTTGGTCTCGACATTATCACCCACATGCGCGAGCGCTGCGACATGTACTGCAAGAAATATCATCTCAACTTTAGCTTGATTGCTACTCCAGCCGAAGGCTTGTCTGGTCGCTTCACTAAGATCGATCGCAAAGAATACGGCGTTATCAAGGGCGTCACTGACCGTGACTACTACACTAACAGCTTCCACGTGCCGGTTTACTACCCAATTGGCGCTTTCGAAAAAATCGAAATCGAGGCTCCATACCACGCGCTCTGTAACGGTGGTCACATTACTTACATTGAGCTAGACGGCGACCCAACTCAGAACATCGAAGCGTTTGAAGCGGTCATTCGCAAAATGAAGGAATGCAACGTTGGCTACGGCTCAGTGAACCACCCAGTCGACCGCGACCCAGTCTGTGGCTACTCAGGTATCATCGAAGGCGACCGCTGCCCAAGCTGTGGACGTCTTGAGAGTAAGGGTGATGTGCCATTCGAGAGGCTAAGGAGAATTACTGGTTACTTGGTAGGATCTCTAGAACGCTGGAATGACGGCAAAAAGGCCGAAGAACACGACCGTGTCAAACATAATGTCGCTTGCAACGCTGCTGGTGTATATAGTGTTGAAGAAAAGTGTGAACGTGAAAAAGCCAAGAAGAACCAGACTTCTATGACGGGGAAGAAATAGTCGTGCTAGGCTCGTCTACCATCGCTCCTTCGGGACAAATCCGTCTTTCGGGACCTTTAGAACACGACAATATCGTCAACGGCTATGGGTTAAGGGCGGTGCTCTGGACGCAAGGTTGCGCCCGGCACTGCCCAGGTTGCCAGAACCCCGAGACATGGGCTTTTGATACAGGCATCTTGGTAGAACTTGAAGAAGTAAAATCAAGGCTGAAGAGTTTTAAGGGTCAAGCCGGCATCACCTTCTGTGGCGGCGAACCGTTCGAACAGCCAGAGGCCTGCCTGGAAATTTCCCGTTGGTGTCGCGCAGAACTTGGTTGGAACGTCTGGAGTTTTAGTGGCTATACTTACGAGCAGCTGAAGGAAATCGGCGGTGCCAAATGGGAATTTCTCAAAAGCCTCGACGCTTTAATTGACGGTCCGTTTATCCTCGCCGAGCGCGATTTGACCATGAAATTCCGCGGTTCAAGAAACCAACGACTATTACATCTCGAATACGGTACTGGTAAAATTTTAAGCATGGAGTAAGAAGACGCATGAAAAACTTATCAATGATTGCCTGTGTCAGCCGAGATCTAGGGTTAGGGAACGATAATGGTCTGCTCTGGAACATCCCAGAAGATATGCAATTTTTCAAACAAGCCACGATGGGGTATCCAGTCGTGATGGGTGGCAACACTTTCCTCTCGTTAGGACGAGCGCTACCCGGCAGAGAAAACATTGTGCTCAGTCGAGAAGAAATGACCGCGGACGAAATTCGTTGGTTTAGCGACAAGAACGCGATGGACGAATATCTGCGGAGTTTACCTGGCGAAAAATTCATTATCGGCGGCGGTTCGATTTATAAATTGTACTTACCTGAGGCAGAAACACTGTATCTTACAGAAGTCGATGGTAGTAAACCAGCCGATGTGTATTTTCCGGAGTTTGATAAGAATGAATTTAACCGAACAGTCCTACAAACCGGCGAACAAGACGGCATCAAATATCAAATAGTAAAATACGTGAGGAAATAACATGGCAGAAATTTTGACTCAAGAAGAAGAACTCGCGGCTCGTCGTGAACTCGAAGAGGCTCTAATGGTGGAGAAAATCGAGCAATTTCTCTATGGCTAAAGATTTGATTTATTTAGACTATGCTGCCACCACACCGATGCTGCCAGAAGTAAAGTCGACAATGGCTGAAGTAATGGATTTGCAATCAACTGGGCGACTAGGTAATGCTTCTAGTTTGCACGCCGCCGGTCATCTAGCCTCCGAACTAATTGAAGATGCCAGGGCTAAAGTCGCTAGGCTTATCAATGCCGAGCCGTCGGAAATTATCTTTACGTCCGGTGGTAGTGAAGCAAATAACACAGTAATGGAGATATTTCGCGGTAAAAAAATCGCCGTGAGCGCCATCGAACATCCTTCCGTGCTAGAAGCGGCAAAAGCTCGTACATCCAATTTGCAAGTACTCGCCGTGGACGAATGGGGGCGTGTGGTAGAAGAACCGCGCAATCCCGACTTAACCTCCGTAATGCTAGTGAATAATGAGCTGGGTGTTTATCAAGACGTTGCAAAAATGGTGCACGAGAAAAAGAGTGGGTTCTTCCACACTGATACCACTCAAGCTCTTGGTAAAATCCATATCGACGTCAAAGCCCTAGGTGTAGATTACACTACTTTTAGCGCACACAAAATCGGTGGTCCAATCGGTATCGGTGTGCTTTACGTTAAAAAGGACGCTCCCTATCAACCCCTCATCTATGGTGGAGGGCAAGAGAACCATCGTCGGGCTGGCACCAGCAATGTTGCGGCAATCGCTGGTTTTGGTGCGGCGGCCGATTGGTGCTGGCAAAATTGGAGCTGCAAGCAATATCTCAAAGTAAAAGAACTTCGAGATTGGCTAGCTGAGGCGATTCTGAAACAAGTCCCATATAGTAGCCTGAATACTCTGCTCGATGATGCGGCGCCACATATTCTTAATATGAGTTTTCAGGCCGCTGAGGGCGAGTCGATTCAACTCTATCTCGATGCTGCCGGTATTGTTATCTCGACTGGTAGCGCTTGTGCCTCTGGGAGTTTGGCGCCTAGTCACGTGATAATGGCCACTCGGCATGACGCCGAAGTTGCGCATAGTAGCGTACGGTTTTCACTGGGACTTGAGACGACTAAGGCGGAGCTAGTAAAGGTAGTGGCAACTCTCAAAGATGTTGTAGTTAAACTGCAGGGAATGAGTACAGTAAAAGTAGGAGACAAGAAATGACTGAACAGTCAGATTGGGTTTATTCAGAAATCGTCAAGGAACATTTCTTGAACCCACGCAACTTCTTGATGGGTGACGAAAACGCTTACCCTCATGATGCCGAAGGTATCGTCGGTAATCCCATCTGTGGCGATCAAATGAAAATGTTTCTCCAGATCGAAGATGGCAAAATCAAAGATGTCAAATGGAAAACTTATGGCTGTGCCAGTGCCATCGCGTCCACCTCGGCGCTATCAGAACTAGCTAAAGGTAGAACTCTCGAGCAAGCCGCCGAGATCGGTGCCGAAGAAATTGCCGATTTTTTGGGCGGTTTGCCAAAGCACAAATTTCATTGTTCAGTGCTCGGCCACGAGGCCTTGCGCGCTGCAATCAAAAATTATCAAGATAATCACAAAGAATCAAAAAGTCAATCGAGCGAATAACATTGCGATTTTGCTTAGAAAAGGGTAAAATAAAACCATGTATATCAAACGTCGAACATTCACGCTAGTCTATCGTGGCCTAATCGGGGCTCTTTCGCTTGTGGTGACTTGGTCGCTTTTTGCGATGTTTGGCGAAGCTGCGTGGCGGCTGTTTTTGACTTGGACGGTTGTCGTGGCGAGTATATATTATATTGGCACAACTATTTTTGCTGTTTTATTTGGCAAACGCAAGGGGAACGGTTGGACGCCGGCTGCCACTTGGCAACTCGCACTGTTGATAACGTTTGGGCTAGTCGTAGCGGAGTGGCTGATGGGCGAAGGCGTAGCCGAAGTTCGCGGCCAGATTGGGCTATTAGTTAGGCTTGTTTTGCCAATCTTGGTGCTAATCGATTGGCTTGTTTTTAGTAAAAAAGGCCAATTCCGTCTCGTTGACCCGTGGTATGCCTTAGCTTTGCCGGCTTGTTATGCGGCTTGGATTTTAATATCGGCTGATACAATCACTTCCCAGGCTTGGAAGTATCCATATCAAAATTTCGAAATCGCCGCAGTTGGCGTGCCGACCATGCTCTGGTGGTTGGTGCTGATGATGGTGATAATTCTGCTGGCTGGTTATATTATTTATTTGCTAGATTTTGCCATGAGCGGAAAACTTTCAAAATATATCGTCATGCCAAAAATCAAATTAGTCGAAGTAGTGGACGATGAACCAACCGAACGAAAACCTGCGGTAAAAAATAGTGCAACAGTAGAGGCTACGTCGGTAAAACATACTGCACCTACGAAGCCTAAAACCGCCCAGAAAACCATGGATGTCGCTCAATCTAAAAATAATGCGCATGTTGATCTCACTCATCATGACGATAACCGTGCTGATTCGGTCGAGGTTATTCCGGTGGCCAAAAAATCTCGTCCGCTCACCCCAGAAAAACAAGAAAAATTGGAGCGCCAAACCACCACTCCAGTCGAGGCAAAGCCACCCATGCCAGATAAGCCAGAAGAGCCAAAAGCTCCCCAAGTCCCCCAAATCGAAAATCACAAAAAAGATAAAAAATCCGCTCAGAACCTACACGGCAAAAAGTAAACGAAAAACGACGACTAGGTTTTATATACAGTAAACGGTTTTTAGGTTTTTGTAACTTGAGCTCTTGTTAAATTATCATGCTTTTTGGATGGTTGCTAGAAGTTGCCGAAATTATTGAAAAATCTCACAAAATCCGCTTGTGATTTATGAAAATGTGATATAATAAAAGTGTGATAACAAATCTATAAATAAAAGCGATTCTGTTTTTATTTTGTATGACGAATATTTAGTCAAGCGTAAGCTGGGTGTCATGAAGAAACTCACTGGATGCTTGACTACGAAAGTAGGAATCGCTAAGGTTTGTTATCACAACTTCGTGGCACCCTTTTTGCATAGTATTGGGCGTCACAAAGTTTCCATCCTTCTGCGCAGTTGTATGGGTAAATGGGGGGGGATTGGTTTTGGTGGGGTGGGGCGTTTTGTACCTCTAGGTGAGAGTACG
>CAYNHE010000037.1:0-3097 GCA_964397215.1 uncultured Candidatus Saccharibacteria bacterium
TCATAAAAAGTTCCACCTTCCTTTTCAATGTGCATGATATTCTTTCACACCAACAGTGTTGAGTATAACATTACTCACGAATTATTGTCAATAAGATTTTTATATAATTCTACACTTTCTCAATATCCCTCGTATTCATCGCCGCCCATACCTGCCCGCGTGCCATTAGCACTGCTCTATCGCCGTTGATTTGTGTGATAGTGTAGCAATCGTCATATTGGCGCAGATGTCGGCCGTCATAATCCACCTTGCGTAGTGGTCGCACAGTGTCGCCGACTTTGAATGTTAGCGCTGGTTCAGCCACCGCATCCGCCTTCGGTGTGGAAACCGACACAGAAACCGCTGTATTCGCCGTCTGTGGGGCTTTTGCCTGCGAGTTAGTAGTTGATACCATCATGGCTTTCGGGCAGGCATAGCGCGCCCCTACGGCATCCAAATTGAGATAGTGCGTGCCGACTGCAAGTGGATTCCAGTTTGCATCATTCACAATGTTATTTTTGGCATCTTTGACAATTCCGGTGTGGCCGTATGCGCCGCTATTATAGCCAAATATCGCGCCGTCCATCTTCATACATTCTACCCACCCCAATTTCCGAATCAGATAGTCAATCATTTTATCGCCGTTGCACGGTCCGTAATCCGGATGTGGCGCATAGTTCATTCTGATACCAGTCGCAAGAAACCACGAGTATTTGGAACACTGCCAACCTTTACCGTTATCTTTGTCGCCGTCCGGCAGGATGCGCTGAATCGGCATAATGTCCGCACCCTGCCCGACTTCTAGTTCTTCGGTAATTTCGGCAATTTCTTCTTTGTTTGGCGCGGCTTCCGCTTCGGTCTGCGATTCGTCAGTCGTGTGCTTCGGTGTAATGGCTTCGGCAAATTCGCGGAAACTTTGCTCTATATCTGCCCGAATCCCCTGCCAATCAATCTGCTTCGGGTCTATCTCAATCTCCACCGGCTCCGTATGTAGTGTATCTATGAAGTTCTTAAAATTGTTATAAGCCCGGCTCGCATAGCCTGCGCTCGCTTTCGCAGTCAGTGCCGCCACTCCGCCAACACTGAATATGTCGGCCAGTTTAGACACATCTGCGCCAAGCCTAGCGCAATACCAGTCTATCAGGTTAATTGCGATCGTAATCGCGCCGAGAAATCCCAGTCGCAGGATGACTTTCAGCAAATCTTCAAAGAATCTCCGCCAACTCCACTCGCGCGTTTTAGAATAAGCCACATTGAACGCGCCGGACAATAACCACGCAATATAAGTAATGCCGATAATCGCCGCGCCGATGTAAACTGTAATCAGTTGTTCTATCATATTTTTTCTCCTTTCGTGGGTGTGAAATCCCGATTTATTTAACAAAATGTAAATTATCTCCCTATTTCTTCATGGCTAACTCCGGATTCTTCATATAAAACTCCAAGTCGTTATGCGCCGTATAAAGCCCGCTAATGTCAATTTGATGTTCTAGCGCCCATCTTGCGAACGGCTTGCTCGCATAGGAATTGCCATTGAGATCTAAAAAGTAGCGCTTGCCGATTGCCATAATTTCCGCCGCATTCTCCGCATCTATTCGGATTGCCGTCAATAAATCGTTCCGCTCACTAATCAGCGCTTCGGCATCCAGTCGCCGCTCTACGCGTGCCAGTCGCTCCATAATCTCTTGATTTTCCGCTTTGCTTCGCGCCCCGACTTTCGCCACCGCCACCGTGCCGGTCGCCGTGATCGCCGCGCAGATAATCGTTGCTAGTGCTGCGTCCATCACCTTGCTCCTTTCTGCGCCTTGCACTCCTCGCCGCCCTCACTCGCCGCGCGTTCCGCGGGGCTTCGTCGGTCGGCTTCGTCGCGAACCCACTTGTCCGTTTTTGCCATCTCCAACCTCCGGAAACTCTCCGGCAGGCGCAAGGCTTCCACAGTACTTTCGGGAGTAAAGCCGGCATCTAGCATTGTTTTCAGGGCTTCGGCTTGCAGTTTACGCGTATCGGTCAGCATCGGCAGTTCATAATTGAATGACAGCGCGAACCCCATACCGCCAAACACCCGGTTAAATTCGTGTGTCAGTCGGCTATAAATCTTTACGAGTTTCGGATAAATCACGCGCCGGGCAAAGACATAGTCCGCCACTTCCGCGCTCGCGTAATTACTGTTGGAGAGATGTCCCTTAATTTCTTCCGGCACTCCAAATATCGTATCTATTTTGTGATTGGCTTGGGTATAGACGGCTTCTAGGGTGAGTTCTTTGTTCGTCTGCGCAAAGGGTGTCCATTCTATCGCCGCCGCTTCCGGCTTGCCGTCAATGCTAGATGTCGGCCGATGCACATACATAATGTTGCCGGCTTTCCGTGCGCCCCGGAATTGCTCCTGCATTCTATCTACGATGTCGTTATAGATCGCCACACTCGGCGCGGTAATCGTGAATTGTCCGGCCGGCACTGCACCGTTACGGAATTGCGCGTTATGATATTCGGCAATAAAGTCATCCGTGGTCGCCCATTTCTTACTGGCGATACTCGGTGAATAGCCATCGTTCAGGTGATACGGATTGACGGCTAGCGAGAGGGTGATTACTTCCTGCTCGCTATAAGTCTTTCCGCCCATTCGGTAGGTTGATACTCCGCCGACCACACTTTCCGCCACATTCTCCATAAAGGTCAGCCCGGCAAAGTTTTCTAGGGTAATATCACCCCCGGCGACAATCTCATTACCATTCCGGCGCCAGACCAGCAGATAAACTTTGGGATGCACCAGCAGCATAGTTGCCAGGGTTTCCATAAAATCCGTGCCACTCATCTCGCGGTTCGGTCGGGCGAGAATGGCCAGGAGTTTCGCGCCGAGGGTGGTTTCCATACCTTTGCTATCTACGGCAATCGGCGAGATTTCTGCAATCGCTTCGGCGATGCGCGCGATATTGGGGTAGGTGTTGTCATAACTACCATTACGCAAAGCAAAACTTCCGCCGTATTGGTGAATCGCATTTTCTACAAATCTATCTTCCGGGTCATGCTCCTGCGTATAGTTAGTTGCCCCGACTTCGCTTTTCCTAAATATCTTTTGCCTTAATTTCTCAAACATTGTTCACTCCTTTACTCTTACGAT
>CAYNHE010000038.1:0-2850 GCA_964397215.1 uncultured Candidatus Saccharibacteria bacterium
ACCTTGACTTTTCATTTTCTGCATCCGGCGGATTCGGTGGCGCATCGCGGCTATTCGGGTTCGCCGACTTTACATCCAAAATGAAAGCATCCCGGTTGCACCCTCTCGTCACCAGCGACACTTCCAAAATCTCGCCATCAGTGTAAGTTTTAGTATCCGGCGCGTATGCGCCACTGCGCCATCCGATAGAGAACGCATTATGTAGGTGTCCTTCGTCTATCAAGGTCATTAAGTCTTGGGCATACTTGCGCTTAGAAATCCCGACCGTGAAGACCAGTTTGCCATTCTCAAAATTAGCGCTCCGCACCGAACCGATGACTTTATCAACTTCCCAGCCGTTATGATCGGTCAGCAGGGGAATATCTATGGCGACATCCTTGCTTTCCGCGAGGTCCGCCACGCGCACCAGTCCGCCGTTCTTGGTCGGGAGATAAAAAGTAGAGATTTCCACGCGCTCGTGGGCGCGGTCTTCGCTATTGTCGCTCGCCACGAACACAATCGTCCGCTCCGCGGTGGTATCAGTTTCCGCTTGTTTATTCTGCTCAGTTGCTAGCACCTGCACTGACTTAATTTCTGCCAGTTCCAGTGCCGTATAATGCAATGTATCTTCCGTATCGTTCATACTTCCGATTGTTGAAATACATAAGATATAGTGCAAATGCTTGAAAAAATATGTTATAATAATTTCAGACATCAACTTTTAACCGAAAGGACTGAAAAATGTCAGAACATCATTACCATCTCAAAATCAAGAACCTACCGGGAGAATACACCGAAAAATACCCCGATTTCGTGAGGCTAGTCACGCAGAATGGTGAATACATTGCCGTCAATTTTACTGAACCGCACACTTTATCTCTTTGTGGTGTCACTTGTGATAATTACGGCGGAGAAGCGAATCTTGATAATGTTGTTGAGTTCCTATTAGCGCAGGTTGCTAATTCCGTATATGGTTACCCTACTCCTGAAAAGTCAGATTTCTTGCAGTATTGCAAGCTAGAAGAAAAGCCGGACTGCGAAAATCACTTGTGCATCAAGCAGCAGCGCGAATCTCAGGCATAAAAAATGACCCCACAACAGGGGTCATTCTAATTTTGTCAACAGTGTTGACAAAATTAGACCGTCTTACGATTCTTCGGCATTTTCTTCCGCTTCATTATATATTTCCTCAAGTTTCTGTCGTAATACCTCTTTATCTATAAGTTTCGTATGATATTCAGAGATCATAGCCTTACTGACATTATCACCGATGGCAAATTTTACGACATCTTTATCTTTACTTTTGCAGAGAATAATACCTACGCTCGGATTTTCGTGCGGTTTACGCACATTATGGTCTAAGGCCGTGAGGTAAAAGTTCATTTTACCGAGATATTCTGGCTTAAAATCGTCAATTTTAAGTTCTACCGCCACTAAACATCGTAATCCGCGGTGATAAAACAACAAATCAATATAGTAATCATTACCGCCAACCTGTACCTTATACTCTTCACCAATGAAGGTGAAATCGCGCCCAAACTCCAAAATAAAGTTCTTCATATTTTCTACGATTGCGCGCTTCAAGTCGTATTCTTTATGCGTAGTAGGTAAGTTCAGAAACTCCAACATATAACTATCACGAATCAAGTTGCTTCTTTCAGACGGCGAAATCTTAGCGACGGCTGACTCCGCTTTATTATTCTCGCTCATTAAAAGCCGCTCAAAATAGCCACTATCAATCTGTCGCTCTAATTCACGCGCGCTATACATCTCTTGTGATACAAGTTTAAGGTAAAATTCGCGCTCTTCATCGCTCTTGCACTTAGCCATAATATGCAAATTGTTAGACCAGGAGTTCTGTCTGAGTAATGGCATTAAATCCGGCTTATCCTTATAGGTTTCATAAAACCGCTTCATTCGTTGAATATTCCACTGCGAATAGCCACTTAATCCCGGTTCTCGTTCTAAAATATATTCCGATAATTCTTTAACAGTAGAATTACCCCAACCGTCACTTATCGTCTTCTCTGATACGAACTTACCAATTCGCCAGTATAAATCAATAATAGTTTCATTTATCTGATAGGCGGCTTTTCGCCTTGCCGTTTCTATCATTTGCCTAATTTTCTCAAAATCCGGCATCTCCGCTTTTGTAATTTCGCCCATATTTACTCCATTTATTACTTATAATTATACCTTAAAACCCCTATTTCTTCCAGTGTAATCGCTCTACTTCTAGGGCGCGCCGGGGCTTGCTCCTCTCTAATGTGGCTATTCCGCCTACTTGCGGCTTCGCCCCCGACTTTCTCGTGGCGCGCACTATTCCAACGACATTGAAGTCTATACTTCGCGCCACTCGCCAGTCAGCGAACTGCGTTCGCTTGGCGCGCCCATCCGCTCCGCTCTTTCCGCGCTCCGGCGCTAACGCGCCTACGCGCAACCCGAAAATGTTATAATAGAATCACAGATACTTTCAGAAAGGAGTTAAACAAATGAGTCCGAAAGATTTAATTACCGAACAAGAAACCGATGAGCTAAGCAATATGACAGAGGGGCAGCTAGCTGATTACCTAGCAGAAAACGAAAGCGATTATTAGAATCTCACGGCCCCATACTCTACCGGTTTCCTTTCCATATCGCGCACGGCATAAGCGAGCGCATCCATACAGTGGTCGTTGCCGTCTTCTGGTTCGTCTAGGGTCTTACCGGTGGATTTCTGCACGCGCCACGGATAGGTAAGATATTCCTGTTCTAGCGGTTTGTCAGTGCGCAAATAATGCACTTCGCGCTCCTGCACGAGATTGATATTATATTTTTTGCCATTCACTTTGCCACTGGCGGACTTATTGCAGGGAATAGCGCGCAAGCCGG
>CAYNHE010000039.1:0-2583 GCA_964397215.1 uncultured Candidatus Saccharibacteria bacterium
TATTAACCTGCTGGTTTTCAAGACCAGTGCCATCAACCACTCGGCCACCCTTCCTCTATTATCGTATCATAAATTAGCGGCTGACGCAATAAGAACTCTGGGTGATTCGAGAATTGGTAATTTGCGATGATGAAGATTGATATTACGAGTGTGATGTTAAATTTTCTAATCGGGATTAGGTTGTAGGTACTGGATGAGTTTCACCTTCGATGAGACAACGCACCGCGGCACCGGTTTGAGCACCGGCAGAAAGTTCATATGATGAATACGATAAACTTAGACTAGTTTGAGTAAATAATGCCATGTAACCATTGGAGTTACTTAGCGCAGTTCCACTCCATAAGGCACCACGTGCACCAACTTGGTTAAAATATCCGGAGCTTGAAGCAGGATTAGCATACCCATTACGTACAAAATAAAATGGAGCCCGGTTAATACTGTAACTATCATTCGAGACTTTGCCAGTAGTTAAGTTAGTAATAAGATCGTATTGTTTAAGTAAATACTGATATGACCCAGACGTAGTAAGAGTATCGGCCGCCGAAGCGCCATTTGGCAATTTCCAGTTCTTTGGACAAATGCTTTCAGATGAATTATGGTTTGCTTTGTATACAACTGACCCTGCCAGAGCCGCATTAAATTGGTAGTAGTTACCGACTAGATAATGCGCATCGTATGTACCACCTTTGCTATAGTCACTAGGGTTATTTGGGTTGATTGCAACCAATGTATCATTATATGCAGTACCACTACTATCTCCTTGTAGTGTAAAAGAGCCGTTTCTAGCAGTAAAGGTTGGCTTCCAGTTATCACCAGACACATCGACAAAACCGGACTTTGCACACTTTTCACCAAAGTTATCTGTCGACATGAGAGACCATGCAGCAGACGAACCGCCATAGTTTCTACACAATGTAGCCTCTTCCGGCACGGCAATAACAACTTTACCCATATTCCAAGAGCCAGTTGCTGTTGCCGCACTCGTGGCCGCCTTTCCGACCAGTGCTATAGAGTTAGTGTCGGTTGGTGGATAAGCTGCCCTGCTATTCCACTCAGCACTAATATTGCTATCTTGTGGACTGAGGCCTTTAGAAGTGAGGTCTAGTGCCAGGTTCTGGGTCATCCAACAGTTACCGTCTTTAAGTTTGGCCACCCAATACTTGTTACCATCACGAGTGTCGATAAGTTGTTTAGTGATGCCTTCGGCAGTGTTGGTACAAATTGCGGAGTTCATGTTTTGCATGTAGGTAGACCGTTGCAATCCAGTCACCGTGACCGGATTAGCGACTGCAGAAACCGTGACGGCATTGGTATATGTTCCGGTTGGCAAGTTCAGGTCAACATTAGTAGCAAAAGTGAGATTGTATTCGTCGTTTTGCCGAGCAGTACTTCTAGTAATAATGGGGGAGTTAGCGCTAGTTGGAATAGGAAGATAGCTAGTCGCCGCATTAACAGCTGATTCGCCAACTGCATAACCCCAAGTATTTTGCCCGAATTGTGCCTGAGTCGATGATTTAGAAATGGAAGTGATTCTGGTAGCTTTGGAAGCGTCAGTATTAGTCAAATCGGAAGTTCCATCAATGGTACTCATATAAACCTTGTAGCCGGCATCACTATTGGTGGAGATTTTGAGTTTTGCTGTAGTTGAAGTAAAAGTACCGTTCGTCGATTCGGGCGTAACATTAATATCGATATTGTTTTGTAGGCTGACAGCTATTGCCGGTGTGACTTCGGCTGTGATATAAGCAGTAGCAGTATCAGTCGCATTAGCCTGAGTCGAAATCGGACATAGCAAAGCTAAAGTTAGCAAAGCCAACGCCCCAGCAGCTGGTAAACCAATAATAGGTAGTGATTGAGTTTTGATGAAATTTTGGATGTTCCTGTTCACTCGTACCTCCTCGAAGTGAATTAAAAGTATCAAAAACCAAGGCGAATAGCCAACTCTCAGTTACTTGATACCGTCTTATTATTGACACCTCGCGCGTCACCATTGCTAGCAAAAGGTTAAAGTTTGTCCTACTACTTTAACTACCGTGTTCGCCCACAAAAAGCGACACCGCGAGGTGTCTAAACCTTAATGAGTTATCACGAACGTAACATCAAAAGCGGTGCCGCTTTCTACATTCGTAATAACTATTGATTCGTTTTTGCTTACCAAAATTGGCTCACAAGGTTTAGACATTTTTATTATAGCACACTTTTGGAAACCACAAGTGATTTTCGTGATTTTCACGTTCGTGCGCAGCGGTAATGCTAATCCTGGCCTTAGCTTTTTTAGAGAATTAGGCATTGACAGCTATTATTGGTCAAATAGTGGCGCGCAAGACATCAGTGCCCACTATCTAGCTTTTACTGATGCAGAGGTCAAACCATCGTTTGGACCAAATAATCGTTACGCCGGTTTCTCTCTCCGCTGTTTGCAGGAGTAACAAGCAAGTGCCGCATAGGCAATGACTAAAATCAAAATCGGTACTAGATCGGGGGGAGATACTAGTACCGATTTTGGTTGCGGGGGTTGGATTTGAACCAACGACCTTTTGGTTATGAGCCAAACGAGCTACCAGGCTGCTCTACCCCGCGATA